>NZ_BAABHD010000077.1:0-115208 GCF_039541915.1 Nibrella saemangeumensis
CAAGACGGCCTTCAGCTGTGCTGATCTGGGCACTGCTCCGGTGAGTGTAACGGCCACGGATGCCAGCGGTAACCAGACCGTCTCTAGTGTGAACGTGACGGTGATCGACAACACGGCTCCAACGGTAACGACAAAACCAGTAACGTTGACTCTGAATGGTACAACAGCAACCTTGACAGTAACAGATGTGGTAGCTAGCAAAGCAGACAACTGTGACCCGAATCCGGTAGTGACGTTGAGCAAGACCAGCTTCGACTGCTCAAACGTAAGCGCTCCTACTGCAGTAACGGTAACAGTGACTGATGCCAGCGGCAACTCAACCACAGCAACCGCTCAAGTGACAGTTGTGGATCTGACTGCGCCAACTGTGACAACCAAACCGGCTACGTTGACGCTAAATGCTTCTGGTGTTGCAACTTTAGCTGAGTCTAATGTGATAGCTACCAAGGCCGATAACTGTGGTATTCCAACAGTACAGTTAAGCAAGACCAGCTTCGACTGCTCAAACGTAAGCGCTCCGACTACAGTGACGGTGACAGTAACTGATGCTAGTGGGAACTCTACGACAGCGATCGCTCAGGTGACAGTTGTGGATTTGACTGCACCATCTATAAGTGCACCGGCTGCGGTAACTATTAATGCTAATGCTGTTGGATGTACTTGGACACTTGTTGGTGCTCAATTGGGCACACCCGTAACGTCTGATAACTGTAGTGTAACGGCAGTGACCAACAATGCACCGAGCAGTTTCAGCCTAGGTACTACAGTGGTGACCTGGACGGTAACGGATGCATCAGGTAACAGCCAGACTGCTACGCAGAATGTAACTATTGTCAAACAGCCAACTACGTTGTCTCTGATTAGCACACCGTCTGTTCAATACTCGGATGTAGTTACCCTAACGGCAACGTTGCAGGCTAATGGATCTGGTATTAGCAGCCAAACTGTAAGCTTTACTGCCGGAACACAATCCGTAACTGCAGTAACTAATGGTTCAGGCGTCGCCAGTACAACGCTAGCCATTACTCAGGCTCCTGGTACTTACCCTGTAGTGGCTACTTATGCTGGTGCGTGTCCGTACGATGCTATAACGTCAAGTACAAATTCTCTGACGGTTACCAAAGAGAATGCGATTGCTACCTACACGGGTGCCTTGTTTGCGTCGACTTCCGGCTCTAACTCAAGTGCAGCTATTGTAACGCTTAGCGCCACGATTCAGGATATAACAGCGGTGCCTTCCGATCCTGCTTATGATCCATATTTAGGGGATATTAAGAATGCAACTGTTACATTCAGAATTCTTGAGACAGGCCAAACGATTCCGGCAACAATTGGATATGTTAATCCCGGTGATACCAAAACTGGTACGGCTACTGTAAACTGGTCAATAGATATTGGGACTGCAGAATCTAAACAATTTACTGTTCAGGTGTTGGTTAACGGATATTATATCGGCAATGACCAAACAGTTGTTACTATCTCAAAACCTCTGAATGACTTTGTTACTGGTGGAGGCTATGTTGTTGTAACCAATTCTGCAGGTACAAAAGCTGCTACTGCCGGTACTAAGAATAACTTTGGCTTCAATATCAAGTACAACAAGAGCGGTAAGAGTTTACAGGGTAACATTAACACGATTATTCGTCGTGTAGAGGATGGTGTGTTGCGTGTATATCAGATAAAGGGTAATGTAATGACTTCTTTAGCTGTGCAAAATGTTAGCGCTACTGTAGCAACGGCAGTGTTCAATGGTAAAGCCAATATTCAGGATATTACTGATCCGTTGAATGTCATTTCTCTATCAGGAAATCTGAGTCTCCAAGTCAATATGACTGATAGAGGAGAGCCTGGTACGGCTGATGGAATCGCCATTACAGCATGGGATAAAGATGGCGGCTTATGGTTCGCTAGTGAGTGGAACGGCGTTAAAACAGTTGAGAAAACGTTAGGGGGTGGTAACCTAGTTATTCGCGGTGGCAATGTTTCAACTACCAACGCCCGCGAAGCTGCTGTTGAAGCTGTCTCTGCTGAAACGCCGATGAAGCTGGAGGTTCAGGCTTACCCGAACCCAACAAGCGATGTGCTGAACGTAACGGTGAAAGGCGCTGCCTCTGACCTGAAGACGGTGAAACTGAAGCTGTACGATCTGACCAACCGCGTACGCGGTGAGTGGCCGGTAAACCTGAGCAACGGTGAGGGTAACGCAACCATTGATATTCGCGAGAATGGCGCTGGTCTGTACATCCTGTCGGCCGAAGGTGACAAAGGCCGCGCTACCATGCGAATCATGAAGTCAGGCAACTGATAAGAAGCGCCTAAGGTCTATCAGACCTGCACGATACGGCAACGCTCTCCTCCGGGGGAGCGTTGCTTTTTTATAGCCTGCGGACGTTAAAGTATATAAATTCGATCCTCCATAGCCCTACGTTTGGGTATTGACACAGTTGGCTTGGTAGCGGCAGACCGGCATGTAGACGGTGTGGTTGAGATGATGCTGGCCGCTACCTAGAACTTCGAGGCACCGTTATCCCAGCACCTGAGGGAGCCTTCTGGTGAAGGAGGAGTCGGACAGACGGAGTATGACTATCGGCTAACCATAACATCGGGGAGGTACTGGACAGGATTACGCGCGATACAATCGCGGACCTCGCCCATCTCGCGACACAGTCGCGGACGAGCAGCGAGAAGTGGACAAACAGTTTGTGGCCAGTAGCAGGGTATGTGACAATCTTGCTTCAGGTAGGGGTAATTTCATTCTCCTCAAACTAAAAAACGGGCTGAAGCTCATAGGTACATTACCTGAGAACAATTATATTTGCTCGTCAAAAAATGGTATGCATGCATACTAAACGCCGTGGAAATCGTTATGAAAAGAGAAGGAGATAAAACAAAAAACCCCGCAGGGGTGCGGGGTCGGAGGGTGGTGATGGACGGAATCGAACCGCCGACACAAGGATTTTCAGTCCTTTGCTCTACCAACTGAGCTACATCACCGCTAACGGTTAACCGTTAAATGTGGGTGCAAAGGTAAGCGGTTAACGACCTCCGCGCAAACCCTTTTTCAAATAAATTTTAACAAAATTTTGGTACAGCGGGTAAATAGCTGAATGCCAGTCTAAACAAAACATATGGTTTTCATCGAACAAATCCTATTTATCGTGGCCCTCGGCGTTACCGGCTATTTCATCTGGCAGCGCTACAACCTCATTAAGCGGGCAATTCAACTCGGCCGGCCGGAGGATCGTACCGACAACCCCGGCGAACGTATGCGCATTATGCTGCGGGTGGCCTTTGGGCAGCGGAAGATGTTTGCCAAACCGCTGGTCGGCTTTATGCACTTCATCATCTACGCTGGTTTTATTATTATCAATATCGAGATACTGGAGATTATCATCGACGGTATTTTGGGCACACACCGCGTTTTTGCTCCGTATATTACCGGGATTTATCCGTTCCTGATCGGCGTGTTTGAGGTATTGGCGATGGGTGTGATCGCCGTCTGCGTCGCGTTTCTGGCCCGTCGCTATGTAATGCGGGTAGGGCGGTTTCAGCCGGAGCGGCACCGGGAGATGAGCTGGCGCTGGCCCCGGCTGGATGCTACCCTTATTCTGATGTTCGAGATCCTGCTGATGCTGGCTTTCCTGACCTGGAATGCCTCCGACAGCGTGCTGCGCGAGCGGGGCGTTGGTCATTATGGTGAAGTGCCCGTCGGTGATTTTCTCATCAGCCAGGGTCTGAAACCCTTATTTGCTGGGTTCAGCAATACCGCGCTGGTTGCCTATGAGCGATTTTCCTGGTGGTTCCACATCCTGGGTATTCTGTTCTTTGCTGTCTATGTGACGTACTCCAAGCACCTGCACATCATCATTGGCTTTCCCAATGTCTACTACTCTGACCTTAAACCTAAGGGTGAGATCAAGAACATGCCGGACATTACCAAAGAGGTGCAACTGGCACTGGGTATCACGCCCACCGATGCCGCCAGCGTAGACGATAACGGCGAACAGCCCCAGGCAGAGCCAGGCCGCTTCGGGGCAAAAGATGTGACCGATTTGCGGTGGATCAACCTGATGAACGCCTACAGTTGCACCGAGTGTGGCCGCTGTACGGCAGCCTGTCCGGCCAACATTACCGGCAAAGCGCTATCGCCCCGTAAGATCATGATGGATACCCGCGACCGCATGGAAGACATCCAGCGCGGCTGGAAACAGCATGGCTACGACCACAAAGACGATAAATCGCTGCTGGGCGATTACATCACCGTCGAGGAGATCAACGCTTGTACCACCTGCCAGGCCTGTGTGCAGGAGTGCCCCGTCAACATTGACCCGCTGGATATTATCATGCAACTGCGCCGGTACCGGATCATGGAAGAAGCCCAGGCCCCGGCTTCCTGGAACGCCATGTTCAGCAACGTTGAGAACAACATGGCCCCCTGGAAATTCTCACCGAGTGACCGGTTCAACTGGGCAGAGCAGGTAAATAAATGACAGTTTTTGTGATCCCGAGGAACGAGGGATCTCTAGCGTTAGCAACCAGTAAGCTCCCTCGTTCCTCGGGATCACAAAATAAATTAAATACAAATGGACACAACCGAAAAAACATATAAAGTGCCGCTGATGGCGGAGATGATGGCAAATGGTGAGGAACCGGAGGTCTTGTTCTGGGTCGGCTGTGCCGGCTCGTTCGATGACCGGTACAAGCGGGTGACCGTCGCCTTTGTCCGCATCCTCAACCACGTTGGTATTAAGTTTGCCGTATTGGGTACCGAAGAGGGCTGTACGGGTGATCCGGCACGCCGGGCGGGTAATGAGTTTTTGTTCCAGATGCAGGCCATGGCCAACATCCAGGTGCTGGACGGCTATAACATCAAAAAGATTGTGACGGCCTGTCCGCACTGTTTCAACACGATTAAAAACGAGTACCCGAAGCTGGGCGGTAATTACGAGGTTATTCACCATTCGCAGTTTTTGCAGCAACTCATCAACGAAGGCCGGGTGCGGGTCAAAGACGGTGAGTCGTTCAAAGGCCGGCGCATCACCTTCCACGACTCCTGTTACCTGGGTCGGGCCAACAAGATTTACGAAGCCCCGCGCGAGGTGTTGCAGGCGCTGGATGCCGATCTGGTGGAGATGAAGCGGTCCCGGTCACAGGGGCTTTGCTGCGGAGCCGGGGGCGCTCAGTACTTTAAAGAACCCGAGCCGGGTAAAAAAGACGTAAATGTTGAACGCACCGAGGAAGCCCTCGGAACCGGAGCCGATACGATTGCGGTGGCCTGTCCTTTTTGCATGACCATGATGACCGACGGCGTTAAAAACAAAGAGAAAGAAGACAGCGTCAAAGTCTACGACCTGGCGGAACTTATCGCCAGGGGGGAGGGGTTGTGAAAAGTAGACAGCTTTCAATGGGCCGTTCTCAGTGGGTAGAGATAGCAGTAGGCAGAATATTAAGCCACCATGCTACTCTTTAGTCTGCTTACCGCACACTGAAACCTGTCTGCTGAGAACTGCAAACTGCTGACTAAAAATGTGGATTAACTTCAACCAAATCACAGACAATGCCCGGCTGTGGGTGTATCAGGCGAGCCGGCCGCTGGCGCCGGACGAGGTGACGAGCGTAGAACAGGCGTTGCAATCGGCGCTGAACGGCTGGGCGGCCCACGGGCATCCGCTGCTGTCGTCGGCGCGGGTGGTGGAGAACCGGTTTGTGCTGGTGGCCGTCGATGAGAATCACGCGCTGCCCAGCGGTTGCTCCATTGATGCATCGGTGCATTT
This sequence comes from Nibrella saemangeumensis, assembly GCF_039541915.1. Lineage (NCBI taxonomy): Bacteria > Pseudomonadati > Bacteroidota > Cytophagia > Cytophagales > Spirosomataceae > Nibrella > Nibrella saemangeumensis. The sequence goes on from NZ_BAABHD010000077.1 coordinate 5,775, forward strand.
TCTGCAGGCGATTGGCAAGCAGCTATCGGTCGATTTTTTTGACCGCTCCGTGGCTTATGTCGCAGCCGACGGCTCCGTGCAGACGCTGACGCTACCGCAGATAAAAACCGCCGTTGCCGAAGGCATTTTAACGCCGGAAACGACAGTTTTCAATAACCTGATCGCCCAAAAAGCAGAACTGATCAACTGGAAAGTAAAAGCCGGAGACACTTGGTTGAAGCGCTATTTTAAGCATGTTGTGGCCTGATAGGCCGGCAAGTTTGGATGGCTCGATATAAAAAAGGCGGACCGTTTGGCCCGCCTTTCTGTTTTATGCTCCGTGGAGAAACTCCATGATGTCGCCGTCCTGTACTACGTATTCCTTTCCTTCAACGGATAGCTTGCCGGCTTCGCGCACACCGGCTTCCGTCTTGTATTGGACGTAGTCGGGCAGCTTAATAACCTGCGCCCGGATAAATTTCTTTTCAAAATCGGTATGAATGACACCCGCTGCCTGGGGTGCTTTCCAGCCTCTCCGGATCGTCCAGGCGCGTACTTCTTTTACCCCGGCGGTGAAATAGGTAATCAGACCCAGCAGGCTGTAGCAGGCTTTTATCAGCTTGCTCAGACCCGACTCGGTCAGGCCATACTCCTCCAGAAAAAGTTGCCGCTCGTCGGGGTCTTCCATTTCGGAAATCTGCGACTCAATGGCCGCGCTGATGATAACTACCTCCGCTCCTTCGTCTTTAACGGCGGCTTTCAGGCGCTCCGAATATTCGTTGCCATTGGGCAGGGAGGCCTCATCTACGTTGGCGACATAAATAACCGGCTTTACCGTCAGCAGGTGAATGTCGCCGATAGCGGCCTGTTTCTCTTCCTCCGAGACGTCGACCGTGCGGGCGCTCTTACCCGACTCCAGCGCCTTTTTGTACTTCAGCAGCGTTTCCAGTTCTGCTTTCGCCCGGGAGTCTCCGCTGACGCGGGCGGCTTTCTCAATACGCTGCAACTTCTTATCGACAGACTCCAGGTCTTTCAGCTGAAGCTCGGTATCAATAATCTCCTTGTCAAAAATCGGGTCGACCCGGCCTTCGACGTGAACCACATTCTCGTCCTGGAAACACCGGATGACATGGACGATAGCGTCTACTTCCCGGATATTCGCCAGAAACTTGTTGCCTAAACCCTGGCCCTGACTGGCCCCTTTCACCAGACCGGCAATGTCGACAAACTCAACGATGGTTGGGACTACCTTCTGTGGTTTCACCAGCGTTTCCAGGGTATCGAGCCGCTCATCGGGCACGGTCACTACGCCCACGTTGGGGTCTATTGTACAGAACGGATAGTTGGCCGCTTCGGCCTTCCCGCTCGAAATTGCATTAAACAAGGTAGACTTGCCCACATTTGGCAAGCCCACAATACCACATTGTAAACCCATGAATATTGAATGATTGAGTAATTGAATTGTTGAATGAGTTTTTATTCAATCACTCAATCATTCAACAATTCAGTCATTTTCTTCTGCAAAAGTACAACAAAAAAGCCTCCGACCGGGGCCGAGGCTGAAGGAATACAGTTAGTATGACGGAGTTAGTCCCACTTCAGGTCGCTGCCGAACTCGTCAATCTCTTCGCGGGCCGTGTACTGGGAGAAGTCAAAGTCGGGCATCAGTTCAGTTTTAATGTAATCAACAGAGTCCTGCAGGGCATCAATAAATTTTGCGAAATCTTCTTTGTACAGAAACATCTTATGTTTTTCATAGACAAAGCCATCCCCCTGCGGATGCCGACGGCTCTCGGTAATGGTTAGATAGTAGTCGTTCGCCCGCGTTGATTTTACATCAAAAAAGTAGGTGCGCTTGCCCGCCCTGACTCGTTTCGAGTAAATTTTTTCCTTCTCTTTTTCTTCCACAATCAGTGAGGTTTATAGGTTTCGCAAACGCTAAAATAAGCGGTTTAGTATCACTTCCAAAAGAATCAACGGAAATTAATTTTTGATACGAAGGAAGCATCATTTGGCTTAATCCGTGCCCTTCCGGCGCATTCATATGTATTACACTTTGCTTTCTAGGGCCTTTTGTGTATGTTTGTAAAATAGGAATTGCACTTTTTCGCGTTGGGATGGTGTAGCGTTGTCAGAAACGGTATACGTCCTCATTGTTTCACTTAACCAAACGCTGTATGAGTGTAATCATGTGTCTAATGCTGCTGACTGGCGGCATGAAACCAATGGAGACCCCAAAGGGTCTCATACAGAAGGGTAAGGCTTCGTTCTACTCTCGAAAATTTAATGGCCGCAAAACGACAAGCGGTGAGCGTGTAAACCCGAATGTATTCTCTGCCGCTCACAAAACGCTTCCGTTCAACACCTTAGTGGAAGTCACCAATCTCCACAACAACCGGTCCGTAATTGTACGAATCAATGACCGGGGGCCATTTATCAAAGGCCGTATTATTGACCTCTCCAGGGCGGCCGCAAAATCACTTGGCATCGTAAGCAGAGGAATTGCCAATGTGAAACTTCGCGTTGTTGGTGCCCGCGATTTTCTGACCGCAGCACCAAACGTTATCACGTATGGAAACACCGCTCACCTGCTCTCGCTGGCAGGACCGGTTAACCAACAGTAATTTTATCCGGCCTTAGGCACGGACCACCGGAATGCCGGACCATCCTGATTTGTCGTACGATTTCTGCCGAATGTTTTAAGTGCAATTCCTGGCAGGGCGTACGGCCAATCAGGTTTTTTGTTTTCAGAAAGACATTAGATGCCGGACGTTAGGCGTTAGACATAGGATAGCATTAGGGAATTAGATAAGGATTGAGGATAAACATTCTTTATATTTCTTTAGTCTAATGTCCAACGTCTACTATCTACTATCTAAACCAGGCATCCCGCTCCCCCTTAACCCATGAAAAAACAGCAGCTTAATCTGGCGCAGGTGCGCGAGTTTGGTAATGTAGAGTTTCTGGCCCGTCAGCTTGTCGAGGGCTTTATTACCGGTCTTCATAAATCTCCTTTTCACGGTTTTTCGGTGGAGTTTGCCGAACACCGGCTCTACAATACCGGCGAAAGCACCCGCCACATCGACTGGAAAGTGTATGGCAAAACCGAAAAGCTGTTTGTGAAGCGGTACGAAGAAGAAACGAACCTGCGCTGCGTCATCCTGATCGATACCTCCTCGTCCATGTATTATCCGGAGCAGAACTACGGCAAAATCACCTTCAGCGTCATGGCCGCAGCCAGTCTGGCTTATATGCTCCAGCGCCAGAAAGATGCCGTCGGGCTGTTTACATTTTCGGATGCCGTGGACGTGCAGACCCAGGTCCGGTCAACGCCGTCGCATGTGCATAAGCTGTTTAGTACCCTGGACAATCTGCTTCAGCAACCGAAGCCCCTCCGTAAGACATCGGCGGCCGATGTCATTCACGAGATAGCCGAAAAGATCAACAAGCGGTCGCTGGTCATCATCTTCAGCGATATGTTTGAGAATGCCGGAGCGCCGGATAGCAGCCGGTTCGATGCCTTGTTTTCGTCCCTGCAACACCTGCGGCACAACCTCCACGAGGTCCTGTTGTTTCACGTCACCGACAAGCAAACTGAAGAGGATTTTGCCTTTGAGGAACGGCCGTACGAGTTTATTGACCTGGAGACGGGCGAGCGGGTAAAACTCCAGCCGGGACAGATCCGAACCTCTTACCAGGAAGCTGTCAGGCAGTATTTCCACGAATTGAAAATGCGCTGCGGGCAGTATAAGATCGATTTTATTGAAGCCGATATTGCCCGTGGCTTTGACCAGATTCTGACCTCGTACCTGGTAAAGCGGACGAAGATGCGGTAAACTACTGCCGACTCGCTTTAGCCGCTGCCATCTTCTCGGCCTGCTGTTTCTTATAGAAGCTTAAAAAATCTTCAACCTGCTCAACGGGGAGCCGGCGGGCGATGATCTTTTTTTCTTTGTCGAGGATGTAAACGGTCGGGGTGGAGAAAACGTCGAACTGCCGCCGGTAATCGACGCGGGTGTTGTAGTCGAAGCCGTTTATCCAACTGCCGATTTTGTACTCCCGAACGAATTTCTTCCAGGCTTCGGGGCTCTCGTCAATGGCAATGGCGAATACCTCTACTCCTTTGGCTTTGTTAGCGTCAGCAAACTTCTTCAGCTTTGGTGTTGCCTCTTTGCAATGCCCGCAGGTAGGCGAGTAAAAGAACACGACAGTATAGTCGGCCTTAATGTTCATCAGGTTAATTGGCCGGCGGAGGGCGTCACTGACCGCCGGCGTCGGCAGGACTTTCCCGACCAGCAGCGGCTTCATGGTACTAACCCGCTCCCGGACTTTATCCAGCGTCGATGGATCGGCAATTGGCATCACTCCGCCCAGGTAGTATTTCTCCGCCATGTAGACAAACAAACCGTCGGTGCCCATTACTTTGGGTTGCTCATACTGGTTGGTGATATACCAGATCGTGTATGCTAAAATATCTTTATTAGCCTTTGCCTTGGTAACAACAAAATCGGCGGCTTTAATCAGTGAGTCGGTAGATTGGACGGTCAGCTCCTTCATGTAGCGGTCAAGCTTTTTCTGAAGGATGGGAGTCCGGACAAACCGCTCGTCGGAGAAGTAGAAATCATCCCAGAAGTGGGATTTGTAATAATTAAATACCCAGACGGAATCCGGGCGGCCGTTTTTAGCTTTAGGGGCAGTGGGTACCTTCGGTTCGGCGGTGGCTTTCAATAAACGAGCGGTAAAGGTTTCTTTATTTGCCAGCAGAAAAGAGTCCCGGAAAGCCTGCATCTCTTTTTGCCGCGCATCAATCTGGGCGTCAAATTTGGCGATGACAGTATTATCGGCCCATGCCTTCTTTTGTTCGTTCAGCGTCTGAACCTCATCAAAGATCTGGCTTAGGTATTGCTGATAGGTGAAAAACAGCTCATTCTCGCGGGAGCCTTTCACCCGCATGGCTCCGATGAGATTCGTGGTATCTGTTTCAAACGAAAAGTTCTGGTCACCGATAATCATTTCAACGTATTTACCGGAAGGCAGCACCACCAGGTACAGGCCTCCAGGCAGGGACTTTTTGCCTTCAAAAACCATGCGCCCTTCGGCGTCGGCGCGGGCTGTATCTTTCGGGATGTATTGGGTAGCGCCGTAAAAGTGAGCCAGTACGCAGGGTTTATCCTGGATGCCCCTGATCCGGCCTTCAATGCGAAAGCCTTCGGTGGTTTGTGCCCATCCGGTAGTTGCCCATCCGGTAAGCAGCAAAAAGGCGAAAAGATATTTTTTCATGAAATAAATGCAGACAATATCGGCCGTTAGCTACAAATTTACGGTTTATATCGATTTGGTGCGAAGCGCCACCCTGGTAAAACGAAGCAACTCAGCTTCTTCGCATACATTCATGTTCTATTTCCTGTCAAAAACTGTCTCCTATCTGCTCACTCCGGCGGGGTGGCTGCTGGGTACGCTTCTGCTTGCGCTCTTTACCCGGAATCACACGCGTCGCCGGTGGGGGGTGGGCGTGGCCCTGGTTCTGTTCTGGGTGCTGGGCAATGGTTTTCTGACGAACGAACTGGCCTTATGGTGGGAGCCGGAGCCGGCTGTGCTCCCCACCGATACACGGGCGCATAACCAGGTCGCGGTGGTGCTGACCGGTGGTATCGTCAACGGCGGGAAGCGGATTGTACCGCAACATCCGTTGCTGGCCGGTGAAGCCGACCGGGCCGGACAGGCGCTGTACCTGTACAAACAGGGGCTGGTCCGCAAGATTCTGATTAGTGGGGGCCTGGGCGTGGTTATGATCCGGCCCGACATCGTGGTCGACGAAGGCCAGTCGGCAGGGGAGTTTCTCCGCCTGGCCGGTGTGCGGCCCGAGGACATTCTGTATGAAACCAAGGCCCGTAATACCTACGAAAATGCTTTGTTCTCGGCACCTATCCTGCGTGAGCAACTCCAAACCGACCGGTGTATTCTGGTAACGTCGGCCAATCACATGCGCCGGGCCGAAGCCTGTTTTCGGAAACAGGGTATCCAGGTGGTGCCATATCCGGGTAACTTCAGGGGGCATACCCGTACCTGGTCGCCGTTCAGTTGGCTTTTTCCCAGCGAGGAGGCTTTTAATAGCGCCCACGGCCTGATCCGGGAATTTGTCGGCATGATTACCTATAAACTGGCAGGATACTGCTAACGTTACACGCTCAATATCTTCACCATCCGGAGCAGGTCTTCGTTGATAGGCTTGGGCAGGCGGATGGTGTCGCGGAAGGGAGTATAAACCAACTCGTTATTCACCACACCGGCCATGACATTTTTCTGGCCGTTGAGGAGTCCCTCCAATGCGCCAAGGCCCAGGCGGCTGGCTAGAATCCGGTCGTAGGCGGTTGGGATACCACCCCGCTGAATATGCCCCAGTGTAGTTACCCGCATATCGACCTCGGTACCAACCTGGCGGCTGATTTTCTCGGCTACTTCGGTGGCGTTACCTTCTTCGTCCCCTTCGGCTACGACGATGATGGAGGACGATTTCTGCCGGTCCCAGCCCTGCTTCAGGGTTTCAACCACTTCGGAAATGGGGGTCAGCACCTCCGGTACCATGACGAGTTCTGCGCCACCGGCAATACCCGACTGGATGGCGATGTAGCCGGAGTCGCGGCCCATCACTTCGATAAAAAAGATGCGGTCGTGTGAGTCGGCGGTGTCCCGGATTTTGTCAATTGCTTCCAGAGCGGTATTCACCGCCGTATCGAAACCGATGGTATGGTCGGTGCCGTAGAGGTCGTTGTCAATAGTGCCCGGTGCGCCCACGGTTGGGATGCCAAACTCATCGAAGAAAATGGTGGCTCCGGTAAAGGTACCGTTCCCGCCGATGGCTATCAGGCCTTCTATCCCAAATTTCTGAAGCTGCTCATACGCTTTTTTGCGGCCTTCGGGCGTCATAAACTCCCGGCTGCGGGCTGATTTCAGAATGGTACCCCCCCGCTGCACAATGTTGCTGACGGAATGGGAGGTCATCTGAAATATATCGCCGTTTATCATGCCGTTATACCCCCGGCGGATGCCAAACACCTCAACTCCGTGGTAAACAGCCCCCCGGACTACGGCCCGGATGCAGGCGTTCATCCCCGGGGCGTCGCCACCAGAGGTAAACACAGCGACTCGTTTCATAGGTAGGTCAATTATTTTTGTAGTAGTATGTCAGTGGGTTCGGAAATCAGCCTGCAAATTTACCGGCATTTATAAGAATCGGGCAAATTATTTTAATTGTACCCCTGGGTTAACGCAATATTTTCAAAGCTAAACGGCCTTTTTGCCAAAAAGTCCTAACTTTTATAGCTATAAGTAAATGCCTGATGACTATGCCTTAGTTATTGGCGGACAGTTTGAACCGGAGCGCCCTCAGGCTTATCTGCCAATGGTTCTTAACCGTAGCCACCCAGCCGAAATGATGAACCAGAACCTTAAACCGGTCGGTCAGAGACCGCCGGTGCTGCTGAACCGACAAGCCACCAATGAGGTATTTGCACAGGACAAAATCCAGGTACTCAGCGGTGTGGGCGGCTTTGAGGCTGTTAATCTCCCAATCCAGATCGGCACTCAGGTTATCAACCAGGTACGTGGGTGCAATGGTTCGCCGGACAATAAAGGCCTGATGGCATACTTTCATGCCCAGCGCCATATCCTGCCACGCAAGCTGCTTTGGTAGCGTGTGGGGCGTTATTTCGCTGCGCAGGCCAACGGGAGAGCCATCGTCACGTACGAATAGGGCGTCGCTGTAATATACATCAGCATTACTGGTCAGGCGCTCTTTCAAACGAGGTAACACCGTAGCGTCGTGAATTTCGTCGCCAGCGTTCATAAACCATACATAATCCCCCTGCGCCAGTTTCAGGCCTTTGTTCATAGCATCGTACAACCCTCGATCGGGTTCTGATACCCATTTGGTGACATGATCTTCGTATTGCCGGACCAGGTTAAGAGTATTGTCCTTAGAGCCGCCATCCACTATAATGTATTCAACCTCACCGGTAGGCTTGCCGATGCTCTGAATGGTGCGCTCCAGAAAGCGTCCTGCATTGTAGGTAACGGTAATGATGGACAGCAACGGCATCGGACGGAATTAATTTATTGGCCTAATGAAGTATACAACTCGGTGAATTGCTGGGCAACAACCGCTTCCGAAAACCGTTTTTCTGCCGTTTGCCGGGCCTGCTCCCGCAACTGAGCGGAGTCGGCGGACGTGAGCAGCCAGTGCATCCCGTCGGCTAATTCTTCCGCAGAGCCTACCGCGGCCAGGTAACCGTTTTGCCGGTGTTCGATCATCTCAGGGATGCCGCCCGTCCGGAAACCAATAACGGGTGTTCCGCAGGCCAGCGACTCCACAACCGTGTTGGGCAGATTATCCTCCAGCGAAGGCACAACCATTACATCGGCCGCGTTGTATGCGGCTGCGGTTTGTTCTTCGGTGGTCAGTATACCCAAATGGCGAACCGGGAAGGGCAGGTGAGCAAAATCACCGGCTTGTCCTTTGCCGAATATCATGATTTCCGGATGGTTATCGTTCAGCCGTACCTTTAGCAACCGGAGGGCTTCAGTAAACGACTGAAATCCCTTGCGCGGGTCAGCCGTGTTGAAACTGCCGAACAGAATCAGCGGCCGGTCGGTTGGTAGGCCCAGTCGCTGACGTACTTCGTTGCGGTCGGTTGGGTAAAACAGATCGGTATCAATCGGATTGGGAATGGCCAGCGTCCGGAAGGCCCGGCCGAGCGGACTGGTACCGGCCAGATCGCGGAGCCAGCGACTGGGCGAGATCAGTGTAAGCGGAGCGTTCTGGTACAGCCGTAGCTTATCTTCAAAGATTCTGTAGGAGAGATCCCGCTCCCCCGGCCAGCGCAGATACGGGCATTGCCGGCAGTGCGTATGAAAATGATCGCAGCCCCGGCTGTAGTGGCAACCGCCGGTAAACGCCCACATATCGTGCATGGTCCAGACGATGGGTTTACCCAGCCGGAACAGTCTGCCGAGACCGTTGAGTGACAAGAAACCAAAATGGACCCAGTGCAGATGAATAATATCGGCCTGCTGAATAACCGGATGAAAGGTCAGGTCGGTGCCGGTGACGGCGGGTGAAAACTGAAACCGGACGGATTTATCCCGTTCGTACGGCAGAAAAAACAATCGTTCCAGCACAAAACGCCCAAAGGCCATCTGTTCAGCCAGAAAATTATTGGCCAGTAACATGACGCCATCCTCCGGGTGCGGAGTTTCCTGGCGCTTCGAGGTACCAATGAGCATGCTGCTGTCGATGCCGTAGCGCTGCAACGCCCGGTGGAGCCGGGTAGCGGCCACGGCGGCTCCGCCGGCGGTATGATACGTGCTGAGTTGAACGACTTTCATGCGGGGGCCCAATGGCCGGTTTTATGGACGCCAGGCGAAAATATTTAACTGCAAATCCATTACTGGATTATTGGCATACTGGTGGTTGATAAACGGCCGCTTGCGATCCTGATAGGTATTGACGTAGTACCGAAATCCATTCTCCTCGATGATCTGCACGACCCTGCCCAGCGATTGTGGTTGCCCAATGTAGGAATGAAACTCAACAAACAGGTTCTGTACGTGGCTCAGTGCATGGCGGCAGTCGTCGAGTACATCGGTTTCAGCACCCTCAATGTCTATTTTCAGCATATCAATGCGCGACTCCCTCACCAGATAGTCATGCAAACGCACGGAGGGAATAAAGCTTTTGGGGCTTTGCGAATAGATGGACGAGGAGTCGGCGGCTTCGCTGCCAAACAGAATACCGTCGTTGTTGACCCAAACAGCTTTGTTAACGACTTCTAAATTAGCAATCTGGTTCCGGCTAAGGTTCTGTTGGAGAATCGCGCTAATCTTAGGGTCGGCTTCAAAGGCGACGACGCGGGCATTTGGGTACTGTTTCCGGAAATAAGCGACGCTCATGCCGATATTGGCCCCGCAGTCGAAAATGACCGGTGCCGGTTGCTGGGTGTTGAATCGGTAGAACTCATCCACAAAGATCTCCTTGTACTGCCAGACGAAGGAAAGGGCATCCGGTACGTTGAACTGGTAGGTATCGAAAGCGACCTCGGTGGGAACGTAGCGCTTCCGGTCGGCGTAGCGCAGCAGCAGCCGTAGAAACTCACGACCGTTCGGGTTAGTCACCGACCGATAAGCATCCTTAAATAAAAACCGGGCTAAAAACATTGGGCAAAAGTAGTGAGTTTACCGCGATTCCTGCTGCTTCTTATCCACTGGAGTAATTGCCGGCCAGAACCGGTTCACCAGAGTCAGGATCAGTTGATTCAGGTCAGGCACAATCCGGAAGGTAAACATGATTCCTATAAAAACGACCGATATGGCCAGTGAGCGCACAAGCACATCGATGCCTATCGTCAGCCAGGTATCCGCTGTGTTGGGCACTGCAGCCGCCAGCGCCCAGATGCCGGCAGCAATGACCAGGACAAGCGCGTTGCGCCACGAAAAGGGTTGCAGCCCAAATTTATACCAGACAAACCACGTACGCATGCTGTTGAACAGCGCTGTAGCAAAGGCGGCTGCAATAGCGGCACCCTCCTGTCCGTACCTGGGCAGCATGTATTGGGTGGTCAGGAACGTGACGACTACCAGAAAAATAAAAAAAGCCGAATCGTAGGCGTAGTAGCGGGATGTAGCCAGAATCATGCCGTTTACGCCCGTAGCCATATCAAACAGCTTGCCCAGCCCTATCCACAGGATTACGTAATACCCGGCTTCGTAACCGGCCGGCAGAATTTTGAAGATGCTGGGCAGGTTGGCCGCTACGCCCACAAATACCAGGCACCCGGCAACCAGCTGGATCAAACAGCTCTTGCGATAGATGTTCTGGATGTTAGCCAGATCATTGGTTTTCCAGGAGTCGGCAATGATCACTCCCGAAACCTTATACAGCGCCATTGCCGGCATCTGGATAACCGTACCGAAATACGAGCAGATGGTGTAGATACCAGCCGCCGTCAGGCCCAGATAATGGCTGACCATGTATTTGTCGATGTGCAGAATAACCTGCGACGACAAGCCGGTCAGCAGTGTCAGGGAGGCATAGCGGCTCAGTTGCCGGCGCATAGTCTGGTCGACGCGGATGTACTGTCTGTTCAGCGCCAGTGCTTTATCTCTGGCTATTTTGGCAATAAACAGGAATAGCGGCAGGGCCAGCGACAGCAGCCATAAACCCAGAAATGCCGGAAAGGAGACCAGGCCCAATCCATACACCACCACCGCGCCCATAATCAGCAGCCGCTGCACAAATTGCTGCAGGAAGGTTCCCGTTACGGAATCATAAAGCAACTTTGCGTAGTTATCAAAAAGGCCGAAAAACAGGGTAAAAAACGTAACCGGTATCAGCAGATAATAATAATAGACAAATAACTGCGAGTTTTTGCCATACCACTCTACAATCAGCGGGCGTAGCGCCAGTAGTACGCCAGTACTCAGGAAAAAGCCAATCAGGGAAAAAGTTATGGTAATCAGCAGAAAGCCGTTATGCTGCCGCTCATAATCCCGGAAGTAAGTAAAGTACCGAACACCGGCGTTGCTGACACCGAGGCTGGCAAACTGAGCCAGCATGATGGCACCGGAGATATGCAACCCCAGCAGACCTATCTGGTCTTTGCTGAGCATATGAGGCATCAGAACACCCGTAGTAATAAAACCCAGCACGACACCGGCGTAGGAAAAGATAGTACCCTGAATTGCCTGTTTTTTAATAATACCCATTTTAGTCGGTTGTCAGGGAACGCCGGCCGGCCAGAAATTCGGCAAACTCCCAATCGAGTGGCGTATCCAAATCAACGGAATCTTCGGCGCTCATGACATATTTCCTTATTTTGGTAAACCGGCTGAGAGCCATTTGTTCCAGCGATGCCGTATTGATCACGTACACAGCTCCGTTATATTCATAAACCGTAGGGCAGTCTTGCCGGCGGTCAAAGTTCCCCTTTTTTGAGTGCTCCAGGTAGCCTTCTGCATTCTCTTCAAAGAGGGTGAAATAGGGGTTCCCCTTCGACTCGGTTACCGATACCACCATGTCAAGCTGGTCGGAATACAAGTTAATGGCTTCCCGCACATGCTGGGCAGTACGAAAAGGCGATGTGGGCTGAAGCAGCACCACGGCGTCCGGACGTTTACCCTGTTGCTTATAAAAATCCACGGCATGGCGAATTACCTCGTAGTTGCCAGCCTGATCGGTAGCCAGAGCGTCTGGTCTCCTGAATGGCACCCGTAATCTGTACTGTTCGGCTGCACGGATGATCTCATCGGCGTCCGTCGACAGGCAAATAGCCTCGTCGGGTGCCAGTTGCCGGGCCGTATCAATCGTGTAATATAATAAGGGCTTACCCGCAAAAGGCTTTATGTTTTTGCCGGGAATACCTTTTGATCCACCTCTCGCCGTGATGAGAAACAGCCAGTTCATAAGGTAATGTGGTTTATATCCATACACGCTTTCTGATAATCCTCGGGCCGGCCGATGTCGAGCCAATAGCCCAGCAGCGGAAAGTAGGTTACCTTGTACCCCTCGTCTATGAGCTTTTCGAGCAGGTCGGTCGCGTTATATACGCCTTCCGGAATCAGGTCTACCACACTCCGCTTCATCAGATATATACCTGCGTTGATGTAATACGTGTACGTCGGCTTTTCTTTTAGTGACAAAATGCCCCCATCCGCCGTTTCCAGCACTGCGTAAGGAATACTGACCGGATAAGGCACCGTGGCCACCGACATGTCAGCGTTCTGCCGCCGGAACTCTTCGTAAAAGTCCTCAAAATCAATGTTGGTGAGGAGGTCGGAATTCATCAGCAGAACGGCATCGTAATGGTAGTCGTTCGTCAGCCGGAGCGAACCTATCGTCCCCAGTGGCTCTGCTTCCCTGGTGTAATCGATGGTTACCCCTTTGGCCGAGCCGTCGCCAAAATACGCTTCCAGTTGCTCACCGAGGTATCTGGTCGTGATATGAATATGGTTAATGCCGAAGCGGATGAGCCGGTCTACGTTATGTTCAATAATGGGCTTGTCGCCTACTCTCAGCAGTGGTTTGGGTGTGTTGCGGGTAAGGGGCAACAGCCGTTCGCCCCGGCCGCCGGCCATAATGACGGCATCAACCGGTAGCAAGGCTTTGGTCTTCGCCAGATTGATGATGCGAAGGATTCTCCCTTCCGCGTCAATCTCCGGAATAAGTTGCAGCAACTGCGTCCGGAAGCGCCGGATGGTTTCTGTATCGTACTCGTTCTGCCGCAGAAAGCGATAGCTGGTGTTCATAAACCGGCTTACCGGGTCGGTAAGTGGTTTGCCGTTCAGTAGGCCCCGGCGAATGTCGCCGTCGGTGAGCGTACCCTGTAGCCGGCCCGACTGGTCAGTAACGAATAGCGTGAGGTACTGACCGAGGCTGCTCAGTTGTCCCAGAGCGGTGGTGACAGGTGCATCCTGCGGGATGATGTGTTTAGTGTAGTCTTCCACGAACCTGTTTTAGAATAGAAACAATTTGCTGCGCGGTGTTGCCGTTGCCGTAAACCGAGATAGGTGCCAGGGCAGGTGATTTCTCAATGGAATGTACCGCTTCCAGGATCTTTGCTGAGTTTATGTCGCAGTTGATAATGTTGGGCGTTATGATTCGTCCTGCCTGTCGGGTCCCCAGGTTAACGACGTACTTTGGGAAAAAGCTGGCTTCAACAAAGCCGCTCGACGTGTTTCCCAGCATAAAGTAGCAATATTTCATGCACGTAAGATAACCGATGGTGCCGAATGACTCGATACCGATGGCCTGCGCGTGTCGGTCTATAAACCGAACGAGTTGTTCACGCACATAATTGCCCATCGTGTCGGCATTGGGCATGGTAATAACCAGTTGATAACCTGTTAATTGCTCCAAGGCGTCAATTAGCTCGGCTATATGTTCTTTATTCTTTTCGAACGAGACCGTCTCCGGATGAAACGTAATCAGGGTGGTCGGAATGCCAAGGTCAATGGCGAATTTCCGGTTAAATTCCTCTTTGGTGAGCAGCTTTAGCTGACGGAGGTTGTCAATGCTCAGCGCTCCGACATTATACACGTGCTCCGGCGACGCAGTCAGTTCGACAACCCGTTTTTTGTAAACGTCGGTAGTGGTAAAATGATACGCAGCCATGACCGTGATGGCATGCCGGAACGCGTTATCGATAGCCCCCAGCGTTGTTTCTCCTCCATGTATGTGCGCGAGCGGAATGTTGAAGGGCAGCGCACTGGCCACGGCCGCAAACATTTCGTAGCGGTCACCGAGGCAGAAAACCAGATCATACGTCTCCTGGGGCCATACCGCCGAAAAAGCCTGCATGGTAGTGCCCATTGACTGGCTAATGTCAGTTGGCGTATCACCCGCCGGAATGGTTTCGACCCGGTGTTTTACTGAGAAACCGTCGGCAATAATCTGATCAACGGTGTGGCCATGGCGCTGCGACAGGTGCGTACCAAAGGCGATAACTTCCAGGTCGAAGAACGAATCCTGGGCCAGGGCCACCAGCAGCGGGTAATAAATGCTGTAATCGGCCCGGGAACTGGTCAAAACGCCGATTTTCATTGCAGATCCTCCCACGCCAACAAATGCTCAACGGCTGCATGAACAGCCAGGGTACGCCCGATCACGGCATCCAGTTGCATGGGTGAGATCCCGCTGCCAGGTCGTTTCATAACCAGATCAGCCTCCGTGAGCACGTGACCAGCCGGCAGGGCCTGCGCCAGGTGGATGCTCTTGCGGGCAACGGTGATGTTTTTTTGTTCGGAGGGGGTCGGCTGCTTGATGCCGTCTCCCAGGGCTACCTCGATATGCCGGATCGCCCGGACCATGTGCTGCAATTCATCGGGTTCAAGCGAAGCCAGGTGGTCGGGACCTTCCAGGCTGCGATCGAGGGTAAAATGCTTTTCGATAACGGTAGCGCCCAGTGCCACAGCCGCAATCGGTACTTCAACACCGGGCGTATGGTCGGAATAACCGATGGCTACCCCAAACGTATCGCCGATGGTCTGCATGGCCCGCAGGTTTACGTCCCGGAAGGGCGACGGATAATCGGTATTGCAGTGCAGGATGGTAATGTTTTCTTTCGGGGTACCGGCGCTGACCAGAACCTCCAGCATGGCCGCAATATCCTCCATCGTAGCCATGCCTGTAGAGGCAATTACCTGCTTACCAAAACGGCCAATCATCCGCAGGTACGGCAGGTTGGTAATCTCACCGGACGGAATTTTGAAAATCTCCAGTCCCAACACGGCCAGAAAGTCAAGACTCTCCAGGTCAAACGCGGTGGATAGAAACCGGATATCACGCTCGCGGCAATGAGCCATCAACTCCCGGTGCTGCTCCGGCGAAAGCTCCAGCTTTTTCAGCATACTGAACTGCGAATTGTCATCGTCACCCGGCATATTGTTCACCTGGTATTCTGCCTTGCGCGCCGAAGAACTGACCAGCTTCTCGGTTTTGAACGTCTGAAACTTGACGATATCGGCCCCGGCTCCGGCGGCTATATCGATGAGTTGTTTGGCGAGGTTAATGTCACCGTTATGATTAACGCCCGCTTCGGCAATGATCAGTGTTTTACTCATAATACTCTCTTTTTCGGAACCGCCGGATTGCCTGCATACAGGGTACCGGCTTCCGTATGGTTCAGCACAACGGCTCCCGCACCGATCAGGCAGTTTGGGGCCACCTGAACGCCGTGCGAAACCACGGCGTTGCTGCCAACAAAGCAGTTATTGCCCACCCTGCAGTCGCCGTTAAGAATGGCTGCCGTTGAGACATGGCTGTGGTCACCGATACGGGCATCGTGTTCAACCAGAGCGGAGGTGTTGATGATACAATTTACGCCAATAGCCGCGCCGGCATTCACAAAAGCGTTATGGTGTATCAAGGTGCCTTCGCCTATCGTTGCCCGTCTGGAAACGTAAGCCGTTGGGGCTATAACGACCGGCAGTATACCACCCCGGCTTTTAATCAGATTGAAAAGCCGGCTCCGGATGGCACTGCTCCGGACCTGCCCGACCGTCACCAGAAAATACTGATAGTGGCGCACCAGCGAATCCAGATCATCGTCGCCGGCGATTACCGGGTAACCACTTACTTCTGTGCCAATTTTCTCTTTAACATCTACAATGCCCGCAATGCTGAACCGGACCGAGGATTCAACTACCTCAATCACCGATTTGCAGTGGCCGCCACCGCCTACCAGTATTAATGGCTCCTGAGTCATATCAGTCGTACGCTGCTGGGTATGTTCACCAGCCGGTCCTCAATGTATTCGGCATTAGAGATGTCTCCCCACAGGCAGTGGCTGAACATAGGCAGTTTGGTCAGCAGGGTCCAGGCCGGGCGGGTCATTACACCCCGATTGTTGGTATATTCCAGAAACTCGTCGCGCTCCCGACGGTCATTCAGCAGAATGGCGTTCAGCCAATAATTTGATTGGCTGTCGGCGGGATCTTCAATAAACTTGTATGGAGTAGCGCCGAAGAACTCCTGGTATAAGCCGGCCAGTTCCCGTTTGTTAGCGATAAATCGATCCAGTTGCTCCATCTGAGCACAGGCGAGGGCTGCGTTCAGGTTGGTTAGCCGGTAATTGTAGCCGATGTAGTCATGGTTGAATTCCCACTTATGCGGCACTTTAGCCTGAGTGGTCAGGTGTTTGGCCAGTTTGCCTAGTGCCTCATCGTTGGTCACCACCATTCCTCCGCCACCGCAGGTGATGGTTTTATTGCCGTTGAAGCTATACGTGCCCAGTAGCCCGAAGGTGCCGGTTTGCTGGCCTTTATACGTGCTGCCTAGCGACTCAGCGGCATCTTCTACCACCGGGATATGATACTCGCCACAAAGCCGGACAATGGCATCAATGACAGCAGGATGCCCAAAGGTATGCATCGGTACGCAGGCACTGATGCGTTTACCGCTGGCTTTATGGTAGCAATTTCCCTTCCGAACGTCGGTCTGCTCTTCCAGAAACGCGGCCAGTTTCTCGTGGCTGAGGCTGAGGGTGGCTGGGTCAATATCGATAAAACAGGGCTCCGCGCCGGTATAGGAAATGGCATTACTAGTCGCGATGAACGACAATGGCTGGGTAATGACCAGTTCGTCGCGTTTGACTCCGGCCAATACCAGCGCAATGTGCAGGGCTGCGGTGCCATTTACGGTGGCAATGGCGTAGGAGGCTCCGGTATACTCCCGGATCATCTCCTCAAAGCGATCAACGTACCGGCCGACGGAGGAGACAAACGTTGAATCTATGGCATCATTGACATACTGCTTCTCGTTGCCGCAGAAGCGGGGTTCGTGCAGGGGAATAAAGCGCTCGTTTTCGCCGAACTGGTCGCGGACAAACTGGACAAACTGCTCAAACATTATAGATGTGCGCCTTATACTGTTTCAGATTTTCGGAATTGCGGAACCACGCTATGGTTTCCTGTAAGCCCTCGTCCAGTGTATACCGGGGCCGCCAGGATGTTGCCGAGGTAATTTTCTGGTTGGAGCCCATCAGCCGCTCCACTTCGCTCTTTTCGGGCCGCAGCCTCACATCATCCGAGACAATCTCGGCCTGCACACCCATCAGGTCAATAATTTTATGGGCCAGGTCGCCAATGCTGATTTCTGCGTTGGTTGCAATGTTAACCTCCTGACCGATCAGCGCATCGTGTTTAGCGATTTCGGCAAAACCACTCACGGTATCCTTGACGAATACCAGGTCACGGGTAGGGTGGAGGGCACCGAGTTTAATCTGCCGGTAGCCGTTGAGCAGTTGGGTTATAATGGTTGGAATCACCGCTCTGGCCGACTGGCGTGGACCATAGGTATTAAACGGACGTACCGTTACCACCGGCAGGTTGAAACTGCGGTGGAAGGATTCGGCCATAAAATCGGCTCCGATTTTGGTAGCTGAGTATGGCGATTGCCCTTGCCGTGGATGGGTTTCGTCAATGGGTACGGATAAAGCGGTACCATACACCTCCGAGGTTGAGGTGATCAGCACTTTTTCGACTTGCAGGTCACGGGCCGCCTGCAGGATATTAAGGGTACCTTTGATGTTGGTATCGACGTAACTGTCGGGCGAATGGTAGCTATAGGGGATAGCAATAAGCGCGGCCAGGTGAAAAACGATGTCGACATCTATCATGGCCGTGCGTACGCCGTTCGGGTCCCGCACATCACCGGCAAAAATCTCGATTGCCTGCAGCTTTTCGGCGGGTAGGGTATCCAGCCAGCCCCAGCTATTAAAGGAGTTATAATAGGTAAATGCCTTTACGGCATACCCGTCGTCCAGCAATTTCTCAACCAGGTGGCTGCCAATAAAACCGTCAGCTCCCGTAACCAGTACTTTTTTCATTCACAGTGGCGTGTTCGCAACCGGACAAAATTAGCAAATAAATACCGGGCGGCAACGTGGCTAATCGACTAGTGGCGTATAACGTATATTCTCAGCAACTATGGGCGCAGACTTCTTCGCCATCCCCTATACTGGAGTGCCCCGGAATGATTTCGAGGCAGATTCAGGTATATTATCAGGCTTTGTAACCGGGAGATGAAACGTTGCAGGATACGATATAAAATTGTATTATTACAGAAACGGGCCCCGCAGTGGCAGGTAGCATAGCATCTCAGGTTGGGTTAGGATCAGGGTTGGCCACCCCATAAATTAATAGCAGTCTACATGGGTAGAGTCTTCTTTATTGATGATTTATTAGTAAGTCGTAAGAGCAATTCATGAAAGCTGTAGAATACCGCCTGCCTAAGGATTTTGATAAATCTTTCACGGTTTTCCAGGAAACCGGTAAGTCTTTTCCATGTCCATGGCACTACCATCCCGAATATGAATTGGTGTTAATAACCAGGAGTACGGGCCGGCGCATGGTTGGTGATCATATTGGCTATTTTGGCGAAGAGGATCTGGTCTTTATGGGCTCAATGCTACCGCATGTTTGGGTAAACGATTCTTTGTATACCAGTGGGCAGGCGGATCATCTGGCCGACGCCATCGTTATTCATTTTGCCGAAAACTTTCTGGGAGATGGCTTCCTTTCCATTCCGGAAATGCAGGAGTTTCGAAAATTTCTTCAGCTTTCGGAACGGGGTATGGCCATTAAAGGCAAAACCCGTAAAAAAATAAACGTGCTCCTGAAGCAAATGCCTCAGATGAATGGCATACAGCGGCTATCGACCCTTCTTTCCATATTTGACATCATGTCATCTACAACCGAGTATGACTTCCTGGCCAGTCCGAAGTTCGTACAGAATTTTCAATACGACGCATCGGACCGATTCCGAAAGGTAACCGAGTATATCATGAAGAACTTTGACCAGGATATCAGCCTGCCCGAAATTGCCTCTGTCGCCAGCATGGGCGTAACGGCTTTCTGTAGTTTTTTCAAAGAGCAGTACCGGGTTACGTTCGTCGAGTATCTCAATGCCGTCCGTATTGGCCATGCCTGTAAACTGCTTTCGGAGCACGACCGTAATGTAGTAGAAGTAGCCTATGAATGTGGATTTAATAACCTGGCGAACTTCAATCGTCAGTTTAAAAAAGTTAAGAACATGACACCCACCAGCTACCGAAAGACGCTGGTTGTATAGTCATAACCGGCTGGTCTGAACCGCAGCGTCCGACAAGGCAAGAATCTGCCTGAGGAGCGCTTCCCGGATTTTGCGCTCGGCTTCCGCTTCCAGACAACTGATGCGGCAACGCCAGGTTTCGTAGCCTCCCCGGCTTATCTCGTCGGGCGGTGGCACGTAGCCGGCATTGCCATTCGCCAGGCTAATCGTGAAATAATGTTGAACGGGGCTTTGGGCTTTCAGCCACAGGCCCGTTTCGGCAAAAAACTCACCGGGCAGGCCGCCTACTACGCCGTTTCCAATACGCAGGGCCTGAACCGGACAGGCCGCTTCGTCCGGAAATTCATTCAGCAGTATCTGCTCACGGGCGTAAATACTTCGGAGCCCTGCTTCATCGGCAAAGACATTTTCGTAATCGCTCTGTTCAAGAATACCAATGGCCCGTTCCAACTCTGCTGGTCCGGGCTTATTTACAGCAAGCGGCAACTCCTGGTATAAGGCTTCCAGAACCGGTGCGCTATGCCATTCCAGGTTTTCAGTAGCGTTGGCTACTCTGGCCGCAATGTCGCTGCCGATGAGCTTACTCTTTTCAAAATAGCGGTTTGGATACCGGTCTGGCTTCAGAAAGTCCCAGATGTTGACATCACCGCTGGTACCATTGCTCATGATACCGACAAAATCATCACCGGCATCTAGCCGCTGCCGGATCTGCTCAGAAAATACCCCGAAGTAATCTGCCGATATGGTCCCATTTTCCCAGTCACCAACATAGTGTAGCGAGTAGTTGGCAAGAAGACTGATCCAGTTGCCCGCTGTATCCTGAACAGCCAGAAAGCTTACCTCAGGGTCGGTAGGGGCAGCTCTTTGGTCAATCCACGATTCAGCCCCTATAGGGTTAGTCTTGACCGTATCGGTACTATCAGTTACCGGATTGACCGGTTTATAGCCGTCTTTCATTATGTAACGGCGGCATACAACATGCTCAGGTACCGCAACTGAACCAAAGGCGACCTGCGCTGGGCGAACTTTTTCTTTGGCCTTCACCACCGACTCAACCAATAAGCCGGGAAGCTTTTTGCGGTACCCCAGGTCTGCCCCCACCAGATGCACATCGGCGATGGAGCCGGCCGCATGGGTGTGGGTACTGGAGATCAGGATATGCGTATAAGGAATACCGGTACGAGCTGCTATGCCCGCCTTTACTTCATCCAGGAAGTCTTTGGGCATAACGCAGATATCCACTATCACGATGGCGAGGGTAATTTCCTGATTTTGTAGCACCAGGGCCTTGGCATACAGGGGATCGTGAATGTAACGGGCATAGTGCCTCACAAAATCACCGTTGATAATAGTGCCCAGAGGAGGTGTGATGTCTACCCGTGCCGCTCCGGCCAGAAGTGATAAAGAATGCATTGCTGAGTCAATAGAATCAATAGAGTACTTTCGCTTGGTGCTCCATAGCCCCTGGGCGGTCAATTGGACCAGGCCCGGCGAATAAACCTAAGCCAGTTGGCATGAAAGATGTTGTCAATGTCCTCTTCCCGATACCCACGGTTGTGCAGTATGGCTTCGAACTTCTGCAAATCAGCAACCGAGTCGAGATCCCAGGGAGATTGCTCAGTACCGAATATACCATCCAGATCACTACCAATAGCCACATGCAGGCTATTACCCGCCAGTTGACATATATGGTCCCAGTGATCGACCATATTCTCCAGTCGTATGTTGAGCTGCCAGGGGTCCGATACGGTGTCAATAAACCGGATATCCATGGCCCAGCAGTCCAGCATACCGCCAATAACGGCTCCGCGCCCAATAAGGGCTTTAATCTGTTCATCCGTTAACTGCCGCTGGGTGGGTACAATCCGGCGTACATTATGGTGACTGGCCCAGATCGGGCCCTGGTACTTATCCAGTACCATCTGCATACCCTGGTCGGTCAGGTGAGTAACATCCAGAATCAGGTTGAGCTTCTCCATCTCCTTCATCAGTTCCAGCCCCAGTGGCGTAACAGGGCCTTCCCGCTTAGTACCGGGCGCGTACCGGCCCGGACCAAAATGCGACAGCCCCACCGCACGTAATCCATACTCATAGGCGCGGTGCAGGTAGGATACATCCACCAGGGAGTCAGCCCCCTCCAGGCTCAATATATACCCAACTGGTTTTTTGTCATCAGGTG
Source organism: Nibrella saemangeumensis (assembly GCF_039541915.1). Lineage (NCBI taxonomy): Bacteria > Pseudomonadati > Bacteroidota > Cytophagia > Cytophagales > Spirosomataceae > Nibrella > Nibrella saemangeumensis. The sequence goes on from NZ_BAABHD010000077.1 coordinate 27,533, forward strand.
TGCCGCCATCGTTCCATAGCGTCAGATGCGCTTCCAACTGCGCAGCATTGGTAATCTGTACCATTTCACCCGCGATTTCCATTTCCCGGTACCAGACCAGTTGCGCCTGGGTCATAGCCCAGGCCTGCTGGGGCGAATGCCAGCCCGGTAAGGCGCTGCCTGGCGGTGTATATCGAGCCAACTGGGTAGCTACCACCAATCCTACTTTCCCTTTGCGTAGCTCGGGCAGACAGACCGTACCTTTACCCCGGTCAGGTTTGTCTGTCATGTGCATCTCGCGCTGCCGTATTTCCCCCAAAGGCTGTCTGAGATCCCGGTTCCATTCCAGGGCATTCATGGCCAGATCCAGGTGAGCGTCTACGATTAACCGCTTCATGTAAACATTAATGGCTGGAGTTCGCCAGAACTACGGCTTCCTCTTTGTAGTTAAAAGGGTACTTTTCAATGATTTGCTGGATCTGGTAGCTAAACTTCCGGAACGTTTCCGCCCAGACGGCTGCTTCTCCCTCCTCATAGGGATAGAAGCCTGTGTTGTTCTGCATACCCAGCCCTCCATTTTCAATAATCTCGGTAAAGAAGTTCGCAACGGTCTGGTCATTGGCGAGTTCTTTGTTCAGATCCTTCATAACCATCCCGTACGCATAGGTGCCCATCAGATCCATGTATCGGCAGTTTCCGGCAAAGGCAAGGTAGTATCCAGCGTCGTTTCGGCAGGCACGATCGATATCCTCAATGGAAGCATACCCGTTTTCTACGAGATAAAAGGCCTCCCGTATCAGCGCACTCATCATCCGCTGCCGGATACCTGTCCCATGCGTTAGCCAATAGGGGTCTTTCTTCCATCTCTCCCGGGCAAGCCGGTATAGGCTTTCAACAAGGTCTTCGTTGGTAGTTTCATTACTGATCAATTCCAGAAAGCAGGTTGTATGGGCAGGCTCAACCCAGTTGGCCCCAATAATCCGCCGGGGCCAGCATGCGCCTTCCTGCAGGTGAGCGAGGGCGATGCTTTCGGTATTAATGGCAATGATGGCCGTAGTGGGCAGTATACTTTCCAGAAACTGAATCGTATTCTTCTTATCAGCCAGATTTTCGTTAGTTAATACAATGGCCAGTTGCCATGAACAAGCACCGGAAATTTCGTCTACGATCTGGATTCTGGATAGGTCAGGCTCAATGGCCTGCTCCTCTCGAAGATCCCGCAGGTGTGCTGCCAGGAGCTTTTGGGCTTCAGGTTCATGGCCGGTCAGTAAAGTTACCTCATGCCCTGCCTGAAGCAGACAGACAGACACGCTACCGGCTAGTTTGCCGTCACCTGCTACCAGCACAGGGGCTGTTTCGTACGCTCGTTTATTCATAATACCTTTTGCCAGCTATAGATTATTCATGACGAAGCTCCCGTTGGTTACAGACTTTTTAGAACCTCCCGAGCCGTGGCCGCAGCCTGTTCTATATCTTCCTCTGTATGAGCGGCACTGATGTACCACAATCCTCTGCCAATTACACGGATACCTCGATTGTGCATTCCCGCAATAAATCTGCCCAGTTTAGCTTTATCAGCCAGTAGCGTATCCCGGTAATCATGCATTGATTCCAGGTCTGTAAAGGCTGTATTGAACATTGGACCCAATCCTTCTACCGTCATGTTCTGACTGGTTTCCGCTGCAGCTTGTTGCAGGCCTTCCATCAGTTTCCTGCCCAACCGGTACATTCGCTCGTAGGGCTGTTCTTTTTCCAGAACCTCCAGGGTAGCCAGCGCTGCTGCTACGGTTGCGTTGCTGGTATTCATGGTGCCGGCGTGTATAACCTTTGCCTCCTCAATGACATGCATCCACGATCTCCGGCCAACGATGGCACTAATCGGGTAACCACTGGCAAAGGCTTTGGCAAAAATGGACAGGTCAGGCGTAACCCCAAAGTACGTTTGAGCCCCTCCCAGCGACACCCTGAATCCGGTAATGACTTCATCAAAAATGAGCGCTATACCGTACTGATCGCATAAATCCCTCAGCCCCTGCAGGTACCCCTCTGCGGGTAAAATGCAGCCATTATTACACATAATTGGCTCGGTAATGATAGCCGCGAGGTCTTCGTGATGCTTCTCGACGGTTTGCTTTACCAACGCCAGATCATTCCAGGGCAGAATCAGGAACTCATCCCGGGTACGCTCCGGCAACCCCTGGGTCCAGGGGTATACATTGGGCTCTTCGCGACCGCCCAGAGCCTCTGCCGATGGGGTAGATATGCCCCAGCAGACATTGTCGAGCCAGCCGTGGTAATGCCCTTCAAAGCGCAGAAACTTTTTCCGGCCGGTCTTAGCCCGCGCTACCCGCAGGGCAGTTTGAACCGCTTCCGAACCATCCAGACAAAATCGCATGATTTCGGCAGAGGGGATTAGTTCATTCATTTTCTCGGCCAGTTCAATCTCTTTGAGATGCTGTCCGGCAAACAGTTGCCCTTCCCGCGAATAGGCGTCTACCGATTGCAGTACATGCGGATGCGAATGGCCCAGGATCAGCGGCCCCTGACTCAGGGTAAAATCCAGGTACTCGTTACCGTCTACATCATAGAGCCGACTACCCTGCCCATGGGTATAGAATATAGCATGGGGGTGGTTATATTTTCGAAATTCGGACGAAACTCCTCCGGCTAATACCTTTTTTGCCCTTTCGAGCAGGGCGGCTGATTGGGTGTAATTGTACTGGTTCATCCCTGTTTTTTAGATGGCAACTGGTGAGAAGGGTATTGTAACGACAGGTGATAGATCTCCCGATTAAAATGGGCAAAGGCTTCTTCCCACTGCCTGGCCTCCTCGTCGGTATACGCATACAGCCCCCGGGCATTTTGTACCCCCCGGGCGTTGCTATCCACCATCTCCTGCATGACCGCAGGTACCTCGTCGGTAGTACTCAGTTGAGGAAAGGTTGTGCGCAGAATGTCGGCGTAATCCTGGAGACCAAGGTAATCCATGCGCCTGAAAATGCCCATTAGAGTCATCCAGGAGCCGGCATCGTACCGGAAAGCTTTGTCTACATCGTCCAGCGACGCTTTTCCGCTCTCCAGCAGACTAAAAATCTCGCGGTATACGGCGTACATTAACCGATTGGTAATAAATCCCCGGATGTCCTTGCGGAGCAACGTAGGTTCTTTCCCCCAGCCGTGAGCCAGCGACATGACCCACTCGGCCGTAGTGATGTCGGTTTGGCGTCCGCAGGTAATTTCAAGGAAACGTGTCAGGTAGGCCGGCTCGGCCCAGTGTATTCCCAGAAACCGGCCGGGGTCGGGTACGAACTGCTGGAGGGTACTGATCGGTATGGCGGAGGTGTTACTGCCGATGATGGCCGCTGTATCAACATGAGCGCTGATCTGCTTAAAGACGCTTTCTTTTATTGCCAGCTGCTCAATAACGCATTCCAGCACCAGGCTACACGAGGCCAGCATGCCATAATCCCCCGCTATAGTCAGCCGGTCCAGGTAATGGTCGATGGCCCCTTCCAGCAGCCCGGACTGAGCGCATCGTGTCAGATCGTCCTTTACCCTTGCCGGCCCCAGCACCTTATCGTCTGGCAGGGGGGCAATGGCAATGACGTGATGACCTGCCATCAGGAGGGCTACGATGATGCTGCTCCCCATCAGCCCAATGCCCACAACTCCCACCTTTATATTGTGTGGATTTACCTTTTCGTCCATACCCTGATTCCGGTTAGGCATTAAGTTTTACGATGCAGTCAATCTCTACCTTCAACCCCTCCGCCAGTACAGACTGCACCGTAGTGCGGGCGGGTTTAACGCCCGGAAAATAACCGGCATAGACCTGGTTGTACCGGTCAAACTCAGCGATATCGGCCAGGTGAACCGTACATTTTACCACCCGGTCCATAGACGCCCCCGCGGCTTCGACAATGGCTTTGATGTTGTCCAGTGTCCTGGCTGTTTCTTCTTCAATCGTTCCCAGAATGAACTTCGACGTTTTGAAGTCAACCGAGGCCTGTCCGCTTACAAAAAGGAACCCATCTACGATGACTCCGTCTGAATACGCTCCGGTCACGAAATCCGGATTACGTTCCGGGTGATTTACTTTATTCATAGAACTGATGTTAACACGTATGTACCTGACAAAAATATTCGGCAAACAGGAAGGCTTCTGCTACTATTGTTTGCAATTATGATATTATTTTTCCCGGCCACCGGCGGGTAGAGAATGCCTTACCAACTTGTCCAGCCTCCATCTACGTGAATGTTTTGTCCGGTGATATAGGATGCCGCGTCTGAGAGCAGAAATACCACCGAACCAGCTATTTCTCCGGCCCGGCCAATGCGCCCCAGGGGCGTTTTCCGGGCCAGCCGTTCCACAAAATCCGGATGGCTGCTTTGCACTGATGGGTTTGGAAAAGGGCCGGGTGAAATACAGTTGCAGCGCACGTTCTGTTGCCCCCAATGAACGGCCAGATAGCGGGTCATCTGAATGATCCCTGCTTTACCCACCCCATATTCAATAGGGTTCTTATTCATGGGGGCCTCATAAACCGCCGGATCGGGTGACACATTGCCATACATGCTGGAAAACAGCACAATACTGCCCTGGCCCTGCGCAGCCATTTGCTGGCCGACTTCCCGTGCCAGCAAAAAAGTGGCGGTAATGCCGCCGTGATTTACCGCATCAAAATCCTGCTCGGTCAGGTCTTCCAGCTTCTTGGTGGTGGATGCATAGGTCAGGTTAACCAGTCCATAGGGGATTCCCTGGTTGCGTATCTGCCCGGCAACAAACTCTTTAATGGCTCCTCCATCCCGTATGTCCAGCGTAGCCGCAGTAACCTGTGGTGCCAACCCGGATGCATGGACAAAGTCAGCGGCCCGATTATCCAGATCAGCACAAAGCACCCGGGCACCAGCCGCTCTAAGCAGTCTTACGGTGGCCTGCCCTAGGTACCCGGCACCCCCTACTACCCAAACCGATTTATCGTGTAACCCAAACGTATCCCTAAATAAATTATCCATTATCAGGCGTTTAAACCACCATCCATGAGTATATTTTCGCCATTAATGTAAGCCCCGGCATCGGAAGCCAGTAAGACCACTAGGCCCTTTATATCATCCCGATTGGCCATTCGCCTTAGGGGTACTTTTTTGCAATAGTTGTCCAGAAAAGCCTGAGGCTGGTTGTTGAACAGCCCGCCGGGACTGATGCAGTTGAACCGGACGTTTTTGCCACCCAGCATTTGAGCCATGTAGCGCGTCAGGTTAATGAGACCTGCGTTGTGAAAGAAATAATCCGGGGGCAGATCGCCCATGGTGGTCCCTTCATAATTGGTCAGGTCGGGGCCGAACATCCCCATCATAGAACTAATGCTGATGACGCTGCCACCGCCACTCTGCACAATAAGATCGGTCAGTTCACGAAGCAGATCCATCATGCCGGTCGCGTTAACGTTCATCGATTCCTCAAATTGTTCGATGGGCGCGTTATAACCTTTCATGGGCCGGGACACGGCATTATTCACAAAGCCGTCAAGCCGCCCGAACGATTGGGCGACCTGAGCTTTGAGGGCCCGAACAGAAGCCGGGTCGCCCTGGTCTACCTGCATGGCATGAACATCGTAGCCGTTGTTCCTGAAGGCTGCGGCCGTACTTTGGGCAGACTCCAGATTCCGGGAGGTGGTAATAACCGTCGCGTCGGCTTCGGCCAGGCCTTCTACAATACACCGGCCGTAGTTGCCCGAGCCGCCCGTTACCAGAATCACTTTATTTTTTAAGCTCAATAAGTCTTTTACGTTCATAATCGCTGGGATAAGTCAACGGTAATGCCTCCTTTTTCGAGGCTTTCTTTCGCTCCGATGACAGTACGTATAATAGCCGAGGTTTTGGCGAAATCCAGCCGTGAGTTGCCTTCCTCTACGGATCTGATAAATTCGATGATGTTGTCGCGGAACATCGAATAGGAGTTTTTAATCTCCACCAGCCTCCACCCTTCCCGCCCGAACAGCGACAGTTGAAAGGTCGGTGTGACGTCCATAAACAGGTGCAAAACCACCTGCAGTCCCCCCTCAAACTCCAGGTGCACGCTATCTTTACCTGAGGTACCGATATGCTTTACAGATACAGGAGCCGGATCGTCGAGAATGGCGAAAATGGCTTCCAGCAGATGCACCCCATACTTGATCCAATCTTTTTTGCCTACGGCGGTTATCAACTCCAGCTTCCCCAGAGCCTTGAGCTCGGTTTTAGCCGTACGGCACTCATTGGCGTACCGCATCGATGAACAGGACATGATAAACCTACCCTGGCGATGCTGTTCAGCAAAATAAGCCAGGTCCGCAGTAGTGCTAGCCAAAGGCTTATCGACAAACAGCGGAATACCCGCATCCAGAAAAGGCCTGGCCATGGCGACGTGATGGTCAGGATCATCTCTGGCCAGGATCACCGCGTCTACTTCGCCAATCATGTCTTCCAACCGATCCACCACGTAGTCAATTCGGGTTGTACGGGCTATACTCTCGGCAATTTCTTTTTCTTGTGCCCATACATGCGTAACCTGTGATCCGGGTAGCCCCAACGTATCCTGGTTGGCTTCCAGGTAGGTTGCAACGGCGGGGTACCCAATTCTGTTGATCTCTTCGCTATCGAAGTGCCCGTTGATGATGGCCGACCAGGAATACGGGTGCGCATTGCCGGGACTCATGCCGAGGATGCCTATCTTGATCATATTATCTTGCTACGTTGTCGGGTGGTAACATGCGTTTATCGTAACCACCCCATTCGGTCCCAGTGAGGTAAATTCAGAAACTCAGGTTCTGGAAAGGCTTGTTGCTTTACCTTTTTTAACTGCGTATCAGAAAGGTATCGGCCATCGGCTGTGGCGAGGGCCTGGTGTAAGTATTCCATCCGGTCTATCCCTACGAGCACCGAAGTGACCTCTTTATGGGACAGCGCAAATTTAGTGGCCAGCGCGGGCAGGGTTGGGTATTCCTCCGTCAGATAGTCCTGATAGCCTTGAATATGTGTCTCGACTGCACGCAAGGCTGGATGCAGGTTTTTACCCCGGTCGCTCAGAAGGCCTTTCAAAAGTACCGAACGGATGACCAGCCCAATACCTTTGGTGTAGGCCTTATCAAATAGACTCCCCTGCCGCTGATCCAGAAGGTTGAAGGGGAGTTGTATAACATCCCAGGTCTGCCCTTCAATAGCCTTCTGAGTTTCTTCCGGTGTATAAACAGATACCCCTGTAGCCCGAATAACGCCCCGTTCTTTCAGATCCAGCATAGAAGAGGCTATGGCTGTATTTTCCAGGATCTCCAGGTCGGCTTGGTGCAGCATATAAACATCTATATAACTGGTTTGCAGCGCAGCCAGACTTTCCTGTACGGAGGCCTCAATAAAACCTTTTATCTCATCGTGAGCGGGTAAGGCACCTGTGGCATCCCGAAAATGCCGGCACTTGGTACAAAGTACAACTTCGTCCCGGCGGTCACGGAAAGCCTTACCCATGATACGTTCGCTCGAACCGTACATACGGGCGGTGTCAAAGAAGCTGATCCCGGCATCAAGGGCTGCGCGCAGGAGTTCAATAGCCTCCTCTTCGTTTAGCATATCGGCGGCAGTGTGGATACCAAGGCCATAGGGCATACCAATCTCTACCCCGCCAAAGGCCACCTCCGATACCTCAATGCCTGTATTGCCTAATTTCCTTCTTCTCATAAGCTATCCAGGTCAGCTTTCCAGGTAGGAGGTTTTTTGGGTGTTCTCCGCCGATTTGGTGAAGGCTCGTACCAGATCCTGACAATAGTTTTTGATACCTACTACATCGGCTCCCATGCTGATAAATCGGTACCCCATCGCTATCAATTCATCGGCATTACCCGGACCTCCTACCGTACCGGCATATTTTCCGTGCCGGATAGCTGCCTCCGCTACCCGTTTGCGTGTCTCCGTGATTTTTGGGTGAGTCCATCGCCCGGGAGCCCCGATGCTCTGGCTGAAATCGCCCGGCCCGAAAAACAGCATATCGTATCCTTCCAGGGCGGCAATTGCCTCCAGTTCGTCGAGAGGCTCGGTATCTTCAATCTGAAGGACCACAAATCGCTGCTCATTGGCTTGCTGCAGGTAGTCATTGAAATCGATGGTGGTATAGCCTCCATCGGCATTGCCGCCATCGATAGGCCGGCGGCCTATCGGGTGGAAGCGGGTCGTTTTGACAACCTTCCGGGCATCTTCCAGGCTCATCAGATGGGGTACAAGGATACCCGTAGCGTCCAGCTCGAGGGGCTTAATGTAATCACTATATCCACCTCTTGGAACCCGTACCAGGATATCGGTATCGTGCGCTTTGGTAGCCCACACATTGGCGGCTACGACCGACCAGTCCTGCCCGATATGCTCCTGATCAATCCAGACGCAGTCGAATCCGGAAATAGCAGCCAGTTCGGCCACCCGGGCATCGGCCAGATTTATTTTGAAGCAACTGACGGTTTCGCCCGCTCTTAGCTTTTTTAAAACCCGGCTCTCTCGCATTCTCATACGTGTCTTGTTAAGATGGTAGCACATCTGCAAATCATAAAATGGCTATGCCGTCAAAAGTACCGCCCCCTGTCAATCGCTTCCTACCTTATTATTCTCTTTTCCGGTACTATTTTTCAAAGTTACTTACCGGTATGCGGTTACCTTCCCTGCTCCCGTTGCCTGATTTTTAGGATAGCATAGGCGGCAGCCGCCCGCACATCTGCCTGATCAGGGTTTTTTCTTATTGCTTCCCCGGACGCTGCACCAGTACCCGGCAGCGGATTTTGATCTGTCAGTAAGGCTACAAGCACAGGCAGATTGGAGAGAGTACCCCGTTCGGCCAGCGCGGCCGCCATTTCAGTACGGTTTCCTTTCAGGGGAGAAAACGCAGCTTTCAACAACGTCTCGTGTACTTGTTTGAAGAGACCGGTATTGGCATTGGCTGGAGCCCCAACAAAAGCCGCGCTCAGCAGGTATACATGGGCTGCTGAATTTTCCGGTTCCGAAAGCGCTACCTGCGCCAGTTGTTGCCATTGGTGGGCGGTAAGTCCTTTCAGGTGCCTGAGAATATAGGCCGCCATGCGTTTGACAGCTACGTCCGGTTGTGGCGTGGTCAGGAGGCCCAGCAATTTATGACGGGTAGCCTGTACGGACTCATCGGCAGCATAAGAAGCCGCCCATAAGGTATACATAGCCAGCGGTTTATTATCGCTTTTTAGAGCCTTTTGCGTAAGAGTAGGGTAGTGCGCCTGAGGTGACATCTGTAGTTTGGCCAGTGTCTCTGCGGCATGAATACGATCCATTCCAGCTGTATCGCCAAATGCTTCCCGAATCTTTTCTGTCCACTGCTGTCTTTCCGCAGGTTGGGAAGAAGCCTGGGCCAGTACCCGCCAAATGCCGATGCGGTATGGGGGCTGGTTTCCGAAACGTTTCTCTTCCCGGAGATATTCTTCCTTTACGCCTTCGGGGTATCCTGCCCACAGCAGGTACTCTGCCGCGTGTACCTTTACCCACTCTGCCTGTGTGTAAAGTATTTCCTGTAGCTCTTTGAGAGCAGCGGTCCGCAGGGTATCCGCTGGTTCAACGCGCTCCGGGTGGTCGTTGCCCGTAGCTATCCCAACAAAGCTAAGGTAGATAAAACCAGCAATTAGCAGGAGCTGCCTTCCGTTCATAACTTCCCAATCTGTTACTGAATCTCTCGTGTAGTAGGCTTGAGGTTAAATAATATCAGGGCGCACAGTACCATCAGGGCAGCTGCAACCTGAAACATCCTGCTGAGGTCAACCTGGGCATCTCGCAAGACCCCCCCGGCGTATAACCCTATGCCGCCAATGATGCAACTGAACAGGTTAAGCACACCATAACCCGTGGCCCGATACCGCGGGTCTGCCACCATGCATAAAATGGGCATCATGTTGGCATCGGTAAAGGTTCGGGTTAAGGCGTAGACCATAAAGCCGGCTATGGCAACCGCCAGAATAATGGTGGAACTTGCCAGAAAAATAGCCGGGATGGCAATGCAGAGCCCGACAGCCGGCAGCAGGATCCGGGCCCGCGGGTTGGTCCGGCTCCAGTAGTCGGCCAATGCGCCCCCAATCAGCACGCCAACCAAAGCGGCTGTGTGGAAGTAGCCGGTCGCGTAGACACCGGCCAGGGTCTGACTCAGGTTAAAGTGCTCTTTATAATACGTAGGCAGCCATCCTACAATCATCCAGCTAACTACCCCCAAACCGCCCCAGCAAAGGAGAACCAGGATAAATGAGCCACGACTGAACAGATTTTTGATTCCGTCCCAGAAGCTGACCTTTTTTTCATCCGTCGGTTCGGTTACGATTTTGGGGACGTGCGGAGCATCTTTAAGGGTGAAGATGAGGATGCCCGAATACACTACGCCTATGATGCCGAGAATGCTGAATGGAAAACTCCAGTCGTGCTGTTCGGCCAGTAGGCCCCCGATAAACCCCAGACTCTGACCTGCCATAACACCCGCAATGTGGATGCCGGTTGCTAGTGAGCGGGTCGGTCCGCGGTGATAGTCGACAATAAGCGCCAGAGCAGCCGGTATGTAACAGGCTTCGCTAATCCCCATCAGGGCTCTGGTTATGAGTAGTTCCTCGAACGTGGTAGCATAAGCCGTCAGCCAGGTTACTGCCGACCAGACAAACAGGCTCCCGATAATAACCCGGCTTCGGCTGAAGCGATCGGCCAGAAAACCGGCAAGAGGACTTAACAGCCCATATACCCATAGAAAGACAGACGTTAGCAGACCGAACTGAGCATTGGTCATGGGCATGGCCTCCATGATGGAGGTTCGCATGGTGGTGATCATCATGCGGTCCAGGTAGTTGAGGCAGCCCACTACACACAGCAGCGCCACCACCAGCCAGGCACGGGCTGGAACGTGAGCTTTAGGGGCAGTGGTATCTTGTATCACAGTTGGTTCCATTGTCGAAAAGGGTTAATTGACACGTGGCAGGTAGTTACCGGCCCGCAGCACCTCTACCCAGGTGGTATAGCCAGTCAGTGTCAGATGGACGCCATCCCAGGTGTATGCTTTTTTAAGGTTACCTTCCTCGTCCACAAAGTGGGAGTAAAGGTCTATTATTTCTATTTTTTCCTCCCGGCCTAACTCCCGGAGGGAATCGTTGATCGCTCTGATGCGCGGCTCCTTGTGGTAATGGCTTCTGAGTTTGTCGAAGCTGGCATTGGTGGGCAGCAGCGTCTGGAAATATACCCTGGTAGACGGTGTCCTGGCTTTAAGCTGCCGGATAATCCGCTGGTAGTTCCGGATAATTACACTATCGGGTATACCTCGCGCTAAATCATTGATGCCGATCAAAATGAACACCTTAGCCGGCCGTCCCTGAATTACTTCATCGAGCCGGTCCAGTACCCCATAGGTAATATCGCCGGGAATACCCCGGTTCTTGTAATAGGAAGAGCCTAGTAATTCGCTCCAGTCGGCCCAGAACGTGAGGCTGTTTCCCAGAAAAACAACATCCTTTTCTGAGTGGGGGAGTGATTTGAACAACTCTACACGGGGTTTATAAATATCGGGACGGTAGGTACTATCCCACTGGCTGACCTGTGCTATAGCGTCAGGTTCGGACGCAAGAAGAGCCAGAAGAATACTACCCAAAATGAACAAAAAATGCTTCATTGAACGGCTATAAGGGATACAGGCAATGCGCTTAACATTCTACCGCTGCCATCCTTTTGTGAAATTTACACAACTACTCGTCAAAAAACTCAGGAATCAGGTTACGGCCCATAGTTCTGGCTTTCTGTACATCTTTTCTGTCAATCCATCGGTAAGGCCACCGCAGGCGGGTTCCGATGTCAGTCCAGCCACCCACAGCAGCCAGGTACTTATCCAGCGCCATATCTGAATATCCGGCGGAGTAGTAGGGGAGGATGCACTGTTCAAAGAAAGCCCCGATCCTCCGTTCCAGACGCAACGCTTCGTCAAGGTCCTCACGCATCATCTGGTACCATTGCTGCGCGGCTAACGGGTTGAGGCATGCAACATTGGAATAAGCGCCCACGCCTACACCTTCTTTTATCCCAGTAGCGAGACGGTGTCCCGGCACAAATACAGCTAAGGGGATCTCCAATGTACGCATGGTACTGTACCAGTCTGGTCCTCCGGCAGCTACCTTGATTCCGATAAGGGCTGGTACAGCGTCCGCTAACTGCGCGAAGTCCTCCGGGTTCAGTACCGCCTTGGCATGACCCGGATTATACAGGACCAGGGGAACCGGTGCCGCTGCTTCGGCCATTCTGTTGAGAAATGACAACTGTTCCTGCCGGGTAGTGGCTACCCAGTCTGGCAGGATAATCTGATAGGCACCCGGACCTAATGACTTTGTACGTATTATCCGTTCCAGCGAGATAATGGGACTCATATGGCTGGCGCCGATCTGGAAGGGAATGCTCGTTTTATGGCAAATCTCAGCCGTTAAGGCGCTGATTTTGTCAAACTCATCTTCTGTCTGGTTAAAAAATTCACCCGCGGTCCCGTTCGTATAAACGCCACTTACTCCCACCCTGGTTATATAATCAAGTTCGTCCTGCAGACAACTGTAGTCGATACGGTCATCTGACTGGATTGGGAGTAACAGCGTACTCCAGCTTCCACGTAAGGTATGTCTGGTCAGGGGCTCCATTCCGGATTATTTCAGGGACAGCGTCTTTAGAGATTCCGGTCTGTCCAGGGAGATTGGCTGAGTACTCTTCGGAGGAACCGTAAACCGCAAGGCACGGATACCACTATCTTTACCTTCTTCGTAATAGATGATCAGCACCGAGCCATCTTTCAGCTCTACGGTAGCCGGATAAGCTCCCCAGGTTTTGTCTACCAGGTAGGGGCCTTGCCAGGTTCTGGCATCGTCATAGCTTATCCGGAGTCCGGTATACCCTTTTTTAGAGTCATTATTATCCGTAAATGCCCGATAGGACATAAGTATAGCCCCAGATTTTAATCGGGTAAAGGACGGTGCGTGCCCCTGGAAACCAATGTCCGAAACCGCAGACCAGGTCTTACCCAGGTCTTTGCTGGTGGCATAATGCATATTTACCTGATGCGGAATAGAGCCCCGCAGGGCTGCGTACAGAGAGCCATCTTTTAGGAGGATCACATCGGTTTCAGCCGGCAGGTAGCGCCCCGACTCTTTCCCAATCGGAATTTCTTCCGCCCAGGTTTTTCCTTTGTCTCTGGATATAACGACACCGCCCCAGGCCTGATCTTTGGACCGGGCCTGATGATATATGGGTAACAGCCAGCTCTTATCGGGCATCTCCCTGACCTGGGCCGAGCAATAGTAATCAGCCTTGGTAGTGGCAACTACAGTCGCTTCTTTTTCCCAGGTGTTGCCGTTGTCAAACGACCGGATCATGTGCATACCCGCCCCTACGTAACGACGTGGGGGCGAACCATAATGTACCAGCGACTGACCGGATGCCTGCTCGATTTTCTCTTCAAACCGAAGTGAGAAAAAGGTGCATACCACAGTGCCGTCACTCATTTGTGCGATATGAGAGTCCCGGTTGTCCAATGCGTCATCGTAGATCGTCACGGGTTTGCTCCAGGTCCGGCCTTCATCCCTGGAACGCACCATACAGATACGGCCTGCTTTGGGGTACGTCTCACTGGGATAGGTAACATGGCCATCCCCTGCATAAAAGGCAACCAGAATGTCCCCGTTCCTGAGACGGCATGCATCAGAGAAGGCCTGATAATGGCCTGCATCTCCCCCTTTCGAAATCGTTATATGGGGTAGGGAGTCAACATGAGCCCCGGTGCGGGGCAGGTAACCGGGACGCTCTCCAGGGCCGGCTGCCAGAGCGCTGGTATATCCCACCAACAGGCAGATACTCCAGCGCAGCAAATGACGATGATAATGCATAGGGTAAGGGTAGGAATAGATTATGTAAAACAGTTTCTATGAAGCCTGCAGCGAACGTTCCTCCTTTAACTTTTGCTGGTAGGCTTCCTTGGCCACAGTATCTTCCCTGGCCGATTCGCCAAAATACACCAGCCCAATTACTCTCCTTGACCGCGTTGTACTTTGGTTGCCGCCTGCCCGGTGAATAGTCATGCCATGATGCCCCAGAACATCACCCGTTCTGGCGGGCACAGCCACTTCATTTTCCTGGTCCTGAGGGGTACCAAAGTCCGTGATGGCTTGTGAAAAGCCCAGCGTCTGGCTGCGTCCGTGTGGGCGCATACCTAACCGATGTGAGCCTTTTACGTAGCGCAGACAGCCATTTTCGTGATCAACATCCTCCAGTGGAATCCAGAAGGTAATGGCCTGGGGCGGGGTGAGCATAAAGTAGAAGCAATCCTGGTGGGGTGGGGTTGGTTTACCGATACCCGCCGGTTTGTTAAAGTACTCCACGTCGCCTTTTGCCATTTTCTCGCCCAGCAGTAACTCGGCCAATTGTTCAAACTTGCTGCCACGGAGGAGTTTTTCAAAAAACGGATCGTATTCCGATAAATGGAATAATTGTTTCAGCGAACCAGTATCGTTACGGTCTTCGTAAAAAGCGTGTTCGGCGGGCATTCCAGGAACAACCTCATGGATAAAATCCGTCAGCTTTTGATCCAGCTCCCTGAACGCCCCGGCCGACAAAAAACCGGGTATGTATACGTAGCCATCCTTGTCAAAAGCTTCTTTCAGGGTCTGGGCTTCTGTCGTTTCCATTACTTTATCAGTCAGGTTACATTATACTACAGTACAGTTCGGGTATTTTGCTTACTTAATTTCCAATATAGTACCCGCTATATGCTGGGGACCATTCGGCAGGTTGTAATAGTAGGTTACCAGGACCCGGTTTTTGTCCAGTTGCACGGCCCAGGGGTATCCTAAATCGGTGGTGCCGCCATCGGTACGCAGTATGATCTCGGGAGCCGTGGCATAGTCGGTACATTCGGGATTAAGAATTCGGGCCCGGATGCCCAGGGGAGTATGCCGGTAGCCGTACGTCAGCAATACCCGTTTGTCGGGTAGCCGCAGGGCGTGCAGCGGGTGCCCCTGAAAGCCCATTTTCTGCCAGGCCTGAAAGGTTTTACCGCCATCTGTAGAGCGGGCTATACAGGCCTGATCGTCCAAGTAGGCACTTCTGAGAAAAGCCACCACATCGCCTTTGGGCGTTTCGTAGACCGACGTTTCGTTAAAAGCGACCTTATCATCCACGGCTACCGGACTTGAATACTGCCACGTCATGCCTTTATCCTGCGATACCAGCAGGTGGGTAGAGGTTTTACGGCTATTTTTTAAATCGCTGGCGGCCACTACCCAGAATATCCGCCCGTCTTTACCTTCATACAAAGCGCCCCGGTTATAGGCGCGTATCGGTTGACCGAACGGATCAAAATTTATTTCCGGCTGGATGTGCGGAGGGTAAACGGGTCCCTGCCAGGATTTGCCGCCGTCGGTAGAGCGTACCAGATAGCCACCCAGAAAAACCGACCCTTCGGCATTCTGAAAGGCAGGCTTTTTCAGGTTAGTAAGGCCATCGGGCCGCAGAAAAGCCCAGCCGTAACTGGTACACAGGATCGTGCCGTCGCGTAGCTGAAGCATACAGGGGTCCTGGGAGCCGCCAAAGGGATGGGCGTAGATTAAGTCGGGCTCCTTTGTCCATTTTTCTCCGTCACGGGAGCGTACGGCTACGAGGTAGCTGTTGGGGTCTACGTGGCTGGTCTTTTTTTCGCCGAAGGATTTGCGCTCCGGTGCCCGCCGAAAAGCCAGCAGCAGCTCTCCGTTTTTGCGTTTGACCACAGACGGAAAAGCCGAGTGAAACGCAGCATCCTCGTAGATAACGAGGTCCTTGACTTTGCGTACGCCGGGTATACTATCGGGCCGGGTAATACCCACTGCTACAGCCGGAGCGGTACCGAATACTGCCGCCAGAAATATAATTAACCAGGCGGTATGGCTTGCTTTTAACACACTCATAGAGTCAGGAGTAGCCAGTAATGATTAGGGTGAAAAATGGGTGGATAGATTTTATAGACTTTACTTAACCTCCAATTCCCGAATGGGTATCTGAGCCAGGTAAATACTTGATTTGCCTTCGTGGCTGGAATAGTACGACACCCACAATTTGTTCTTGTACATTAACATGCCAGGGTAGCTGGTATCGCCATCACTAGGGAGCCTGATCGTTTTCCGAACCTTGCCCGACCGGTCAGTGACCAGTATACCCGTAGTGGTCTTATCCTCGTATAGCCGTGTACCCATAACAATATCGTTCTTGTTCAGGAACAGGAAGTTAGGGCCGCCAAGCCTGAGGCTAAGCTTATTATAGTTCCACTGCTGGTAAGGATAGTTGCTGTGGGCCAGTACGCCCATCCGGTCTCCGGCTTCCCGACGGACCAATACGTACATATTGTCTTTCTCATCCACCCGAATCGTTGCTTCATTAGGCAGACTGTCAACTTCCAGCTGGGATACTTTCTCAAAGTACTTTCCATCTGTTGTTTTCAGCAGGTAGACCAGCCAGGCGTCCTTTTTCAGCTTTGAGCGGTCTCGTCCGTTTTCCTTCAGTTGGTAGTCAATCCCATACCCAACACCTTTATGCCAGGTGACACGCCAGATCCAGTCCTTGGTAGGGTTAACGGCAGGGTCGATCACTGCTCTTTCGGGCTGCGAAAAACGCTGACCTGACTTGTCGGAAAATGACACCATGGGAAATAACTGCTGGACAAGTCCTTCTTCGAATACAGCTCCGGCCATGGTTACCATAAGCTGATTCCGGGGCGTTATGGAAAGCTTTGCATCGCGCAGGTCCAGATCCTCTATTTCCAGCAACGCTACGCTTTCCCATTGCTCGCCCTCTTTCGATTTCAGGATACGTATTTTTCCGCTGTTTTTGCCGCCTACGTGGCTGAGTCCTTCTCTGAATGCACAGTAAAACTGATTGTTGAATCGGATTAAATCCGTAAAGGCATTATGCTTTCCCTGGTCCCATATTTTTTTTACGGCGATGGAATCGCCGGGCGGGAAACTGCCCGCCATGGCCAGGCTAAAAGCACCGCTAACCAGTAATACCCAAAGTATTTTAAACACATTCTTGTACATCATCATTTGGTGGAAAAGACCTGTTAATTATAACCCGGATTCTGCTGCACTTTTGGTTCGAGGCTCAGAATATAGCTGGATATGGGAAACAGCAGCAGATGGTCTTGGCCCTTACGGTTTTGCAGCGAGGGAACTATGTCAAACGCCTTTCCAAACCGGATCAGGTCCCACCAGCGCTTACCTTCAAAGGCCAACTCAAGAAGTCGCTCTTTCAGAATGGCTTCATCATTTTGTTCTTTGGTCCCCTTTGTGAAAGCGTACTTATCAAAAGCTGTTCCGTAGGCTCTTTTGCGTACCTGATTAATTTCGTCGGACGGATCCTGCCCCAGGGCATTTTTGGCCTCTGCCTTCATAAGAAGTACATCTGCGTACCGGTACAGGATTACATCGTCCTTAAAGTTGCGGACGCCACCCTCTACCATACCTCTTCCTTTCAGGACAATGGAGCCGTAGTAGTTTTTCTTCCCGCTGGCATCTGTTGTATAAATCTCAAGGAAAGAAGCGTTTCTACGCTGATCATCGGTCGTAAATTGGCTGCGGACCAGCGCCGATGGCGTCCACACTATGTTTCCGCCCGGTATCCCGATGATATCTTTGGTCGCCTGATCTGTATTGGAAGGTACCACAAACGTCGGGATATACATATTCTCGAAATAGTTGTTGTTAGATTCCAACTGCTGGAAACGCACTGCCATCAAAATCTCCCGGTTACCTTTGTTGGTGTAGGCGAATACGTTGGCGTAGTTGGGCAGCAATTCTACATCTGCTTTCTGGACTTCGTTGCAGGCCTCCAGAGCCGTCGTAAAATCTGCCTGTCCTCCGTTCAACTGCTTGGCCGTCCAGAGATATACGTCTGCCTTCAGCGCATTGGTGGCTGCTTTTGACCAGGTGTTCCGGCCGGCGGAAAACGCATTGGAGGGGTACAGCTGCAAGGCCTTATCGATATCTTCTTTAATTTGCCGGAAAACCTCTGCCTTGGGTGCCCGTTCCTTATTTGTGGTCTCCGGGCTGTACCCTTCCGTTGGCTCCGTACGGAGTGGCACATCTCCCCACGATCTAACCAGTACAAAGTAAACGAAGGCTCGCATGGTATACGCCTGCGCCAGGGCTGCGTTTTTGGCGGCTTCGGTACGGAACGGTATGTTAGGGGCATATTTGATAACCAGGTTAGCGGCATTTATCGTCGAGTAGAAGCCAATCCAGCTTGGTCCGGCAAACGTAGCGTCCAGGGTATTCAGGTATAGGCGGTCGTAGTCCAGAGTCCCTACCAGTTTGCCCCACTCCATAACCTCACTCCGGCCTTCGCCGAGCTGAAATAGGTTCAATTGGGCC
Source organism: Nibrella saemangeumensis (assembly GCF_039541915.1). Taxonomy (NCBI): domain Bacteria; kingdom Pseudomonadati; phylum Bacteroidota; class Cytophagia; order Cytophagales; family Spirosomataceae; genus Nibrella; species Nibrella saemangeumensis. The sequence continues at coordinate 45,940 of NZ_BAABHD010000077.1, forward strand.
TCGTTTCGGAGTTTTACGTACATACCCGCCAGGGCACCGGTTACGTCGTCTTCCGTTTTCCAGAAAGACGCGTTGGATATAATGCTGGTTGGTTCAACGTCAAGCGGGTTCGTACACGAGGAGGTCGACAGCACTACCGTCACCAGGGTTATCGAAAGTAGTTTATAGGCTGATTTCATGATGCTGAATGGGGTTAGAATGAAACAGAAGCACCGAATGTGATATTCCGGGGAATGGGGTAGCGACCTGTGTCCAGACCACCCTCTTCCGGGTTCAGACCTTTGTATCCGGTCAGGTAATACAGGTTACTGCCTGTTACATTCAGCCTCAGGTTGCTGAGTTTCGCTTTCTGTAAGATAGTAGAGGGAATTGTAAAGCTGAGGGTTACTTCACGTACGCAAAGAAAGTCGCCCTTCTCGTAGTAAAGTGAGTTGGTCGTAGTCTGGTGATTGGCAGAGCCCCTCCACAGGCTATAATTTCCGGTTCCCCAGGCATAAGCCGGCATGGTAGCGTTGTCGCCCGGCTTCTTCCAGGACTTCTCGACCATCTCCCTGGTCAGGTTGCCATCTCCCTGCCAGTTCCCATCCATGAAGATGCGGGCGTAATTATAGATCGTATGGCCGGTGGTATAATCCAGACGGACCAGCAGGTTGATGTTGCGGTAACTCAGGTTATTCGTAACACCGCCCGTCCAGACCGGGAAGGGATTCCCCATGTATACCCGATCTCTTTCGTCTATGATGCTGTTGCCGTCCGAATCCTGGAAAATAGCGTCACCTCCGTATTTGGTATAGTCACCGGTGGCGGTGGTCATCAGCATATCTTTTGGCGCTGACTTAGCCTCTTCATCGGTTGCATACACCCCAATTTGCTTCCAGGCAAAAAGATCACCAATACGACCTCCTTCCTGAAGGCCTCCCTGCCAGCGGTAATCACCCACAGCTGGGTCCCATAAAAAGTATCCTCCCACCCGGTTGTTCACCGCTCCGTTCTCAGGAAGTGTCAGGATTTTATGGTTGGTTTTAGAGGCATTGAATGATAAATTCCATTGCAGCGCAGCCGTTGCCGGCAGGATTTGAGCTCCTATCTCCAACTCAGCTCCCCGGTTCTCCAGGCTACCCAGGTTGGTAAAAATACTGGTAAAACCGGTAGATGGAGGCAGGGTAAGACTGGTGATGAGGTTTTCGGTAACCCGACGGTAGTAGTCGAACATGATGTTCAGCCGACCATTAAAGAATCCCAGATCTGTACCTACATTAAAGGTCTTGGACTGCTCCCACTTAAGCGCCGGGTTTGGGATTATGGTGTTCTGGATAGCGGATACGCCCATGTACCGGTCGCCAACCCCATACTCACCCTGAGCCTGGAAGTCAGAGAGCCCACTGATGTTACCGTTCACGCCGTAGCTGGCTCTGAGCTTCATACGCAGCAGGTTTTCGGGTATGGCGCTCCAGAACTCTTCCTGGTGCAGGTTCCATCCTACGGATACCCCCGGGAAGAAGCCCCATTTATGATCCGTACCCAGGTTGGAGGCTCCATCGTAGCGGGCATTCAGCGAGAACAGATATTTCTGCTTATAATCATAGTTGACCCGGCTAAAGTAGCCCAGTATGACCTGATCGCTGATAGCCCCTCCTACGGCAACGGGCGTTGGTGAGGCATTCAAGGTAGGAATAAGATCCGTTGCTGCGCCCTGTCCACTGCCGCTCAGGCTGTACAGTTGTCTGCCGAAGTAAGAAATACCAGCTTTTACGTCGAAATTATGCGCTTGGCCAACCGTTTTGAAGTAAGAGAAAACCCCATCGCCCTGCCACTGCATCATTCTTGAATAAGAAGAAGATGCACTTCGGGTAACTACTCTGCTGGCTGTGCCATTCCAGTATGCCGGTATAAAGGCATAGGCGTCATCGGTTTCCTTATACAACGATACCTGCGGCTCAAACGATAGTCCGGGCAGGATATCCCACCGGCCTCCAACGGAAAGAGTAAGTTTTTCGCGCGAGTTCTTCCGCTTATCGTTGTTCAGGTGGTAAACGGCATTACCAATACTCCGGCTCTGGCCAGGAGCCAGTGAGCCATCTTCAAAGGTAAACTTTGTGGTAGGAGGGGTACTGGCCGAGCGGTAGAATATCTGAGCCAGGTCGAATACCTCGTTATTACCCGAGCGGGTGTACATCGTACGTCCGAAAACGCTCATGTTGTTCCTGACCTTCAGATCGCCGTTCAGGTTAAAGGTCAACCGGTCAAAGCGGGTGGTAATGGCTGTTCCCTGGCTATTTAAGTAGCCAATGCCGGCATTGAAACTGCCTTTGTCGGTTCCGCCAGACAAAGAAACGTGATGGTTATGTGTATGGGCCGTTCTGAATATTGCCCGCTGGAAGTCAGTGTCTTTAAAGATAATGGTCTTGGAAGGGTCAGTCGGGTCAGGCATGCTTTCCCAACCTTCGTTTAGTTTGTGCTGATTTTCCGGCGTAAGATACTGGGTTGTAAAGGCAGTATTGTTGGTCAGGTTGTTACCGGTTCCGTAGCCTATCGGCAGTCCCAGCCGGTTTATGGTAGCCGGACTTTTTCGGGCTGCCGCTACCGTTCCCAGACGGCCAAAATAAATATAGTCACGGGCAGAGGCCAGGTCGTACAGTTTACCAGGTTCAGAGATTGTGAAGTCATACGAGTAGTTAACCCGGGTCTTTCCGGCCTTACCGGTTTTAGTTGTAATGATAACCACACCATTTGATCCCCTGGCTCCGTATATAGCCGTAGAAGCGGCATCTTTCAGTACCTGCAGGGATTCGATATCATCCGGACTGATATCATTCATATTGGTGCGAAGAATCCCATCGATGATATACAGTGGACTTGCGCCATTGGGGTTATTAATAGACGTACCCCCTCGAACAATAATACGGGGGGCGGCACCAGGCTGCCCTGAGGTACTTTGTACCCTTACTCCTGATAAAGCCCCTTGCAGAGCCGAAGCCGCGTTGGCATAAGGAATATTCTCGAGTACCTTGTTATCAAGCTTGGTGATGGAAGTAGTTACCGTTTCTCTGGATTGAGCGCCGTATCCTACTATCACTACTTCGTCTAACATAGCCTCATCCGCTTTCAGGCTAACGTCAATGACTGAGCCATTACCAATTGGTATTTCCTGGCTTTTATAGCCAATAAAGGAGAAGATCAGGCTGCCTCCCTCAATCGGCACATTCAACGTATAAATCCCTTCTGCGTTGGTGATGGCCCCGGTGGTAGTGCCTTTCAGGGTAACGTTTACGCCGGGCAAAGGACCGGCATCCTGATCGGTGACCTTTCCTCGTATCTGTTTTACGCCCTGAGCATAGGCCACAATACAGCAGCACTGCAGGAGTAAAAGCAGGATCAGGCCCTTCTGATGATAATGGCGGGGTATAGCTCTCTTGACCATAATATTATTTTGGTTTTGCTATTTTAGGAATGTAGCTACTGCCAAAATTAGATTTGGGCGCTCCCGATGTCTGCTACTATTGTTTGATTTTGTAATACTATTTTTCAGAAGAGATTATCTGGTAATCGGCGGTCAGGGCTTTACACTGTTAAACTGCTCCGGTTTCCTGTAAGGGGCTTTTCCTGGGTCGGCCACACCGTCGATCTCCCCGTGTAAAGCACGCACGGCTGCTGTCCGGCGTATCGCATTGGGATTAATAGTAGCTTTGTGTGCTGTTTTGCTAGTCTGTAATGAAGTACCTCGATCTGAATATACCCCGTATTCTTTTGTTTTGGTTAGATACCGTTGCCCGGAACTGGTACTATCGTTTAACCGTAGTGATTCGGAATTTCGGGCATTTACAACATACCCGCCGGCTGAAAGGTACCAAGAAAGGCAAGGTGGCCCTTGTGCTGGCTAATGGTCCTTCTGTAGGAAAGCTGGACGTTCAGAAGATTGCCCGGTTACAACAGGAAAATGGTTTTGAGGTTTTTGCCGTCAATTCATATATCAGTTCCCCGCTGGCCCAGGTAATCGCCCCTGATTATTATCTGCTGAGTGACCCGGCCTTCTTCAATCCGGAAAAATACCCCCACCTGACAGAACGGCTGACACGGGACATATCCCTCCTGAGTCAGACGGACGTTACCTGTTTTGTGCCGCTGGAGCACTATCGCACAGCCTCCTTTCGTCGGAAATATGGCTATTATGACCGGGGCAATCTGTTTCTAAACCGGATTACCATCACCGGTCCGCGCAGTTATGTATCCATGACCGCTTACAAAGCCCTGGCGGCTGCCTGCTACATGGGCTATAGCCAGATCTACATCTGTGGCTTCGATAATGATTACTTTCTGAATTTGATGGTGGACGAAAAGAATGATATGTATTACATCGACCGGCATTTTTACGATAAGCCGGGATCCACACCCTCCAAAATACGGGATACCAACGCCAGAAGTGTAGGCGAATTATTGTACTTCCATCATTACCTGTTCAAGCACCTCGAAAAATTTAAATCCTACCCCATCATTAACCTGAACCGGGAGGGGTTAGTCGACTGCTTTCCCAAGCAACACTCGCTGGATGTTTATAAAACCGACGTAGCCTGATACCTACAGCGTCTTTTCAAACACTAGCCTGTGGCAGGTCCGGGCACTCACTCCTGCATAAAAAAAGTGGGCTTCCATGATTGAAGACCGCCCAGTCGTTCCTTGAACGTGAATAAGCCCTTATAGTTCTCTTCCTCCTCCTGTACGGGGGCCGAAACACCCAGGTCCAGCATGGAGATATTCCGGCTCTGACAAAAACTGTATAAGCCCGCATTCAGAAGCACCGAGGGGCTATAGGTATTGAAGCTTTGGGGACTGGCAGGGTAGAGATGATTGAGAATACCATATGTAACCAATACCGCCACACCCACCGCAGCCAATTCCCCTTGTATCCGCACCGTAAAGAGAAAGTAGCGCTCCGGAAATAGGTTAAAATAACGGTTCAGCTGGTCCAGCGATAAAGAAAGCGGCTTTTGTTTCTCCTGCCGGCAGCGTTTAATAAAAGCATACGCTTCCGGCAGGGCGGTTACCGGTTCCTGCTGAACTGTAAAACCGGCCTTCTGGCATTTTCGTAGCCTTCGTATATGGGAAGCGTGCAGGTGTTCGGTAAAAGGAGACCCCGTAACGGGAACATGGTGGTTTAGTTGATTGTAAACTAATGAATACCCAAAGCCAGGCAGCACATTCCTTAACCATGTATTTACGTCAGGAGTATAGGCATCCGGGCATTGCAGCCACTGTACCTGTGTGATACCCTGCGCCCGCAAATGAAACTGGAAGTGATTCAAAAAAACCAATGCAGTGGCCTCAGGTAAACTCTGACGCAGTTGTACCCCGCCAAAAGGTGCCCGCCAGGGGGAAAGCGCCAACGAATTATGTAAGAAAAAATGCGCCAGGCCATCCAGCTGACCGGTTTGCCTGTTCACCAGCACAAACATCTGCCAATTGGGACCGGCCTGTAGGGCAACGTGCCCGGGTTGCAGATAAAGGAATACATCAAACGAAAAGGCAGGTATAGACCTCCTCTCGGTGGCCGTGGTCAGGCATCGGATTTCATATGTATCTCCCAATCCTTCGGGCATCTCCGCTAACTAAGTTCCCTGAACTCCGAATAGTTTCTTATATAGTCCGCTTCATCAAATACATTGGAAGTCAGGCAGCACAGGATGGCATCTGATGATGGATGAACGGTAATCCAGCAGAGCGGGGGGATGAAAAGTCCATGGTTGGGCGCTGCCAGTTGGAAGGTTCGTTCTCCCTGCCGGGTTTCAGTTTCTACCCGCACACGTCCCTGTAACACGACCAGCAATTCCTGCGTGGTGCGGTGGGCGTGTCCGCCACGTTCAGTTCCCGGCTCAGCGGCAAAGACCCAGAAGACCCGTTTAACGGCAAACGGTAATCCGTTTTCATCCTGCGTGGAGATCAGTGTACCGGTGGCATCCGCTATAAGACGAAAAGGTATAAGGTGCGGTTCCGAAGAAATCATCCCTGGAAATTCTGGTACAATCAATGCCAAAAGCCGGCAAACTTACTCCGTCAACAAACTCTTTTAGGCTAAGATCAACTATTTACGCTTCTTTCGTTTGCACAGTTGTTCGTATACCAATTGAATAATGCCGTCTTTCAGTCCCAGATCAGGCACCACAATCTGCTGGGCTCCAGCCCATTCCATCGCGCAGATATAGATCTCTGCGGCTGGTACAATCACATCGGCGCGGTCGGCATTGAGCCGGAGTTTGTTGATCCGGTCGTCCAGCGTAAAGCCGGCAATGTACTCCTTCATTCGTTTGATCTCTGCCAGCGTAGTGCTCGTCTCCGACAATTTTGATACCAGATTGAACAATTTGCTGATGTTACCCCCGGTTCCTACCGCAATAACTTCGCGGGACTGATCTACGTTTTCCTCAATCCAGGACTCCATTTTTTTCCAGGCCCCTTTCGTCTCTTTGCCCTCCAGCAGCCGTACTGAACCGATTTTGAAAGACTTTGAATTAATCTTCTGCCGGTTGATATACAGGTTAAGTTCTGTACTACCCCCACCCACGTCGATATGAAGGAACTGGCGGTCGTCGAGCGCCTGAACAACCACATTATTAATGAGCTCGGCTTCTTTTTGTCCGTCGATAATATGAATGGGTATGCCCGTTACCGCTTTAATGTGGCCGGCGACTTCGTGGCCATTTCCGGATTCGCGCATGGCGGAAGTGGCGCAGGCCATATACGCTTCAACCTCATGCAGTTCAATCAGGAGCTTATATACCTGCATCAGCTTGGTCGTACGGTCGATGCTCTCCGGCGTCAGGGCACCGAAGGTAAATACATCATGACCGAGCCGGAGCGGGAACCGGACGTATTCGACCTTTTTAAAACTAACGACTTCTTCATCATGAAGTACGGTCGAAATCTGCATTCTGGCTGCGTTGGAGCCGATATCAATAGCAGCGATTTTCAATTTCTTGTCGTTTGATACCTTGTCAAAAACGGTCAAAGATACTAATTTTATGATGGTCTCCTTGCCCTGTCTAAATCAGAATAAACGCAGCGCAAAGGTAAACGAAGACCTATCAAGCGAAAAAACAGGTGAAAACCTGCTATATATTTTTGTTTGGTAGAATAACTTTTATTTTTGGCCGATTAGTACAGTTCAACCCTGCATGACTATTTTAGGAATATCCGCGTTCTATCATGACTCGGCTGCGGCTCTGATAGAAGATGGACGGATTGTGGCGGCTGCTCAGGAAGAGCGCTTTACCCGGAAAAAGCATGACCCGAACTTTCCGGCCAATGCTGTTCAATATTGCCTTCAATATGGTGGAACTACGCTGAATCAGCTGGACGCCATTGTTTTTTATGATAAACCCCTGCTGAAGTTTGAGCGGCTGCTGGAGACATATTATACGTTTGCGCCGAAAGGAATTTCATCGTTCCTGATGGCTATACCCGTCTGGCTGAAGGAAAAGCTCTTTTTGAAACGGCTGATCCGGGAGGAGCTGGAAAAGCTGGGCTACGATCCGAAGAAAAAAGTAAAGTTGTTGTTTCCGGAACACCACTTGTCTCACGCAGCCAGTGCCTTCTATCCCTCGGCTTTTGAGCGGGCGGCTATTATGACCATTGATGGGGTAGGCGAATGGGCTACGGCTTCTATCTGCCTCGGTGAAGGGAAAAATATCTCAATCCTGAAGGAGTTGCGGTTTCCGCATTCGCTCGGGCTTCTTTATTCGGCGTTCACCTATTTTTTAGGCTTCAAGGTAAATTCGGGTGAATATAAGCTGATGGGGTTGGCTCCGTACGGTGACCCGCATTCGCCGGATATCGACCGGTATGTGAAAACCATCAAGGAGAAGCTGGTCGATATTAAAGAAGATGGGTCGATCTGGCTGAATCAGGCTTATTTTGATTACGCTACTGGTCTGCGAATGGTCCAGGAACAGAAATGGGCCGATCTCTTTGGCTTTCCCAGGCGTAATCCGGAGGATGAACTGCAGGCGCACCATTGTAACCTGGGGCTGGCTATTCAGCAGGTGACGGAGGATATTGTAATCCAGATGGCTAAAGAAGCCCGCCGGCTGACCAACGCCAGTAACCTGGTGCTGGCGGGTGGGGTTGCCCTTAATTGCGTGGCCAATGGCAAGCTCCAGAAGTCAGGGGTATTCGACGAAATATTTATCCAGCCGGCGGCCGGTGATGCCGGTGGCGCTTTAGGCGCGGCTTTGGCTGCGTACCATATCTATTACGGCAAGGAACGCATCATTGATTATGAACGCGATGCCATGCGGGGCTCGTACCTGGGGCCTACATTTTCGGACCTTGATGTGGAGTTGATGGCCCGTAAGTATAAGGCGACTTATACCTCATTTGATGATTTCAACATATTAAGTAGAGAAGTAGCAAAAATTCTGGCCGACGGTAATGTAGTTGGCTGGGTGCAGGGCCGTATGGAATTCGGTCCTCGTGCCCTGGGAGGGCGTAGCATTCTGGGTGACCCGCGCAATGCTGAGATGCAGAAGAAGCTGAACCTGAAGATCAAATATCGGGAGTCGTTCCGGCCGTTTGCGCCCTCGGTGCTGGCCGAAGACTGCGCCGAGTATTTTGACTACAATGGCCCGTCGCCGTATATGCTGCTGGTGCATCCGGTCGTCGAAAAACGGCGGACCGAATTGCCAGCCAATTACGACTCGTTCCCGTTGCGGGAGAAGTTATACTACCAGCGGTCCGACCTGCCGTCGATTACGCATATCGACTTTTCGGCCCGAATTCAGACAGTGCATAAAGATACTAACCCACGCTATTACCAGTTAATTGACGCGTTCAAGCAACTAACCGGGTACGGGGTTATTGTCAATACGAGCTTCAACGTCCGGGGAGAGCCGATTGTCTGTACGCCCGACGATGCGTATCGGTGTTTTATGCGAACCGAAATGGATTATCTGGTGGTAGGTAATTACCTGTTCGACAAAAAGAAACAGCCTGAGTGGCAGGAGAAAGATAACTGGAAAGAAGAATTTGTATTGGATTAATTGTTGTTCACGTGTTATATTAGTAATAAAAAATATCCACAACTATGGATTTCTTACAAGACATCTTTCAATTTCTGAGGGAACGTAAAAAGTGGTGGCTGGCTCCCATGATTATCCTGCTGCTGCTTATCGGTGTTCTGATTGTAATCGGCGGTGGTTCTGCGGTAGCTCCATTCATTTATACGTTATTCTAATCCATGAATGCTATCGGAAAACTGGCTATGAATACCACGGAGAAGGTAAAGGCTCAATTGGTCATTGTTACCGGACTGCTGGTATTGTATTTTATATTCAAGTCGGTATGGTTGCTCTACGCTGCCGTAGCCGTCGGTGTGGTAAGCCTGGCTATTCCTATTCTTGGTGATTTCCTGGTCAGGGTCTGGTTTAAACTGGCCGAGATCCTGGGAGCCATTAACGGTAAGATTATCTTATCCCTCCTGTTCTATGTATTTTTGTTCCCCATTGCCGTTCTCTATCGGCTAACGACGAAGAATCCGATGGCGGTGAAACGAAGCGATGCAAAATCGATGTATGCCGAGCGGAACCATACCTATACAAAGGAAGATATGGAACATACATGGTAAAAAAGACCGTTAAAGAGGTTATGGGGCGCACCGTTTGGCGGTGCGCCTTCTTTTTGTTTATATTTGTAATACTTATCGAGAAAGACAGAGGGATTGGACCCGACGAAGTCTTGGCAACCGGCTGCTCCCCGCAGAAACGGTGCCACATTCCACCCCAGCCGGGGAAGATAAGTGTGACAGTCAACACCTGCCCTTTCTTCGATAAATTACCTGATTGACGTAGACTTTTCGGACTAACGAACCGATTATAATTAATCGAGCTGTTAACTGCTTGTACCCTTGAAAATGATTGCCAACCTCCTTCAACAGCGTATCCTCGTCCTCGACGGCGCCATGGGTACGATGATTCAGCGTTATAAGTTAACCGAAGCCGATTACCGGGGCGAACGCTTCCGGGATTGGCCGCACGACCTGAAAGGCAACAACGACCTGTTGTCTATTACGCAGCCCGACATTATCAAAGAAATTCACCGGCAGTACCTCGAAGCGGGCTCCGACATCATCGAAACCAATACCTTCAGCAGTACCTCCATCGCGATGGCCGATTACCATATGGAGGAACTGGCCTATGAGCTGAACTTCCAGTCGGCCAGGATAGCCAAAGAATTAGTCGAGGAGTTTAACCACCAAAGCCCGGAGAAACCCCGCTTTGTGGCGGGTGCTATGGGGCCAACTAACCGCCTGGCGTCGCTTTCACCAGATGTAAATAATCCTGGCTACCGGTCTGTTACGTTTGATCAGCTGGTTGACGCATTCTATACCCAGGCCTCCGGTTTAATTGAGGGAGGGGCGGATCTGCTTTTAGTAGAAACCATCACCGATACCCTCAATGCAAAGGCAGCCCTGTTTGCTATCGACAAATATTTTGCGGATAAGGGAACACAGCCGGTACCGATCATGATTTCCGGTACCATTACCGATGCCTCAGGGCGAACATTGTCGGGACAGACAACCGAAGCTTTTTTGTACTCGATATCCCATCTGCCGCTGTTAAGCGTTGGGTTAAATTGCGCCCTGGGTGCCGAACTGCTGCGTCCATACGTGCAGACGCTGGCCAAAGAAGCACCTTTCTTTACTTCGGCATATCCTAACGCAGGTCTGCCAAATGAATTTGGTGAATATGATGAGACGCCGGAAACCATGGCGTCACAAATAGAGGGCTTTATCCGCGATGGATTTGTCAACATCGTTGGGGGTTGCTGCGGCTCAACGCCCGACCATATCCGGGCTATTGCAGCTGCAGCCGCAAAATACCCACCCCGGCAGGTTCCCCAGCCCGAACCCTACCAGAAACTTAGTGGGCTTGAACCGCTGAAAATTACAGAAACGACCAATTTTGTCAACATCGGCGAGCGGACCAACGTCACCGGATCGAAGGCCTTTGCGCGGCTGATCAAGGCGGGTGACTATGATGCCGCCCTGTCGGTAGCCCGGCAGCAGGTGGAAAACGGCGCGCAGGTAATTGACGTAAACATGGATGAGGGCATGCTCGACTCCGTGGAGGTAATGACCACTTTCCTGAACCTGATTGCTTCCGAACCGGATATTGCCCGCGTCCCCGTTATGATCGACTCCTCAAAGTGGGAGGTCATCGAAGCTGGTCTGAAGTGTGTGCAGGGGAAAGCTATCGTCAACTCCATTTCGCTGAAAGACGGCGAGGAGAAATTCATTGAGCGGGCCCAGCTTATTAAACGCTACGGAGCAGCTGCGGTGGTGATGGCCTTTGACGAACAGGGGCAGGCCGACAACTACGAACGGCGCATTGAGATCTGCGAACGTGCCTACCGTATTCTGGTGGACAAGGTTATGTTTCCGCCCCAGGACATCATTTTTGATCCGAACATCCTGACCGTTGCTACGGGTATTGAGGAGCATAACAACTACGCCGTTGACTTTATTAATGCCACGCGCTGGATTAAAGAGAATCTCCCGCTGGCGAAGGTAAGTGGCGGGGTATCGAACGTTTCGTTCAGCTTCCGGGGTAACGATGTTGTTCGGGAGGCTATTCACTCGGCCTTCCTGTACCATGCTATCCGGGCCGGGCTGGATATGGGTATTGTCAATGCAGGGCAGTTAGGGGTGTACGACGAGATACCCAAAGATTTTCTGGAACGGGTCGAAGATGTCCTGCTCAACCGCCGGCCCGACGCTACCGAGCGCCTGGTTGAATTTGCCGAAACCGTAAAAGCGAAGGGCAAGGAAGTCGTGCAGGATGAAAGCTGGCGCAGCGATCCGGTGGGTGAGCGCCTGAAGCATGCACTGGTGAAGGGCATTACCGACTACATTGACCAGGATATTGAAGAAGCCCGGCAGCAATTTGACAAACCTCTGCAGGTGATTGAAGGGCCGCTGATGGACGGTATGAACGTGGTCGGTGATTTGTTCGGGGCGGGTAAGATGTTTCTGCCGCAGGTAGTGAAGTCGGCGCGGGTGATGAAAAAAGCCGTTGCCTATCTAATTCCTTTCATCGAAGAAGAAAAACTAAAGGGTGGCGGAGAAGCCAGACCGGTTGGTAAAATACTGCTGGCGACGGTAAAAGGCGATGTTCACGACATCGGTAAGAACATCGTGGGCGTGGTACTGGCCTGTAATAATTACGAAATCATCGACCTGGGCGTAATGGTGTCGACCCAGAAGATCCTGGATGAAGCCCGGCGGCTCAACGTCGACATTATCGGACTGAGCGGTTTGATTACCCCCTCGCTCGACGAGATGGTAAGCGTAGCTAAGGAAATGGAACGGCAAGGCTTTACCATTCCGCTGCTGATTGGTGGCGCTACTACCTCCCGCATTCACACGGCTGTAAAAATTGATCCGCATTACTCCGGCCCTGTTGTGCACGTTCTGGACGCCAGCCGGAGCGTACCGGTAGCCGGGCGGCTGACCAGCGAAGAAGCGGCAACACGTGACGAGATTTTTAACGATATAAAAGCCGAGTATGCGCGGCTGCGCGACGAACACGCGAAACGGCGTCAGGAAAAGAACTATATCGGTATCGCAGCCGCCCGCGACAACCGCACCGCCATTGACTGGTCGGAGTTTGAGCCTGTAAAGCCTGCTTTTTTAGGTAACCGGCTTTTTGAGGATTATCCCCTGGCCGAGATTGCCAAATACATCGACTGGACACCTTTCTTCCAGACCTGGCAACTCCACGGCAAGTATCCCAAAATCTTTGATGATACCACCGTCGGAGCCGAAGCGCGTAAGTTATACGACGATGCCAACCGGCTGTTACAGGAGGTCATTGACAGGAAGCTGCTCAAGGCAAATGCCGTGGTCGGCTTCTACCCGGCTAACTCAACCGATGACGACGTACTGCTGCATGAGTTCGACGAAGTAATCCGGGAAATCCCCTGCGAACGGCATGGCTCCCACACCCACCTGGAGTACAAACTCAGTAGAACGGAGTTGCAATCCGTTCCCAACACCCGTACCGCCGGAGCACTGGTATACGATACCAAAGCCGTGATACACTTCCTGCGTCAGCAGAACCAGAAAGCTGCTAATCTGCCCAACTTGTGCCTGGCCGACTTTGTCGCTCCGCTGGAGACCGGGCGGGAAGATTACATCGGTATGTTTGCCGTAACGGCCGGTATCGGTATTGAAAAGCTGATTGAGGAGTATGAGCGGGATCACGACGACTACAACAGCATCATGATCAAAGCCATTGCTGACCGGCTGGCCGAAGCTTTTGCTGAATTGATGCACCAGCGGGTTCGTAAAGAGATTTGGGGGTACCAGCCCGATGAAACCCTGTCGAACGAAGACCTCATTTCTGAAAAATACCAGGGCATCCGGCCCGCACCCGGTTATCCGGCCTGCCCGGACCATACCGAGAAACAGCTTCTGTTTGACCTGCTGGATGCCGGACAGGCGGGTATTACGCTGACGGAAAGTTTTGCTATGTATCCGGCTTCGTCGGTAAGCGGCTTTTACTTTTCGCACCCGGCCTCCCGGTACTTTGCCGTTGGGAAGATCAGCCGGGATCAGGTCCTGGATTATGCCCAGCGGAAAGCCATGCCGGTAGAAGAGATCGAGCGCTGGTTGGCCCCGGTGCTCAGCTATGATGCCTGACAATGCAGCTCCGACCACCCGTCGGGGTTTTTTATGATAGAAAGTATAAGAGCAGTCACTCCATAGATTTTGCCAAATAGTGTTGACGGTTGGGTACCAATCTATACCTTTGTAGCGGTGGAAATACGTTTATTTCATCCAGAACAGGTAATTAACGCAGTTTACAAACCAACCTGCTGTACGATAAATACATAGAGGCTGCTAAAACAAAAATGGCGGCTGACTATTTACTAGGTACCGTTTACTAAACATTAAAACCCGCAGGGCAAGGGTATTGACGATGAATTTTCTCAATGTTTGGATTACTTTTATTTCGTTAACAATAGTCTGCTCGTCCTGTGAGTCGAATAATGACCAGAAGCAGCTGAACCGCTCGGCAACGGCCATGCGGAACTGCGCCAAGGAACTTGAATTGTCAGCGCAGGAGGAGGCCCGCATCCGGGAGGAAATAAAGGCCGATCAGAAGGCTCAGCGCATTAAGGAGATCGCCCGCGCCAAATTCCGGGCCGGCCTGAACGGCAGTATTCTGGTCGCTCAAAAAGGGGTAATTCTCTATAAAGGCTGGAATGGGTTAGGGCATATCGAAAAGCACCTCCGCGATACCATAGTTGAAGATTCGAAATTTCAGCTGGCGTCTTTATCCAAAACCTTCACCGCTGTAGCGACACTAAAGCTGGTCGAAGCCGGCAAGCTGAGCTTTGAAGACACCATTCAGAAATTTTACCCTGATTTTCCGTACCATAACATTACCATCCACGACTTACTGAGTCACCGGAGCGGACTGCCGAACTACGCCTATGCCTTCGATGACAGCATGAAGATTAACTTCTACAAGCGCGACAAACCGTATCCGACCAACGCCACCATTATGCACTGGTTTGCTACGGTGAAGCCAACGCCCAAACGCTATAATATTCCCGGCCGTACCTTCAGCTACAGCAATACTAACTACATGGTGCTGGCGTCCATTATCGAGAAAGTGGCTAACCAGCCGTTTGAAACATTCGTTCAAAAAAATATTTTTGAGCCCCTGGGTATGAATAACTCTTACCTGGCTACATCCAAGAGCGAATCGTTCACCGTCAATAAAACAGCCGGCTACCAGGGCAACAGGCGTATTCCAAAGGATTATTACGATGATGTATTAGGCGATAAAGGGGTTTACTCGACCGTTGGTGATTTGTTCAAATGGTATATGGCCCTCAATGGCGACTGCCTGCTCCGCAAAAAAACACTGGCAGAAGCCTTTATTCCGCGGAGTTTCGAAAAGAAGAGCATTAAAAACTACGGCTATGGTTTCCGCATGCGCCTTGATGCCAACGAGCAGCCGGAGTATATCTATCATACAGGCTGGTGGAAAGGGTATAACGCTATGTTCTGGTTTAGTCCCCGGCATGAATATGTCGTTATTATGCTCAGCAACCGCCTGAATCGTCTGGTTTTTGATGTCCAGGGTATCGCCAACGTACTGGAAAGTACCAATAAGAGCATCGGACCCGAGGAGGACGGCGAAGTAGAGCTTTAAACAAATGGTTAGGAATAGCAGATTTGGCGATAAAGCGGTAAGTTGCCAAAAAATCCAGACCTGTTACGTATGAACCTCTTTCGTCGTCTGGCGACGCTCGTCTTAGCTTCTTTTCTGATGGCCACTGCCACGGCTCAAACTCAACCCGAAATCATTAAGCTCTGGCCGGATAATGCCGTGCCGAACGCACTTGCCGGCGCTAACCTCCCGGAAAAGGCGGAACCGGGTCAGGATGGTATTCTCCGCATCAGTCAGGTTTCGGTTCCTACACTTACTGTTTACCGTCCCGACAAAAACAAGGCTACCGGAGCGGCCATCATGATCTGTCCGGGCGGTGGCTATTACATTCTGGCCTCCGGACATGAAGGGGCCGATATGGCTCGCTGGTTTGCCGATCTGGGCATAACCGCTTTTGTGCTCAAATACCGGCTGCCCGACGAGCGACTGATGACCAATCAGCATGAGGTACCGCTCATGGATGCCATGCAGGGGATGAAGCTGATCCGGCAGAATGCCAGCCGATACGGCATTGCCCCGAACAAAATAGGGGTAATCGGCTTCTCTGCCGGGGGCCACCTGGCGTCTACTTTATCCACTCATTATTACCGGGGCAACCAGGCCAGTGCGGATGCGAAGCCTGATTTTGCGATCCTGATGTACCCCGTAGTGACTTTTGGGGATAAGGCCCACACCGGCTCCCGCGATAAATTGCTGGGCACAAACAAAACCTCAGCTGACCTGATCGCTTATTACTCCAACGAACTACAGGTAACGAATCAGACACCACCTACGTTTCTGGTTCACTCGATGGACGACAAAGCCGTACCTGTCGAAAACAGCGTTAATTATTACCTGGCATTGCTACAGAACGGCGTCCCGGCCGAAATGCACCTGTACCCGACCGGTGGCCACGGCTATGCTCTCCGTACCGAAGGTAAAGGCTCACTGGCCAACTGGCCCGAGAGTTGCAAAGTCTGGCTGAAGAGTCAAAACCTGATCCGATAAAAAAGGCCCCGATGTCGGGGCCTTTTTGTTAGTTATTCAGAATCAGGGGTACGTTGCCCCGGCTGCCCATAATCACGATTTTAGAGTTGGGTGAAGCGGCCAGTTCACGTTGCGCTTTGATTTGCTCGTACTGCAACTGCCGGTCACTGAGGCCGGTAGACAGAATCTTTTGGTAATCGGCAATTCCCTGTGCTTCCACGCGCTTGCGCTCAGCCTCCTGGCGCTCCTTTTGGAGCACGAACTGCATCTTTTGAGCTTCCTGCTCCGCGTTAATTTTAGATTCAATCGTTTGCTTCACGGAGGTAGGCAGTGTGATATTCCGCACCAGCAACTGCTCCAGAAACATTCCCCGTGATTTAAAGTCCTGTTCGATGGCTTTAAAAATACGTCCCTGAAATTCATCACGCTTGGTAGAATATAACGCTACCGCATCGTAATAGACTGCATTGTCACGGATGCGGGTGCGGGTAACAGGCCGGACAATTTTATCGGTATAGTCTGTACCAATCTCGCGGTAGATTCGGGGTGACTCAGAAGGAACCACGCGGTACAGTACGGTCAGGTCGATGACTACTTCCAGACCGTCAGCCGAGAGCACCCGGATGGCGTCATCGCCAGTTTTCTGTCCTTCATCATTCATTCCCGACATGGTGTAGTTCTGTGTCTTCACATCTACCTCAGTTACGGTGGCCAGCGGGTTTACGAAGTTCAGACCGGGCGTCAGAAAACGATCACTTACACTACCGAACAGCGATACCACACCTACATGGCCGGCATCGATCTGGCGAATGCTGGCGGTCAGCAAACCAATAATCAGTAAAAGCAGGCCGATCACCTTGAACGGCCGGGAAAAGCGCGAGATGGCTAGCGCAGGGGTATTAACGGCATAGCCGGCAATTAGCGCGAATACGCCTAAGGTCATGAAAAACATGGTAGTTGTCTGTTTTAGATAAAGAAATTACGGCAAAAATCAGCTACAAAAAAAGGCATCCGGTATTGCCAGATGCCTTTGGGGTACTACTCGATCAATTAACCCTTCAGCTTGTTAGCGTGAAGTCTTCGTACGTTTAGTTACAGGGGCTTTACTTACTTTGTCCCCTTTTTTTTATCAGCCGCAGAAGAAGTAGCCGCTACTTTTGCCACAACTTCGCCTTTCAGATACAATACAATCGAAGGTGTCTCAGCATTGCTGGTTACCGTAACCGACTTGTTGAAACCACCCATGGCTGCCGCATTGTAGGTAGCAGAAATGGAACCAGTCTTACCCGGCATGATCGGCTCGCGGGAGAACGTAGGCTTTGTACAGCCGCAGGATGCTACCGCGTCGGCAATCACAACCGGATCAGTACCCGTGTTGGTAAACTCAAATACGTGCGTAACAGGCTTACCCTGCTCGACTTTGCCGAAGTCATGTGTTTCTTTCTTGAACTTCATGACCCCCTTCTGCGCGTAGCCAACTGCAACAAATACAAAAAGAGCTACGAATAGTGAAAAAAACTTTTTCATTGGTATTTGATAAATTTAGGTTTGGTTAATTAGTTGCTACACACTACAAATATAAACTGCGGTTGTGGCTTAGCCAAACAAATGTCGGCCACTGACCTGTTAACAAAGAAACGTAAAAATTCGTTTTTTTGAAAGCTGCCTCTTTTTATATTATTTTTATACGGCATAATACCGGTCTGTATCGAGCAAACGGTATACGTTTGGCTCAGAAAAGACGGCAACTACTTCATCAGCAAACGTTAGTTAAACACTTTAATTAAAGGCAGTTCTGTGGTAGCAAACGAAAACCTACGCACGGTTGATATATTGAGCCGGGAGAATATCCTGGCGGATTACCGACTGGCCTGGGAGAGCCGTCAGGTGAGTCTGCTGGGTCGGAAAGACGTAATGGGTGGACGGGCCAAATTCGGAATCTTTGGAGATGGTAAAGAGGTAGCTCAACTGGCAGCGGCCCGGTCGTTTCGGCGGGGTGATTTCCGGTCGGGCTACTACCGCGACCAAACGCTAGTGGCTGCCCTGGGGGAGCTTACCTGGCCCGAATTTTTTGCCCAGTTGTATGCCCATCCCGATGTGGCGTATGATCCTAACTCGGCGGGCCGCCAGATGAATGCGCATTTTGCCACCCGCTGGCTGGATGATCAGGGTCGGTGGCGCAACCAGACAGAACTCTATAACTGTGCCAGTGATATTGCGCCCACGGCGGGCCAGGTACCCCGCTCGGTGGGTTTGGCGTATGCCTCTAAATTATACCGCGAAAACCCCGAATTACAGGAGCTGACTCAGTTTTCGCGAAACGGTGATGAAGTGGTGTTTGGCACCATCGGTGATGCTTCTACCTCACAGGGTATGTTCTGGGAAACCATGAATGCTGCCGGTGTCTTGCAGGTTCCACTGCTGATGTCCGTCTGGGACGATGGCTATGGTATTTCCGTACCCGTAGAGTATCAGACCACCAAGGCGAGTATCTCGAAGGCAATGGCCGGTTTCCAGCGCGATGCCGAAGATAAGGGCTTTGCGATCTTTACCGTGAATGGGTGGGATTACCCGGCACTGATCGAGACGTTTGAAAAAGCGGCCCGGATCTGCCGCGACGAACATGTTCCGGTTCTGGTGCATGTTCAGGAACTGACCCAGCCGCAGGGCCACTCGACCTCCGGCTCCCACGAACGCTATAAGTCAAAGGAACGACTCGCCTGGGAGGCCGAACACGACTGCAACCGGAAGTTCCGCCAGTGGCTACTGGAAAGCGGTATAGCCTCTACCGAGGAACTCGATGAAATTGAGATGGCTGCCGTGCAGACGGCGAAGAAAGCCCGGGGAGATGCCTGGAAAGCCTTCCTGGAATCAACGAAAAACGCCCACGACGAAGCGCTTACGCTGATTCAGCAGGCGGCCCGCCATAATCCCAAAGCTCCTGAGCTAATGGCGATCCGGGAGGAACTGCGCCGGGTTATCAATCCCCTGTACAAAGATGCCGTCATCTCGGTCAAAAAAGCCCTGCGGGTGCTGCGGCATGATCATTCAGCTGGTAAACAGGCGCTGATTAACTGGCTGGAGCAGGCCGAACAGGAGAATGAAGAGCGGTTTGGCTCGAATCTGTACAGCGAATCACCGGAGTCGCCGATGAACGTTACGCCTGTGGCGGCCCACTACACCGACGAAAGTCCGGCGCTCGACGGCTACCTGATTATGCAACGGTATTTCGACAGCCTGTTCGGCCGTGATCCGAGAGTCGTAGCTATCGGGGAAGACGTAGGCCGGATCGGAGACGTGAACCAGGGGTTTGCCGGTCTGCAGGAAAAATACGGCAAGCTCCGCATTACCGACACCGGCATCCGCGAAACAACCATCATCGGGCAGGGCATCGGGCTGGCGATGCGGGGGCTCCGACCCATTGTTGAGATCCAGTACCTCGATTATATTTTCTACGCCCTGTCAACGCTGACCGATGATCTGGCGACACTGCAATACCGCACCAAGGGCGGACAGAAAGCCCCTGTCATTGTCCGGACGCGGGGTCACCGCCTGGAAGGAATCTGGCACTCGGGTTCGCCCATGGGAGCCCTGCTGAACAGCCTGCGGGGTATGCACGTGCTGGTACCGCGAACCATGACGCAGGCCGCCGGCTTTTATAATACCCTCATCAAGGGCGATGACCCGGCACTGGTGGTCGAATGCCTGAACGGCTACCGGCTAAAAGAGAGACTGCCGGCCAATCTGACCGAATTCTGTCTGCCCCTGGGCGTACCGGAAACACTCCGGCAGGGAACCGACGTTACGGTGGTAACCTATGGTTCCATGTGCCGCATTGTGCTGGAGGCCGTAGAGCAGCTTCAGGCGTTGGGCATCAGCGTGGAGGTCATTGATGTGCAGTCGCTGCTACCGTTCGATATTCATCACTACATTGTCGAGTCGGTTAAGAAGACCAATCGGGTGTTGTTTGCCGATGAAGACTTGCCGGGTGGGGCAACTGCGTACATGATGCAGCAGGTACTGGAGGGGCAGAATGCCTACCGTTATCTGGATTCGGCTCCGCGGACGCTCACCGCTAAAGCGCACCGGCCGCCGTATGGCTCCGATGGCGATTACTTCTCGAAGCCGAACGTTGAGGATGTGGTGGATGTGGTATACGAGATCATGCATGAGGCAGAACCACAGCGCTTCCCGGCCTTATACTAAACCTGCGTGAATTGAAGCTTTAATGCTTGGTTTTTTGTTAGACGCAGAGGATGCCAGGTCTTCGGCGCGGTTTGCATAGTTTTCTTTGCGAACTTTGCCGGAACGCTGAGCGCTCTCTGCGTTTTTATTTTTAACCATGAGTAGCTACTTCACCGATATAAAGGAAGGCATCAGCACCACGCTACAAGGCTTAAAACTGACCCTGCAGCACCTGCGCGATGCAACCAGCCGCCGGAAACCCATGGGGGTGGCGGAGGATAATTACTTTGAGCAGCAGAGTGGCCTGGTCACGCTCCAGTACCCACACGAAAAGTTGCCTATTCCGGACAACGGCCGCTACCGGCTTCACAATGAGATTGACGACTGCATCGTCTGCGATAAGTGCGCCAAGGTATGCCCGGTCGACTGTATTACCATTGAAGCCATCAAAGCCACGGAAGAGATTGGCAGAGCGTCGGACGGGTCACCTATTCGACTTTATGCTTCCAAGTTCGACATTGACATGGCCAAGTGCTGTTACTGCGGCCTCTGCACGGTCGTTTGCCCGACCGAGTGCCTGACGATGGAAAAGACCTTCGACTACAGTGTATTTGAACTGGGTAATCTCACTTATAACTTTTCGAACCTGAGCCCTGAAGAGGCCGAAGAAAAGAAACGCTTAATTGAGCAGTTCCAGCGTGAAAAAGAAGAATTAAAAGCGCAACAGGCAGCCGCCAAAGTAAAAGCCGAGCCGCCTGCTGAGTCGGCGGCTCCCAAACGTCCGGTGTTCCGGCCTACGCAGAAGCCGGCAGCCAGTACAACTGAAACAGTGCCGGTCACGGAACCTACGCCCGCAGCCGGGCCAACGGAAAATAAGGCTGAAATCCCGGCACCGAAGCGCCCGGCCTTCCGGCCTACGCAAAAGCCGTTAACAAAGCCTGCTGCCACTGACGAAATACCGGCCGGTAATGCCAATGCTGAAACACCAGCGGAGCCAGCTGCTGTCACCGAAGACGTCAACAAGCCTGCACCGACTCGCCCGGCCTTCCGGCCGAGCATGAAGCCTAAAACCGATGCGGCTGAGACAGGGGAGCCGACAACACCACCGGAGTCGGCTGCCCCAACGGCACCAGAGCCGCCGAAGAAGCCCGCCTTCCGGCCGACCATGAAGCCGAAGGCTGAAGAACCACAGCCTGAAGCAACATCAGCCCCTCTCGAAGCTAGGGCGCCGGACCCGGCAGCATCCGTTGCGCCTGAGCCGCCGAAGAAACCGGCTTTCCGGCCAACCATGAAGCCAAAGAGTTCCGGAACTGCTGAAGCTCCGGTTCCACCGACAGAATCGGCTCCGGACCAGTCGCCGGCGGCAGAACCTACCGACGTAGCACCCAAGCCGCGTCCGGCGTTCCGGCCGACCATGAAACCAAAGCCAACTGCCTCCCAGTCGCCGGAGTCTGAACCGGGTGCAGGAGAATAAGACCGGACTGACTATCTTTGCCCGGATGATTGAACTGGCTTTTTACGGATTTGCGCTCCTGACCCTTATCGGGGCGCTGGCCGTCCTACTTACCCGGAATGTACTCTACGGCGCTTTTTTTCTGCTCCTGACGTTACTGGGGGTTGCCGGCCTGTTTGTGCTGGCCAGCGCCGACTTTCTGGCTGTTGCCCAGATTATGATCTATGTAGGTGGAGTGCTGGTGCTGGTTATTTTTGGGGTGATGCTGACCAGCAAGACGGCGTCATCGGCAGGCGGAAACGATAGCCAGCGTCCTAATTACATCCTGACCCGGAACCGGAACTGGCTGGTAGCCCTGCTGGTGGCTGGCGCGCTGTTTGGTGCTTTGTACAGTGTGCTGGTGCGGTCTACCTATGTGTTGCTTAACCGGCCGGCCGTCTGGCAAACCAGCGTGGATACGATTGGCAAACAGCTCATGACGGAGTATGTAGTACCCTTTGAAATTGCTGGTATTTTGTTACTGGCTGCGCTGGTAGGTGCTGCGTATCTGTCTTACCCACGTAAAGCTAACACTTCGGATGGAACCCATTAACCTCGGCTGGTATTTGTTGGTGGCTGCGGCCCTGTTCAGTATTGGACTGGCTGTTGTGCTGCTGAAGCGTCATGCCATTATGGTGTTGATGGGTATAGAGTTGATGTTGAACGCCGTCAATCTGAATCTGGTAGCCTTTAGTCAGTATGACCCCGACCGGTTACAGGGGCAGATGCTGGCTTTGTTTGTGATGATAGTGGCAGCCGCCGAAGCGGCCATTGCCCTGGCCATTATTATTCAGGTGTACCGGCACTTCCAGACGGTGCAGCTGGACGAACTGAACGAGATGAAGCAATAATGTACCCTGGAAATTCTTTTCGGGCCTTGCCGCTATGAACACCTTGGAAGAACGCTTTGAAACATTAATAGATGGAATTGTGGAAGTCGGCTATGGCATTGCCGATGATTTTCTGTCGGCCGATGAAGTCACGGCATTAGCGACTCGCTTGCGGGAACGCCGGGCGCAGGGGCAGTTCCGTACGGCGGGAATTGGCAACCAGCAGGTAACGGTGGAGACCCGGATTCGGGGCGACGAAATTCATTGGCTCGATGAAGCCGATCTGACGCTGGAGGAAGCCGCCTTTGTCCAACGGGTTGAGGAGTTTATGCATTATGTTAACCGTACCTGTTTTCTCGGCCTGCGCGAGTCAGAATTCCATTACGCCTTATATCCGCCCGGAACGTTCTACAAGCGCCACCTCGACCAGTTCCGCACCGACTCCCGGCGTAAGTTGTCGGTTATCTGTTACCTGAACCAGGACTGGCAGGAGAATGACGGCGGGCAACTGGCGATTTACCTGCCGCAGACAGACGGGCAGGAACGTACGGAAATCATCCTGCCCAAAGGAGGCCGGCTGGTCTGTTTTGAGAGTGGCCGGCTGGAACACGAGGTACTCCCGGCAACGCGGGAGCGGCTGAGCCTGACAGGCTGGCTGAAGACCGGTGCCTGAGTTCGGTTTGCTTTGCGGCCGTTTAATCAGGATATTTGCCGCCATTAGTTGCTACCCGGATGCCCGATAATCCCTTGTCGCTTCTTACATTCCTCCTGATTGGAGTACTCCTTCTGCCGTTTTTCGGCTTTCTGGTGGTACTAAATTTACCGGCAACCAGGTGTTCCGGCTGGATAGCGGCTGGTCTGACGCTGATCGGGCTGGTCATATCCCTGGCGTTGGCGCTACTGCTACCCGACGAGCCTGTCTTTCTCCGGCGCGACTGGGTTAGCCTGCCGGATGTTTCGTTATCGATCAGCTTTCAACTGGACCGCCTGGCGGTACTCATGCTGCTGCTCGTGCATTTTGTGGCCCTGCTGGTGCAGGTGTATTCTATATCCTACCTGCACGACGAACCCCGGCTAAACCGGTACTTTGCGTATCTGCAACTATTTACCGGAGCCATGCTGGGCATTGTGCTCGCCGGAAACCTTATCATTCTGTATGCTTTCTGGGAGTTAGTCGGGTTGGCTTCGTACCTGCTCATTGGGTTTTGGTACGAGCGCCCGGCGGCTACGTCGGCGGCCAAAAAGGCGTTTTTGATGAACCGGGTGGGCGATGCCGCCTTCCTGTTCGGAATCATCTCCATGTACCACCTGATCGGCACGACCGAGCTGTCGGCTTTTGGCATGGCGGTGCCGCCGGGTGGTATGCCTACGGTAGTCGGATTGTGTCTGTTTATGGGCTGCGTTGCCAAATCGGCGCAGTTTCCGCTGCTGACCTGGTTACCTGATGCCATGGAAGGGCCTACGCCCGTATCGGCGCTGCTGCACGCAGCTACGATGGTGGCGACCGGTATTTTTCTGCTGGCGCGTATTCACCCGGTGTTTTCGCCGGATGCACTGCTGGTTATTACCATCATTGGTACAATAACGGCGCTGTGGGGAGGCTACGCTGCCTTATTTCAATCGGATATTAAGAAAGTGCTGGCCTTTTCGACTGTCTCCCAACTCGGACTGATGGTAGCGGGAATGGGTACCAGCAATGTATCAGGTGCAATGTTTCACCTGCTGACCCATGCTTTTTTCAAAGCTGGGCTCTTCCTGAGCGCCGGGGCCGTTATTCATGCGGTACATACGCAGGATATGCACCAGATGGGTGGTTTGCGAAAGGCCTTACCGGTTACCTTCTGGAGCTATACCCTCTGCGCGGCTGCACTGGCCGGGCTGCCTTTCTTTTCGGGGTTCCTCTCCAAAGAGGCCATACTGGCCGGGGCTCTCGGCTGGGCGGCCGGACAAGAGACAAACCTGGCATATGGTATTCCCGACGTGCTGCTGCTGTCGTCGGGGCTGACGGCTCTTTATATGGCCCGGCAGTGGCGGCTGGTTTTCTTCGGGAGTTACCGGAATGAGGCTGTTGCTTATCCGCACCTGCACGAGCCCGATAACCTGATGCGGATTCCGGTGCTGCTGCTGGCGGTGCTATCGGTGGCTTTCTGGTTTTCGTTCAACCCGTTCTCGGCACATGATAGCTGGTTTTTTCACTGGCTGCCCGGCAACGAATTGGTTGCTCCCTGGTGGCTGGCTATCGTGTCGATAGCCCTCGTAGTGCTGGGTGGCTGGTTAGGTTTCCGCATGGCCGAACCCCGCCCGGCTAAGTTCTGGGTTCGGGCGTCGGTGGACTATGGATTTTTGGACCAATTTTATGAACGCGGCATCATTAACCCTGTTCGCTTGGTCTCATCGCTGCTGTACCGTGCCGACCGGGAGGTGATTGATGGGGTGGTAGACGGTACCGGCATGGGATCGGTGGTACTGGCGCATATGACCCACTGGATTGACCGGTGGTTTGTCGATGGCTTTGTCAATGGTTCCGTCTGGCTGACGGGTCGCCTGGGTCGATTGGCCCGGTCAGTACAAGGTGGCCGGGTGCAGTCGTATATCGCGACGGCCGTGGCGGGTCTGTTGCTTTTTCTCTGGTGGTTGCTGTAAAGACTTATGAGTATACCAATACTGACTTTTCTGATTTTTATACCGCTGCTGGGGGCGTTGCTAATAGCGTTGCTACCCGCCGGCTGGACTGACCGTTTCCGCTGGATTGCGTTAGGTGTGGCTCTCGTTGAACTTGTATTGAGCCTGCTCGCTTACCTGGCATTCGACGGGCGGCAGCCCGACTACCAACTGCTGGAACAGGCCGACTGGATCACCCTTCCCTTGGGTAACTTCGGTATTGCCTCCATTGACTACCTGGTTGGAGTAGATGGTATTAGTCTGCCGCTGGTGGTGCTGTCGGCGGTGGTGCTGCTGGCCGGCGTGGTTGCGTCCTGGTCGATTCGTCACCGGGAAAAAGCCTATTTCTCGCTGTACCTGCTGCTGACCGGCACGGTGATGGGCTGTTTTATGGCTCTGGATTTTTTTCTGTTCTTCCTGTTTTTTGAGTTCATGCTACTGCCGATGTACTTTCTCATCGGGCTTTGGGGTGGGCCGCGCCGGGAGTATGCGTCCATCAAGTTTTTCCTGTACACGCTGTTGGGGTCGCTGCTGATCCTGCTGGTGATGATTGGCCTGTATATGTCGGTCATGGATCCGGTCGGTACCGCCGTTGCCTCAGGCATGGTGAATGATCCGGCTGCTGTAACGCAGGATATGATCCGGCTGGTGCAGCTTAGACTCGCCAACTTTCAGCTCAGCCCGCCCGGGATTGTGCATACCTTCGATCTGCGCTACATGGCCGACGGTGGTAATTACCTGCCGAGTTCATTTCTTAGCCTATCCGGTGAAACTATCCTGCTAGGCTTACCCACCCGCATGCTGGCGTTCTGGGCGGTATTTATCGGCTTTGCCATCAAGTTACCCATTGTGCCGCTGCATACCTGGCTGCCCGATGCGCACGTAGAAGCGCCCACCCCGGTGTCAGTCGTATTGGCGGGTGTGCTGCTGAAGATCGGCGGCTACGGTTTTCTGCGGATTGCCTGGGGCCTGTTTCCCGACGGTGGCGCGGAATTCGCCCGCACGCTGGCGGTGCTGGGGGTTATTTCCATCGTATACGGAGGCCTGAACGCACTGGCGCAGGTGGATGTAAAAAAGATGATTGCCTATTCATCGGTGTCGCATATGGGCTTTGTGCTGCTGGGCGTTGCGTCGCTGACGTCGGAGGGGATTAACGGGGCCATTTACCAGATGGTCAGCCACGGGGTATTATCAGCTATGCTCTTCCTGATCGCGGGGGTCATATACGACCGCACCCACGACCGGCGCATCGACAGCTACCGGGGTCTGGTCACTCCCATGCCGCAGTACGCTACGCTGACCGCCGTTGCCTTCTTCGGCTCGTTAGGCTTGCCCGGATTTTCAGGGTTTGTGGGCGAACTGTTTACGCTGATGGGGAGTTTGCAGTCCTTCTGGCTGCCCGGCTGGATGACCGCTGTGGCTACCCTGGGTATTGTGCTGGCGGCTGCCTATTTCCTCTGGACGTTACAGCGAATGTTCTTTGGCCCGTACTGGTCGCGGCATGAAGCCACGCATAGCCTGCCTGACCTGACCAGTCGGGAGCGCTGGCTGCTTATTCCACTGGGGATTATCGCATTGCTGATGGGCCTGTTTCCCAATCTGATCTTCAATCTGACAAATGCCAGTGTGGCCCGCTGGCTGGAGAAGTTTGTCGTTGAGTAACCGGTTTGTCGTTTGGGTAGTTGGGTAGAGAGGGTACCTTTTTCCAACAAGACCATGCTCCAACAAAAACATAAGCAGACCCTGTTTTATGCCGGCTTGGCCGGGGCGGCTATTGCCGCCCTGGATGCGCTGGTGCTGGAACGTTATTTTTTCCAGATTAAACGGTTTGCTATCGGTAATATAACTGCCAAAGACAAAGCCTCCCGGATTAAAATCCTGCTGCTGACCGATCTGCACCTGGAGCGCATTGTCGACCCGCGGTACACCCGGCTGGCCGAAACCATTAATCAGATAGAGCCCGACCTGATCCTGATGGCCGGTGATTCGGTGGATGCCGATGGGGAAAATCAGCCGCTGGACGAATTTTTGAACCTCCTGCCTAAAGAAATACCCAAAGTCGCTATTCTTGGTAATCACGAATACGCAGCCAACATCTCGCTGGATGCCCTGCGAAATGTGTACCGGAAGCATAACGGTGATCTGCTCGTCAACGAATCTAGAGCGTATGAGATATGTGGTACCCGTTTTATGATCACCGGGCTGGACGATATACTGGAAGGTGACGCCAACCTTTTTCAGGCGCTGGAAGGTGTGAAGCAGGAACCCCATCACCTGGGCTTGATCCATAGCCCTCTGCAGCAGGAAAAGCTAAAGAAAGATCTGGCCCGCATTAATGCCGGCCGGAGCGAGGCTGATAAAATTACGATCAGCTACCTGTTTGCCGGGCACAATCATGGCGGGCAGGTAACGTTCTTCGGGTTATTTGCGCCGGTCATGCCGCCAAAGGCAGGGACGTATGTCAGTGGTTGGTATAATGAAGAGAAGCCGTTTCTGTATGTTTCCAAAGGCTTTGGTACCTCCACCGTTCCCTTCCGCTTCTGGGCGCGGTCGGAGATTACGCTGCTGCATTATTATCACTGAAATGGTGAATTCTTTAGATAGGTAAGCTCATTTTAATCGGGAGTTCCTAACAATCTTACCGCTCTCAGGTTAGCCTAACAGGCAGGTGTAGACGCTGTAAGAAGCAATCTTACAACCTATTATCATGCTTAACCTATAGAAATTGTGTAAATCTGATTCATATGGCAGAACAACAGAAGAGGGTGTCGGATGTACTGGGTATGTCGGCCGTTGCACCAGATCCTAGTGGGTCAAGTCGCATCAACGTGGGCGACACGGAACGTATTATTTCGGCTGCCGGGGGCGCAGTCATGACAGCTATCGGCGTACAACGGGGAACCTTGGGTGGTGCTGTAGTGGCCCTCTTGGGTGGATACCTGATTTTCCGGGGCGCTTCGGGGTATTGCCCGGTTAGCGAAGCCATTGGGCGGGACAGCACCACGAGCGACCAGAGACACGGTGTTGAACCGCTGGAGATCAGCAGGAGTGTAACGATCAACAAACCACGCGAAGAGGTGTATCGCTTCTGGCGGCAGCTGGAGAATCTGCCCACGTTTATGCAGCACCTGGAGCGGGTGACGCAGATTGATACCAGACGCTCACACTGGGAGGCTAAACCGGTAAATGTTCCGGGGTTAAGTACGCTGGAGTGGGATGCCGAAATTATTGAAGAGGAAGAGAACAGCCGTATTGTCTGGAAGTCGGTACCGGGGGCTACCGTAGACAACGCCGGTGAGGTACGCTTCACCGATGCACCCAACAACCGGGGGACCGAAGTACATGCTACCATCCGCTACCAGCCGCCGGCTGGTGCCTTGGGTGGAGCCGTCGCGAAGTTGTTCAACCCACTCTTTAAGGAGATGGTCAGAGAGGATATTCGTCGCTTCAAACGCTATATGGAAACCGGCGAAGTGCCTGTCAACAGCATTAAATCTCAGCCGGCAGCCTACCAGCAGTCAGGGACTCAGCCACAGTCGACGAGCAGCCGACCACAGGAACCGGCAACGGCTCTGGCCGATCAGGGGCTTCAGGAGCCCTCGCTGAATCAGCCTGGCATGCCCTACGTGGACCCGATGAGCGGAACGGTATAATAATGACTATTTCAAACAAAAAAGCGCAGGCCCTAAAGCCTGCGCTTTTTTGTTTAGAAGCCGCCCCGGTCGTAGAAGGTCCGCCGACGGCTTAGTTTAAGTTCCTGTAAAATGGCCGAACGGGCACGCAGGTCGAAGGAGTAGTTGCTGGCCCGGAATGAGCTGCCGGCAAAGGGGGTCCAGTTGAAGTTCATTTCCCAGCAGTGCAGGTCCCGGCTGATGCCGATGGTCGTGAGTGATGGCGATTTAGCCTGGAAATCATAACCGGAGTTAAACGTAAATTTCCATTTGGGTGTCAGGCTGAAATCGCCAGTGAGCGTCAGCGCCTGAATGACGCTGCTTTCTGTCGGGGTAAATTTGTTGATACCCAGCGTGTAGCTGACGTTCAGGGTCCAGGGTACGTTAAAGTCGACATACAGTTCCGGATTGGCATTAATTGCCCGCATCGTATTATCTGAAGCATTGGGGCTTTGTTTCGGCTTATTGGCACTCTTAGGGGCCAGCCGGGTACTCAGGTATGCCTGCATATTGGTCATGCGCAATAAGCCCTGCCCGGCCTGAATGGCATAGTAGTTGACACGCGTGAAGTTCTGCTGTGAGACAACCGGTGCCTGTACGTATTCGGGAACAACACTGCCCGGAAACAGGAACGTGTAATTGCCGCCGTAGAGCCGATAGGCATATGGATCGAATGTCGACGAAAAGTTGAAGCTGATGTTCTTGAAAATCTGGGTGTTGGCGCTCAACTGCAGGGGCGACAGCGGGTACTCCTGAGCCAGCATATTGTAGCTGCCGGTTAAACTGATGTTATCAAATAGCGGAACTTTCCGGAACTCCTGCCCCGAGGTATCGTCGCGGGTGCGGACCTTCATCTCCAGCTGGTTGACAATACCAAACGAAATAAACGCCGACGCACCCGGCAGGCTGCTGCCGGCCGATCCGCCTAATCCCCGAAAGCGGGAAACACGCTGTTGCGTAGTCCGCAGGCCCGGTATCATCGATAAATCCTGGAAGAACCCAAAGCTTGGATCTGAAAAGTTTGGTACGTAACTGAACGAAACAGAGGGTGCGAAGGTGTGACGAATAGCCTCCAGTCGTTTACCGCGCAGAAAAACAGTTCCGTACATCCGGGTATTCATGCTGGCGCTGACGGCAAAGTTATATACTGTATAAAGCCCTTTGGTCGTATCAACGCGAACGGAATCGCCACCCAGATAGCTATAATTCAGCCGCTTGGTGTAAAGGTCGCCGGAGAAGGAAAAGCCCGGCGTCAGGTTGATGTATCGGAGCAGTTTCAGGTTAGGTAGTCCAATGGGGATACTGTACCGGCCTTCTATTTGCGCGTTCCGTAGAATAGTTGGCAGGTTAGCCATGTTGAAGGCGATCAGATTGGGATCGGCAACGGTTTCGCCCCGGCGGATTCGTTCCGCCCGTGCAATACTGTCCCGAATCAACTGAACCCGGCTAATCGATTGGCGGCCCACAACCCGGAAACCCAGACCTGTGGTGTCCAGCCGGTTCCGGATGGTGTTGCTAACCCCTGCTGAGCCGCTGAAATCAAAGCCAACCCGGAAACTCTCGTACCAGCGGCCGCTACCACCTTTGAGCGCAAACGGCGCAATCTGGTTGACCCCCAGGTTGAAGTTGGTCGATGCATCGGTGCGCCCATTCTCGCGCACGTTGGTAACCCGGTTTACCTGACCAAACTGCTGGTTGACCCTGGCGTTGGCACTCGCCCTGACGTACTGCCCAAACGAGCGGCTGTACTGCACCGACGACCCGGCCACGTTGGAGACATACCGCTGCTGATCGAAGGAGTTGAACTGGTTATAGCTGTTGCTGCTGACGTTTACGTTCGCCGAGAATGTACCCCGCTTGCCGACCGACTGGGGCGCGTGCGACCAGATGACCGCGAAGTCATTACGTGGCGTTTGGGTGGTATCGATCCGGTCGCCCGAGCGGTTGCGGTTAAAGCGCAGATCGATATTCCCGCTAAAGCGGTAGCGTTTGTTATAAGCGGACGTAACCCCTAGTCCCCAACTTCCGCGTGAGTAGATTTGTCCCTTAAACTGTAAGCCCAGGTTCTCGCTGACGGCCCAGTAGTAGCCTCCGTCGCGCAGGTAATAGCCACGGCCATTGGGCTCTTCGCCGTACTGCGGCATCAGGACGCCTGACACGCCAATGTCTTTTTTCTTGGGAAAAGGAAAAAAACCAAACGGCAAACCAATCGGTAATGGAACCTGGTTAATGACAAGATTAAAGGGGCCGGCCACTACCTGTTTATTATGCACGACCTTAATCTTGCTGGCGTTGATGTGAAAGTGCGGAGTTGCCAGGTTACAGGTCGTATAGATAGCCCCCCGGATGTAGAGGTTATCTTCTTCATCTTTCTTTACGTTGGTACCCCGGATGTTGCCTTCTCCCTGACTGGTAACCACGCCCTGAATCAGCCCTTTCTTCGATTTAAAGTTGTAGCGAATCTCCTTCGTGTCATACTGGCCTTCGCCGTCTTTAAACACTGGCTGGCCCACCATCTTTTTCGTTGTCGAGTCGTAGCGCCCCTTAGCGTACACCTCGTTGGTGGTGTAGTTGAGCCGGATATAGTCGGCTTTCAGCGAAATGTCGCCGTAGTTTACCTCGGCATCCCCGAAAAGCTCCAGCGTTTGGGTGTTGTTGTCAAAAAAACTGGAGTCTTTTGATGAGTATTTAACCGTGGTGCGGAAATCACTGGCAGCCTGTAGCGAATCGCGGGTAATGGTATCCCGACTAGCTCCGACCGTTGCCGGGGCATTTACCGGTGCGGTTTGGTTGGTCCGGGGGGCATTCGGCTGGGTAGAAGCCGGATTACTGTTAGACCGGCCGGGGCCAAACTGCGTGTTGGGCGCTATCGGAATCGTACGGGGGGTAGGCCGCTGAGCCAGTACCGGTACCGCTAACAAGCAGAAAAGCAATATATTCGCGCCAACCCGTAGGATAAATGCCCGAATGAATATATTCCGTAAAATAAACTTGATATTTTCCAGTTTTATCAAAAAATTACATTTGTGGATAAGCGGCTGTGGCCGGATATACAAAGTTATTTCTAACTTTTTACCGATTACTGCCTTGAAACGTAATTCCTTGTTAAAAATTATTAAATCCTTGAAGACAACGCGCTTAGGTCGACTTGTTCAACTGGTTGCGCTGCTGCCCCTGCTGGCGCTCACATTTCTACCGCAACCCACCTTCCAGGATGTTGTGCAAGACACCACCGCCACGGGCCACGGGGAGTCGCCGAACCGGCTGCGGACGGTTGTGCTTGATGCCGGTCATGGGGGAAAAGATCCGGGGGCAATGGGCCGTCGCTCCCGTGAAGCGAGAATTAATCTTCAACTGGCACTGCTGGTGGGGCAGAAAATCAAAAGCCAAATGCCCGAGGTGCGCGTCATATACACGCGCACTACTGACCGGTTTATTGAGCTGGCCGAACGGTCGAGCATAGCTAACCGCAGTAAGGCGGATCTATTTATATCCATTCACTGTAACGCCAACCCACGCTCATCCCGCATTTACGGCACCGAGACCTACACCATGGGTCTGCACAAAACGGAAGGGAATCTGGAAGTCGCCAAGCGCGAAAACGCCGTTATTCTGCAGGAAGCCAACTACCAGCAGACGTACAAAGGCTTTAATCCGGACTCTCCGCTGGCGCATATTATGCTGGCCAACTACCAGCACGCGTTTATGGGTAGCAGTATCAATTTTGCCCAAAAAGTGGAGCGTAGTTTCCGAACCAACGCGGACCGGCTCAGCAATGGGGTAAAACAAGCGGGTTTTCTGGTCCTTTGGCGGACCACCATGCCTAGTGTCCTGATTGAATCGGGGTACCTGACCAACCCCGCCGAAGAGCAGTACCTGCTCTCCGAAACGGGTCAGGATCAGATATCTACAGCCATTGTCAAGGCCTTTCGGCAGTACAAACAGGAGATTGAAGCGGCCAATTGAACTGAATGTTGTAGTTTCGCGGGACAAACAGGTCTGAATAATAGTTATAAGCAATAACTGGCACGACTGTGGTAGTCGGTAGGCCGAAGTTTTTCCGCACACGTTTACATGAAATTATCAAGGGAATCCAAAGTTGGCATACTGGCGGTTGTGACGCTGGCGATGCTTTATTTCGGTTTTAACTACCTGAAAGGCTCTGACTTCTTCTCCGGAAACCGGCAATATGTAGTTTTATACGATAGCATTGATGGACTGGCACCGTCTAACTCCGTTCTTATAAATGGCCTCTCGGTGGGGCGGGTCAAAAAAATAGAGATCCTGCAGAACCAGGGTAACAAGCTGTTGGTGACCCTCGACATCCAAAACAAGATCAGGCTGAATGAAGGCACCAAAGCGATTCTGGCGGATGGGGGAATATTAGGGGGGAAGGTCATCCGGCTGGATGTAAGCCAAACCGGCCGCGAACTGGAAAATGGCGACACACTCCGGGGTACTCAGGAGTCGGGAATTGCAGAAATGGTCCGGGAAAAAACATTACCGGTGCTGAACAATATCGATTCGATGACACACAACATGAATCGCATACTTCTGCAATTTGACCAGACGGGTCTGGTCCTGAACCGTACCTTAAAAGCTGCCGAAACGGCTACCGGTACCGTGCAGCTAACCATTGCCGAAAACCGGGCGAATATCCGGGCACTGCTGGCAACGATGAACCGGTTGTCGGCCGATTTGGTCGAAACCGACCGGCAGGTCCGGCCGCTGCTGGCGCGGACGACCACCTTTGTGGATTCGCTGAATGCCCTGCAACTGCGGCAGACGCTGAACAACCTCAACGGAACCATTAACAACATGAAAGGTATGCTGGCCGATATTGAACGCGGCCAGGGAACCCTGGGCCGGCTGGCCAATGACCAGGCGCTTTATGTGAACCTGACCAATAGCACGGCCAGTCTGGACCGGCTGCTGACTGACCTGCGCGAGAATCCGAAGCGGTATGTCCACTTCTCTTTGTTTGGTGGAAAGGACAAAAAGAAGGCGGCACCACCCGTACCACCGGTTTCGTCTACGACAACGGTAACGACTACAACATCCATCCGGGTTGATTCTACCGGCAAAACAGCCGACCAGTAAAGAACGGTTGCCAAAGGCACGCTTATAAGACGAATCCCCGGCTTAGGCTGGGGTTTTGTTTTTTCGGAATTCATGCCCTATTTCGGGGCTACTTCATCGATACATAACGAACTGATTTCATGGTAACGACAAACACACCCATGTCTCCACTTCTGGACGAACTGCACCACCGGAGTCGGCAGACCAAACTGGGAGGAGGTCCGAAAAAGATCGAAGACCAGCACCGCAAAGGCAAACTCACCGCCCGTGAACGCATCGATTACCTGACCGATCCCGATACGACGTTTCTGGAAATCGGTCTGTTTGTCGGCGAGGGGCTGTATGCCGAGCATGGCGGCTGTCCTTCGGGTGGTGTAGTTGCCGGCATCGGCTATGTGTCGGGGCGGCAGTGTATGATTGTGGCCAATGATGCTACGGTAAAAGCCGGTGCCTGGTTCCCGATCACGGCGAAGAAGAATCTCCGGGCGCAGGAGATTGCGATGGAAAACCGCCTGCCGATTATTTACCTGGTTGATAGTGCCGGGGTGTATCTGCCGCTGCAGGATGAGGTCTTTGCTGATAAAGAACATTTCGGCCGGATGTTTCGTAATAACGCCCATATGTCGTCCATGGGTATTTTGCAGGTTGCGGCTATTATGGGGAGTTGCGTTGCCGGTGGCGCGTATCTGCCCATCATGTCCGACGAAGCCCTGATTGTAGAAGGTACCGGCTCCATCTTCCTGGCCGGACCGTATCTGGTAAAAGCGTCTATCGGCGAAGATGTTGACGCTGAAACCTTAGGCGGAGCCAGCACCCACTGCGAAATTTCGGGCGTGACCGACAACAAATACCCCGATGACAAAAGCTGTCTCGATGCTATTAAACGTATTATGGATAAGACCGGTCACCGCGAAACCGCCGGTTTTGACCGGGTAGCCCCGGCCGCTCCCACCAAAAACCCGGAGGATATCTACCATATTTTACCCATCGATCGTGTAAAACCGTATGATATGCGGGAGCTTATCGAACGGATGGTGGATAAGTCCGAGTTTGACGAGTATAAAGAACTGTATGGTAAGTCGCTGCTGTGCGGCTACGCCCGGATCGATGGCTGGGCTGTGGGGATCGTAGCCAACCAGCGGAAGGTAGTCAAAGCCAAAGGCCGCACCGGCACCCCTACCGAGATGCAGATGGGCGGGGTGATCTACGGCGATGCTGCCGACAAAGCTGCCCGCTTCATCATGAACTGCAACCAGAAGCGCATTCCCCTGGTGTTTCTGCAGGATGTTACGGGTTTTATGGTTGGCAGCCGGGCCGAGCAGGGGGGTATCATAAAAGACGGAGCCAAGATGGTCAATGCTATGGCCAATTCGGTAGTGCCCAAGTTTACAGTAGTCGTGGGTAACTCCTATGGAGCCGGTAATTATGCCATGTGCGGCAAAGCCTATGATCCCCGGCTGATCGTTTCCTGGCCTACCGCGCAGATGGCGGTGATGAGCGGCAACTCGGCAGCCCGGACGCTGCTCCAGATTCAGGTGGCTACTATGAAAGCGAAAGGTCAGCCACTGACGCCGGAACAGGAGCAGGCCCAGTTGCAGAAGATCACCGACCAGTATAACGCCCAATTGTCGCCGTACTACGCTGCCGCCCGGTTGTGGGTCGACGCCATAATTGATCCGCTGGAGACCCGAACGGTCCTCTCGATGGGTATTGAAGCCGCCAACCACGCACCCATCACCCGACCATTCAACGTAGGCGTTATTCAAACCTAAATGGGGCATCTGCCCCGGTGTGTTTGCATAAGCAGCTTTAAAACCAGAAGCGGTGCCAGCCTTTGCTGACACCGCTTCTGGTTTTATACGTCAATTTAGCCAGATTACATGTGAATAGCCCGGTTTTCAGTGGCGGCCATACACGCTTCTTTCATAGCCTCCGTGTACGTCGGGTGGGCGTGGGACATTCGTGCAACATCTTCGGCAGAAGCCCGGTACTCCATCGCTACTACGGCCTCGGCAATCATGTCGGCGGCACGGGCACCGATGATGTGGACACCGAGTATCTCGTCGGTATCCTTATGCGCCAGCACTTTTACCAGGCCATCCAGGTCCATACTGGCCCGCGCACGGCCCAAGGCTTTGAACGGAAACGAGCCGACTTTATACGGAATGCCCTCTTTCTTTACTTCTTCTTCCGTGTACCCGACGCTGGCTACCTCCGGCCAGGTATAAACGACTCCCGGAATGAGCCGGTAGTTAATGTGCGGCTTCTGCCCGGCAATTGTTTCGGCCACAAAGACGCCTTCTTCTTCGGCTTTGTGGGCCAGCATAGCCCCCCGAATTACATCGCCGATGGCGTAGATATTGGAGACCTGGGTTCGCAGGTGGTTGTCTACCTCAATCTGGCCTTTGGGGTTTGTGCTTAGTCCGGCTGCTTCCAGGTTCAGACCGTCGGTGTAAGGCCGGCGCCCGACGGATACCAGGCAGTAGTCACCGGTGAGGGTAATCTGATCGCCTTTAGGCGTGTCGGCAATCACCTCTACTTGGTCTCCTTTGTTAACGACACTGGTCACCTTGTGGCTGAAGTAAAAGTCCACACCAAGTTTCTTCACGGCCTTCTGCAATTCTTTGCCCATAGTTTTGTCCATGGTTGGAATCATGGAGTCGGCATATTCTACGAAGGAAACTTTAGCGCCGATGCGGGCGTATACCGAGCCTAATTCCGCACCGATAACACCGGCACCAATGATGATCAAATGCTTGGGGACTTCGGTGAGCGTCAGGGCTTCGGTTGAGCTGATGATGCGTTTCTTATCGATTTGCATCGACGGAAACGACATCGGCTTGGAGCCGGTGGCAATGATAAAATTCTTCGTCGTGAGCTGCTCTTCGCTGCCGTCGTCTTTCTTCACCTTCAGCGTATTGGCGTCCACGAACGAGCCGAGCCCCTGATGAACATCGATCTTGTTCTTTTTCATCAGGAACTGCACGCCCTGTACGTTAGCGTCGACTACCCCCTGCTTCCGCTTAATCATCTGCGGGAGGTCCACTTTCAGCTCTGCCAGTTGAATACCGTGTTCGGCAAACGTATGAGCCGCGTTATGAAAGTGTTCTGATGAGTCGAGCAGTGCCTTCGACGGAATACAGCCCACATTAAGGCAGGTCCCGCCCAGCGTCTTATATTTCTCAACAATGGCCGTTTTTAAGCCTAACTGAGCACAACGGATTGCCGCTACATAGCCGCCCGGACCCGAGCCGATCACAATTACATCGTATTGCATAGAGGTTGTATAATTTTTGCATTTTAAGTAAAACGGTTTTGTAAACCGTTTCCTCGCGCTGCCTTATAGCGGTTGAGCTGGGCAACGTCAGGAAACCAGTTTACAAAACCGTTTTACTTATACATCAAGCAGAATTCGGGTCGGATCTTCCAGCAGTTGCTTCACACGAACCAGGAAGCTGACCGATTCTTTCCCGTCGATAATCCGGTGATCGTACGAAAGTGCTACGTACATAATCGGCCGGACCACAATTTCTCCGTTCACCACCACCGGCCGCTCTACGATATTGTGCATACCAAGAATAGCCGACTGCGGAGCGTTGATAATCGGCGTCGAAAGCATAGAGCCGAAGATACCGCCGTTGGTGATCGTGAACGTACCGCCCTGCATCTGGTCGATGGTCAGTTTGTTGTCACGGGCCAGACCAGCCAGACGGATAATTTCTTTTTCGATCTGCGGGAAGCTCATCTGCTCGGCATTCCGGATCACCGGTACCACCAGACCACGCTCGGTTGAAACGGCTATGGAAATATCGCAGTAGTCGTTATAGACGATATTGTCACCATCAATCATCGCGTTTACGGCCGGGAACTCCTTCAGCGCGATACAAATGGCTCGGGTGAAGAACGACATAAAGCCCAGGCCAACGGCATGTTTGTCCTTGAACTTGTCTTTGTACTTGGCCCGCAGGTCCATGATCGGCTTCATGTCTACCTCGTTGAAGGTAGTCAGCATCGCCGTTTCGTTCTTCACCGCTACCAGACGACGCGCAATGGTCTTCCGCAGCGACGTCATCTTCTCCCGACGCTGGCTGCGTTCGCCAGACGGAGCGGGTGCCGAAGCTGCCGGTGATGGCGCAGCAGGTTTGGCCGCTGGCTGGGGAGCCGGGGCCGATTGGGCAGGTGCAGGAGCTGGTTTAGCGGCAGCCTGCGCATTTACAGCATCTTCTTTGGTGATGCGGCCACCCACGCCGGAGCCTTGTACCTGCTGTGGATCAACGCCCTTTTCAGACAGTATTTTGGCGGCTGCCGGTGACGGATGACTGGCTGCGTAGCCGGTCTGACCATTGGCGGGGGCTTCGGCCGGTTGGGCGGCCTGAGCCGGCTGAGCTGGTGCCGATGGTTGCACAGCTGCGGCTCCGGTTTCGATGCGGGCGATGACCGCACCGATGGGCAGCGTTTCACCGGCCTGCGCTACAATGCGCAACGTACCAGCCGCTTCGGCGGGCAGCTCAAACGTTGCTTTATCAGATTCCAGTTCGCACAACACTTCATCAAGCTGAACCTGATCGCCGTCTTTCTTGCTCCAGGATGCGATGGTTACTTCCGTAATGGACTCGCCTACAGACGGTACCTTCATTTCGATAGTCGAAGCAGCCGGGGCCGATGCGGGAGCGGTAGCTGGTTCGGCAACGGCCTGCATGGTCGGTTTAGCGGCCTGGGGCTCGGCTTCGGCGGCTTTCGGTGCTTCGGCTTTGACCGGCTGTGCAGCCGGGGCCGGCGCAGCACCAGTGGCGGCTCCATTGGATTCAATCGAGCAGATAGCCGCCCCAATGGGCAGCACGTCGCCTTCCTGCGCCAGAATGTGCAGGACGCCGTCGGCTTCGGCGGTTAACTCGAACGTTGCTTTATCGGAATCGAGGCCGCAGAGTACCTCATCCATTTTCACTGTATCGCCCTCTTTCTTGTACCAGGTTCCGACCGTTACTTCGGTGATTGACTCCCCTACAGCGGGGACTTTCATTTCGACAGCCATTCTTTTTTAGTTTACAGCAGGCAGTTTGCAATAGGCAGATCCCAATTGCAAACTGCCTGCTCTTTTATTCAAACGCTTTCTGGATAAGTTCGGCTTGTTCTTTGGCGTGAACTTTGGAGTAGCCCGTCGCGGGTGAGGCCGAGGCTTCCCGGGCGATTACCCGCAGCTTCACCTCCGGCATTGCCCGCAACATATAGGTCCAGTAGCCCATGTTCTCCGGCTCTTCCTGAACCCATACCACCTCCGCCTTTTTGTATTGACCCAGTACCTCATCCAATTGCTTCTTCGGTAGCGGGTGCAATTGCTCAACGCGTACAATGGCTACATCGTCGCGCTTGTCGGCCTGCTGTCTTTCGAGGAGTTCGTAATAGATTTTACCCGTACAAAGCAGCGCGCGTTTTACCTTTTTGGCCTCGGCGTAGCTGTCGCCAATCACCTCCCGGAAACGGCCATTGACCAGCTCATCTACGGGCGAAATTACCTGCGGATGACGCAGCAGCGACTTCGGCGACATCACCACCAGCGGCTTGCGGAACGGCCACGCCAGTTGCCGGCGTAGCATGTGGAACAGGTTGGCGGGAGTGGTTACATTAGCCACCACCCAATTGTACTCGGCCGACAGCTGCAGAAAGCGCTCCGGGCGGGCGTTGGAGTGCTCGGGTCCCTGGCCTTCGTAGCCATGGGGCAGCAGCAGCACGACGCCGTTCATGCGGTTCCACTTGGTTTCGCAGCATGACACAAACTGGTCGATCATTACCTGAGCGCCGTTGGCGAAATCTCCAAACTGGGCTTCCCAGATCACCAGCGCGTTCGGATTAGCCAGTGAATAGCCGAACTCAAAGCCCAGAACGCCGTATTCCGACAGGAGCGAGTTATACACTCGGAACGGTTGCTGGTTGTCCTGGATGTAGTTCAGACTGTTGTATGATTCGTTGGTCTCGCTGTCGTGCAGCACGGCATGGCGGTGCGAAAATGTACCCCGCTGCACGTCCTGACCGCTCAGCCGGACAACTTTATCTTCACTTAAAATAGATCCATAAGCCAGCAGTTCGGCGGTACCCCAGTTGACCTGCCGGGACTCAAACAGCATCTGCTGCCGGTCTTTGAGCAACTTATCAATCTGCTTGATTGGTTTAAAACCCTCCGGGATCTTCACCAGCGCCTGACCAACTTTTTCGAGTTGCTCCAGCGGCACACCAGTTTCCGGCGACTGGTCGAAATCTTCGGGTGTCGACCGGCGGAGGCTACGCCACTCCTGCTCCATCTTCGGGTATTTGTAGGGCAGCGCCTTCTGCTTCACCATATCGAGCCGCTCCTGAAGACTGGCCTTAAACTCAGCATCCATTTTACTGGCGAGCTCGGCGTCAACTTCGCCCCGCTCAATCAGCGCCCGGTTGTAAATTTCACGGGGGTTTGGGTGCTTGGCAATGGCCGTGTACATGGTCGGCTGCGTGAACTTCGGCTCGTCTGATTCGTTGTGGCCGTGCCGGCGGTAGCAAACCATATCCACGAAAATATCCCGGTTGAATTTCTCCCGGAACTCCACGGCCAGCTTCATACAGAATACCACAGACTCCGGATCATCACCGTTGACGTGCAGCACCGGTGCATCAATGATTTTGGCCACGTCGGTACAGTAGATCGACGAGCGTGCATCTTCGAAGTCGGTGGTAAAGCCAACCTGATTGTTGATCACAAAGTGGAAGGTACCTCCGGTATGGTAACCGGCCAGTTTCGACATCTGCGCTACTTCATACACAATGCCCTGTCCGGCTACGGCTGCGTCGCCGTGGATCAGCACCGGCATTACTTTGTCGTAATCGCTGTCGAATAACCCGTCGGCGCGGGCGCGCACAAAGCCTTCGACCACCGGATTAACCGCTTCCAGGTGCGAGGGGTTCGGAGCCAGCTTCAGGCTTACCTGCTTGCCGGTGGGCGTCTCTACCTGGCTGGAATAGCCGATGTGGTATTTTACGTCACCGTCGCCGTAAATCTCTTCGGGCAGGTTACCTTCAAATTCGTTGAAGATGGCATCGTAGGTCTTGCCCAGAATATTGGCCAGCACGTTCAGGCGACCCCGGTGGGCCATACCGATCATGATTTCCTCGACGCCCAGATCAGCGGCAGCGGTAATCATGGCGTCCAGGGCCGGAATGGTCGTTTCGCCACCTTCCAGCGAAAAGCGCTTCTGACCCAGGTACTTAGTGTGCAGGAAGTTCTCGAATACGACAGCTTCGTTCAGTTTAGACAGGATGCGGGTTTTCTCCTCATGTGAGGGCTTATACTCCGGCATCTCCTTCTCCACTTTAGCCTTGAACCATTCCAGAATAGCCGGCTCCCGAATGTACATATACTCGAAGCCGATGCAGTTGGTATAGACCTTCTTCAGCTTGTCGAGGATGTCGCGGAGCGTAGCCGGTCCCATCTTTAACTCATTCCCGCACTCAAAAACGGTATCCAGATCGGCTTCCGACAAGCCGAAATCGCTCAGGTCGAGCAGCGGCTGACGATCTTTGCGTTTCCGGATCGGATTGGTCAGGGAGAGCAGGTGACCTCTTGACCGGTAGCCCAGAATCAGATTCCGAACCCGCAGTTCTTTATCGACGTGGTTTTTGTCCAGTTCGGTCGGAGCGCCTTTAGCCGCAGCTACACCATTGGTTGGTGTCGGTGCGCCGTTCCCATTGCCATTGGTGGATTCACTATAGGTTTGAGAGAACTCAAAGCCTTCAAAAAATTTCTGCCAGCTTTCATCCACCGAACCCGGGTCTTGTCTGTAAGACTGGTACAATTGGTCGATGTAAGCCGCGTCAGAATTAGCTATATACGAATACTTATCCATAAAAAGACGCGTCGCGTTGTTTAACCGACAAAGTTATAAGATGATTGCCGAAGGACATACATTATTTTTCCTGTTTTTATCCAATACCTTGTCTAATGAAAGCCGCTGTACCTTTGTCCAATACAATGTTTGCTTGTGATCGTATAGCCATTGGGTAATACCGGCTCTGATGAGGCTTTTAAATCAAGCCCTGCTTTAGTAAGAACAAAAGCGTGCCTATTTAATTTAACAAATCAAACTCTTTTTTCATTTCTCCATGCTCTTATGCGGTATCGCCTGACTGTGTTGACTTTTCTCGGATGCTGGCTAACAGTCCCATCCCTGCTCGGTGCCGACCGGACGTTCCAGGTACAATCGCCCAATCAGCAATTGCGTATAACAGTTGAGGTCGGAACTCAGGTTCGCTACCGAGTCAGTCATAACGGTCTCGACCTGCTCCAGCCCTCGGCGCTGTCCATGACCCTGACCGACGGCCGTACGCTGGGCCGGAACAGTACCTTCCGGAAGCAGACAGTAGCCAATGCGAACCGGGCGGTGACTCCGCTCTACGGAATCACCCAAACCATTCCCGAGCGGTATAATGAGCTGCGGCTGGATTTTCGCGAGAACTTTTCGATCATTTTCCGGGCGTATAATGAAGGGGTGGCGTACCGCTTTGTTACCAATCTGCGGGACTCCATCCGGGTGCAGCGTGAGGAGGTGCAGTACCGGCTGGCGGGCGATTGGCCGGCCTATTTTCACCCCAGTGATTTTCTGGGCTCGTTTGAATCGGATTACCTGTACAAACCCCTGTCGCAGCAGACGCAGCAGAGTAGTTTGCCGCTATTGGCTGAAGTGCCCAACGGTGTACGGCTGGCCTTTCTGGAATCCGATTTGCTGGATTACCCTGGTTTATACCTGAAGCGTGACTCGACGCAGGCAAATACCCTGATGGGTTTGCTGCCGGCTTACCCGAAACGGGTAGAGCAGGGCGGGCATATGAAATTTAATATGCTGGTGCGTGAGCGGGAGCCTTACCTGGCCCGTACTGTGGGTACGCGGGCCTTTCCCTGGCGGGTGGTGGTGGTGGCGCAGAATGACAGAGAACTGCTGAACAACCAACTGGTGTACCTGCTGGCGTCGGAGAACAAGCTGGGCGACGTGTCGTGGGTGAAGCCCGGCAAAGTGGCCTGGGACTGGTGGAGCGCAAATAACCTGACCGGCGTGCCGTTTACATCAGGTTTCAATACCGAGACATATAAATACTTTATCGACTTTGCCGCCCGCAACGGCATTGAGTATGTAAACCTGGATGAAGGTTGGTCGGATCAGTTCGACCTGCTGAAGTCGGCGAGTAAGCTGGATATGGACGAGGTGGTCCGCTACGCTAAACAAAAGAACGTGGGCCTTATTCTGTGGTGCGTCTGGCATACACTGGACCGGCAGATGCTGCCCGCCCTCGACCAGTTCGCCAAATGGGGGATAGCGGGTGTAAAAGTCGATTTTATGGACCGCGACGACCAGGTGGTGGTCAACTTTTACGAGCGGTTGCTGCGCGAAGCGGCCAAGCGGAAGATGCTGGTGAACTACCATGGTGCCTATAAACCCACCGGTCTGCAACGTACGTTTCCCAACAACATCAACCGGGAGAGCGTAAAAGGACTGGAGTGGAACAAGTTTAATCCGCAGGGCATTACCCCGGAACATGATGTGACGCTGCCGTTCATCCGGATGCTGGCCGGCTCGATGGATTACACGCCGGGGGCGATGACCAACATGAACAAAGATAACTGGCGCATGATCTTTGAGCAGCCGATGAGCCAGGGCACCCGCGCCCATCAGCTAGCCATGTTTGTGGTCTACCACGCACCGTTGCAGATGCTGGCCGATGCCCCAACCGCCTACGAGCGCGAACCGGATGTGCTAAAGTTCCTCACCACGGTACCCGTCACTTGGGATGAAGTCGTACCGCTGGACAGCAAAGTAGCCGATTACGTAACCATCGCCCGGCGCAAAGGCGATACCTGGTACCTCGGCTCCATGACCGACTGGACCGCCCG
Organism: Nibrella saemangeumensis; assembly: GCF_039541915.1. Taxonomy (NCBI): domain Bacteria; kingdom Pseudomonadati; phylum Bacteroidota; class Cytophagia; order Cytophagales; family Spirosomataceae; genus Nibrella; species Nibrella saemangeumensis. The sequence continues at coordinate 89,964 of NZ_BAABHD010000077.1, forward strand.
CGACCTCTCCGTCAAACTCGACTTTTTGGTCGACGGTACCTACCAGATGGATGTTTTCCGCGACGGCCCCAACGCCGAGCGCGTCGGCAGCGACTATGTGCGTGAAGTAAAAACCGTTCGCAAAGGCGAAACGGTTACTATCCCAATGGCGGCCGGTGGTGGCTGGGTAGCGCGGTTTAGTAAGTAGCGGCCAATGTACCGGCCCGCGTCCCGCTGGTCGGTACATTAAACCGTCTGCGAAAACAGACGTTCGCGGGTTTGGGAGCGGAGCAGACGCTTGTCGAAAGCCATGCAGATGTTGCGGAGGAACGGCATACCGGCGGGTAATACCCGCAGGGCCTGTTCGTCGTACACGATAAGACCATCCTGCCGGAAGCCTTCGAGTTTTGCTTCTAACTGCTCCCACTCGTCGGGTGTCCAATCGGATAGCTCCCATTGGGTGCCGTAGCCGCACATGATGTTCAGGATCTGCCGCCGTACCCACTGGTCCTCGGGGTTAAGCACGTGTCCACGCGTGAGGGGCAGTTCACCGGCCTGAACACGTTCTATGTAGGTGTCAACGTCTTTTTCGTTTTGGGCAAAAGCACTCCAGACATCGCCAATGGAAGAAGCGCCCAGCCCCAGCAGCACCTGAGTGCGGGTGGTGGTGTAGCCCATGAAGTTCCGGTGCAGGGTGCTGGTCTGCATGGCCTGGTACATGGTATCATGCGGCAGAGCAAAATGATCCATGCCAATTTCGTGGTAACCACCGGTTTCCAGCATGGCTAAGCCAATTTCATAGAGCATGCGCTTTTCTTCTCCCGATGGTAAATCCTCGTCGCGGAAGCCGCGCTGGCCGTTGCCTTTGATCCAGGGCACGTGGGCGTAGGAGTAGAAGGCAATGCGGTCGGGGCGAAGCTCCAGCGTTTTGGCTACAGTGTTTCGGATTGACTCCGGGTGCTGAAACGGTAAGCCGAACACCAGGTCGTGGCTAACAGAGGTATAACCGATCTCCCGCGCCCACTCCGTTACGTTCTTCACGTTCTGGAACGGCTGGAAACGGTGAATCGCCTTTTGCACCACAGGATCGTAATCCTGGACGCCAAAGCTCACCCGCCGGAAGCCATAATCGTATAAGGTTTGCAGGTGCGCACGGGTGGTATTATTGGGGTGACCTTCCCAGCCATATTCGATGGTATCGGCCTGATCGGCAAATAGGAACAGCCCCTTCATCAGCTTCGCCAGATTCTCAGGCTTGAAAAAGCTGGGGGTGCCACCGCCCAGGTGTAACTCGGCAATGCGGGGGCGCTCCGGCAGCAGGTCGCAATACAGCATCCACTCCCGGATCAGGGCGTCGATATACGGCTCTTCCACGGAGTGGTTGCGGGTGATACGCTTGTTGCAGCCGCAGAACGTACACAGGCTTTCGCAGTAGGGCAGGTGAATGTACAGGCTGATACCCTGCGTGGTATTGGTACTCCGGAAGGCCCGTTGCAGGTTGGTGATCCAGGCGGTCTCGCTAAAAGTCGTGTTGTCCCAGAAGGGCACGGTGGGGTAGCTGGTGTAGCGCGGACCGGGTACGTTATATTTCTGGATAAGCGTTGTGTTCATACGATTGGCTGTTCTCCCCACAAAGTTGCCGGTTTACTTTCCGCCGTACCCTGATATTCCCCCACCACCTTTCTAATAAGTATCAGCCCCCCGGCTGACGTTCGTCATGCGTTATGGGCAGGTAACCGGCGAACTTGCACAAAATTTCTCCTCATGAGTACGGCGACATTAACCCAAACGACTTGCTATCACTGCGGTAACGACTGCCCCGAGCACCCGATCGTGTTCGATGAAAAATCGTTTTGCTGTGACGGCTGCAAGGCTGTATATGAAGTCCTGAATGCCAATCAGCTCTGTCAGTATTATGATCTGACCCAGGCACCCGGCCAATCACCCCGGATTGCGCGGCTGGAGTTTCTGGATCATCCCGATATCATCAACCAACTGCTTGAATTTACCGACGGTACGGTATCCAACGTGACCTTTTATGTGCCGTCTATCCACTGCAGTTCCTGTCTGTACTTGCTGGAGCACCTATACCGGATTAGCCCGGCTATCCGGACCTCCCGCGTCGATTTTCTGAAAAAACACGTTCACGTTACCTTTTTCCATAACGACATCAGCCTGCGCCAGGTGGCCGAACTGCTGACCTCACTGGGCTATGAGCCGCTCATCAGCCTGAACGATGTAGTAAAAGAGACCGAGAAGCCTTCGTACCGGCCGTTGCTGTACAAACTGGCCGTGGCGGGTTTCTGCGCGGGTAACATCATGCTGTTCAGCTTCCCGGAATACCTGGGACTGGATGATCCGGCTTTCCAGAAGCTGTTCGGGTACCTGAACCTGCTGCTGGCTACACCGGTGGTTTTTTACTCCGGCTGGGGTTACTTTGAGTCCGTATGGGCGGCTCTGCGCCGAAAAATGATCAATATCGACCTGCCGATTCTGGTGGGTATCCTTACCGCCTACGGCCGGACGGTGTACGAGGTACTCTCCCAGACCGGTGCCGGCTTTGCCGATTCCGTCACGGGTCTGATCTTCTTTCTGCTGATCGGTAAATGGTTTCAGCAGCGCACCTACGACTTCCTGTCGTTCGAGCGTGATTACAAATCCTACTTCCCGCTGGCGGCTACGCGCCTGGCGAATGGTTCCGGGAACTCAGCCACTCGCGAAGAGTCGGTGCCCGTTGCATCGTTGAAAAAGGGTGACCGGATTCGGATACGGAACCAGGAGTTGATTCCGGCGGATGGTATCCTGTATAAGGGCAATGCTACAATTGACTATAGCTTCGTGACGGGTGAGTCGGAGCCGGAAAGCAAAAAGCCGGGTACCTTACTGTACGCCGGTGGCAAGCAGATCGGTGAAGCCATTGAGCTTGAAGTGGTGCGGGAAGTATCGCAAAGCTACCTGACGCAGTTGTGGAATAACGATGCGTTCCGGAAAGGTGCCCAGAGTCGTATTCGTACCTTTGCCGATGCCGTTGGTAAATACTTTACGATTACGGTATTGACGCTGGCGTTTCTGGTCGGCACCTACTGGTACCTGAACGATGCGACCAAAGCGGTCAACGCCTTTACGGCCATTCTGATTGTGGCTTGCCCGTGCGTGCTGTCGCTGTCGTATCCCTTTGCGCTGGGTAATGGTATGCGCATATTCGGTAAGCAGAAGTTTTACCTGAAAAATGCCGATGTGCTGGAGCAGATAGCTGCCTGTGATACCATTGTGTTCGATAAAACCGGTACCCTGACCTCCGCTACGGCTACCCAGCCGGTTGAGGACTTCAGCGTACCGCTCGACGAAATGGATCGATCCCTGGTGGCTTCGCTGGTGCAGCAATCGGCGCACCCGCTCAGCAGGAAGCTGTTTACCCACCTCACCGATGCCATGACGTTGCCGGTCGAGAACTTTACGGAAGTAACGGGTCAGGGTATTAAAGGGTTGGTGTACGGGCAGTTTGTGAAGATTGGCTCCCGCGCCTTTGTGCATCCGTCGCCCGGCAATGGTGCGAATGAGGTTGAAGGCTCAGTGGTACACATCAGCATCGACCATATCTACCGCGGCTGCTTCCGCTTCCCCAACCAGTTCCGCAACGGCATTGATACCATGCTGGCGAGTCTGAAAGAGAACCATACGCTATACCTGCTCTCCGGCGATAACGATGCCATTCTGCGCAGCCCGGCCAGTAAAGACCTGAAGAAGTGGTTTTCTGGCAAGGAGCAAATGGTGTTCGACTGCCATCCGCAGGAGAAGCTGGACGTTATTCGATCGCTACAGGCCGAAGGACGCCGGGTGCTGATGGTCGGCGATGGACTGAATGATGCCGGAGGGCTGAAACAGGCCGATGTGGGTATTGCCGTAACGGACGACACGATTCAATTTACCCCGTCGAGCGATGCCATTCTGGAAGCTAGTGCGCTGCGCCGTCTGCCCGATTTTCTGAACTACAGTCATTTTGGGATGCGGCTGATCCGGTTCAGTTTTGCCGTTTCGCTCATCTACAATTGCATCGGTCTGTCCTTTGCCGTCACGGGTAATCTGTCACCGGTGGTAGCTGCTATTCTGATGCCACTCAGCTCGGCCACGATGGTATTTATTGCGACATTGGGTATGCGCTGGAAAGGGGCTAAAATGTTCCCGAATTGATTCCATCCATTCACTGCCCAGTAGAGCCGGATAAATTATCCGGCTTTTTTTTTGTGCAGGCGAACTTTTTTTATGTGGTCACTAAACCCTCTGCGGCTTCCGCTGTCTTACCGATACTTTTGACAAATAAATATTCACACCATCATGAAAACGCAGTATCTTATCCACACCATCACCCTTTTTCTGATTTCGTTTACCGCTGCTTTTGCCCAGTCTGAACTCTTCCTGCGTATAGCCGACAACGGCCGCTACACCGTGCAGCTCGAAGATCAGTCGATCACCGTCACCAACGGCCGGTTCCGGTTCTTCGATCTGCCGGCGGGTCGCGCCCGGCTGACCATTGCCCTCAACAACCGGCAGGTATTCCAGCAGATAGTCGATTTTCGGAACAACAGCCGGATTGTGGCGGAGTTTGAACCCCGTGCCGGCTTCCGGATCATCAACACCGTGCCGCTGACCGCCAACACCAGTGCGGCTTACGACTGGGACAGCAACTTCCGCAGAGGACCGTTCCGGGAGGGACCGTACGCCGGCGGACGGGGTGGTTCGGGACAGTACGAAGACGGTCGCGATGCGTATGGCCGGGCCCCGCTGGGAATTGCCCCCCAGGAACTGGAGCGGATTCGCCTGACAATGAGCCGCAAATCATTCGACGAGGAGAAGTTTGAGTTCCTGCGCAATGTACTGCCCGACCGTCCGGTCACCGCCACGCAGATGGCCGAACTGCTCCGCCAGTTCTCCTTCGACAGATACCGGCTGGAAGCTGCTAAAACTGGCTGGGAAATCGTAACCGATCGGCAGAACTACTACGTCGTGTTCGACACTTTCAGCTCCAACAGCTCCGTTCGCGATCTGAAACGGCATATCGGGTGGCGGTAAAGAGAACAAAAAAGAAAAAAGCGGGCAATTGCCCGCTTTTTTGCTGAACGTACTACGTTCTTAGTAGAACAACCACAATTTTATACAGCTAAGGCAGCCGGTTTGCTGACATTAACCACATGTTTAATCAGGCGTACCAGCTGGTGCATCTGCGGCTCGGTGCCAATGGTGATGCGCATCGTCAGCGGCATAGGATAACTAACCCGAATGCCTCGTTGGGCAAACAGGTCCTTCAGCGACTGATGGAGTTCCGAATTACGGAAGCGCAGCATGAGAAAGTTGGTGCCGGAGGGCTGGACAATAAAGCGATCTTCGCCGGCCAGTTCCTGCAACAGGTACAGGCTGAAATCCCGCAGCCCTTTTACCCGCTCCCGGTTGATCCGGACCGCCTGCGCAAAGGCCGGATTCGCGAGCAACTCTTTCACCACCAATTCCGTGAAGATGTTGATCGTAAACGGAACCGTATTGGCTTTCAGCAACCGAACCAGCGACGGACTGCCCACCAAATACCCCAGGCGCAGACCGGGTAGACCATACCCTTTGGAAAACGTTTTAAGTACCATCAGGTTGGCGAACTCGTGAACCAGACTAAGCGCCGACTGATTGCTGAATTCGGAATAGGCTTCGTCCAACACAAATACCGAATCGGGGTAGGCCGCCAGCAGCAGGCGCAGGTCTTTTAGCGGCAGCAGGGTGCCCATGGGGTTGTTGGGCGAGGTGAGCATCACCAGCGTAGGCTCCGCCAGCCGGGGAAAGTTCTCGATTTCGTAGGTACCGTCTTCGGCCAATACCCACTCCTGGTACGGCAGCCGCTCCTGGGCACATACCTGATGGTAAAAACCAAAAGTAGGTTTTTCGAGGACGGCCTGCCCGTAGACCTTCGAGAAGCAACTGACAAGCTGCTGAATTAAGGCCGAGGAGCCATTACCCAGAATCACGCTATCGGTGGTCACGCCGGCGGAGGCCGCAATCAGGCTGGTGAGTTCCCAGTTGTAAAAGTCGGGGTAGCGGTTCCAGTTCAGGCTGATCAGCTTGTTGGCAATGTGCTGCTTCAGCTCCTGGGGTAAATCAAACGGCATTTCGTTCAGGTCCAGCCGGATGGATTGACTAGTGCCTAATTCATGCCATAAAGAGGTTTCGACCGCGGTCAGATCGGTCGGTAGTAGTTCAATAGCGTGCATGGTTGTGTGGATGTGGATAGATGATGAGATACTATATTATTCAGCCCAGAACAGGCTGGTAATTTCTTCGCCCTGAAAGGCCGTAGCGTAGCGATCAGGCAAATTGGTGAAGATATGGGCGCCGTTTAGCGCCAGGGCTGGCAGGTGTACCGGGCGCTTGTGCAGTTGAAAGCCTGTTTCCCGGAACAGGTCAACCCATTGTTGCGTTGCGTAATGTTTCTCAACCCGCTGACCCTCCGGATTGCCAAGTACATCATTAATCTCCCGGCCAAAGAAAAGCTTCAGCGCGGCTCTTTCCTTATCGGCAATAGACAGTTGGTCGATCAGGTTGAAGAGTGCGCCATAGTGGTTAACGCAGTTCCGGAAGCGCTTGCCATAATTTGGCTCGTAGTGATCGGAGTTAGGTTCGCTCAGGACTAGCGCCTGTACGGGTAGTTCTTTCAGATTGGTAAACACCTGCTTCCGGGCCTCTGCACGCTGAATATGGTGAAGGGCAAACGACGCATTGGCATATACGCCGTCGTGCCTGGAGGGCAACGACTGCTGTAGATCGGCAAGGCTTACTTGTTCGATGAAGGCCTGTTTGGCCACAAAACTGATGGTAAATGGTAGGCTGGCCCCTAGGCCGGAAATGGTTTCCTGGGCGCTTGCCAGAGCGTCTTCAAAAGGCTCAATGCCCACTATGGTTAAATGCCGGATAGCACTGGTGGGGTGCTGAGCGAGGCCGTTTAGAATATTGACGACCTGCATACCCGTACCAACACCGATGTCCATCAGCACCGGCTCCTGGTGCCGGCTCAGGCCGTCGATCAGCAGGGCGTTGGTGCATTGCTGGCTCAGATTGGCCAGCGGAAACTGCTGAATCAGGAGTTCAAACAGCCGGATCTGCGGGATTTCGAAGCGTTGCAGATAGATATGCTCTGCCGCCTGTACGCCTGTCAGCCGACGGCGCATGGCTGTAACGAGCATATAGGTAAACAGATTAGCCGAGTCGTCCAGGTTCTCCAGTGACTGCTCATACAGTTCTTCCAGTAAGTCCCGGTCCGAATCGGTGAGGGCACCCGGCATGCGTAGTGCCAGAGTCTGTAAGGCAGATAGCGAATTGATTTTCATTGCGTTCATACTAGTTGTGTGAATAGATTGTGATGCAGCAAAATTGTGGGTACCCGTTTAGGTTGCCAATTTTTCTGATTTGAACGGGCCTGAATCTCCGTTTAAGCGTAGCCTACGCCCGTTTAGTCGTTGGCACCTTAACGCAAAATGCCCGCCACGCGAGAGCTATGGCAGGCATTTTCAGTTGATAGTAGTGTAGAAAATCAGGTCCTCACAGACTGGCTCGGATTTAAACTTTGCAGCATAGTTTGGGATAATAGGGTGTAACATTGCTTCCAGGCTTCCTCCACGGTCGGGTTCCAGTCGCGGCCAAGGCCTTGCTGCAGCATCCAGAGCAGGGCTTTACCGACAGTTTCGTAATGCTGGGGCTTTACGCCATAACCGGCATGCCGCTGCGCCAGAGCTGCAATGTCGGCAGTCAGTTGATCCAGCCGGTCCAGCCTAGCCACAATCAGGCTGAGCGTAGCCATCAGTTTGGTATACTGCGCTTCCATCGGTGATTTAAATAAACTTCGCAGCGAAGGATCAATCAAAAACAATCTGGAATAAAACACATTGCCTACCAGCACCGGATCAACATCCCTCAGCAGCCTCCAGGTCTTCTTCACCAGCACAATTTGTTCCTCAGTCATCATATAAGTTAGTCGGGATTTTCCTTCTACGAATGTCGGAAAAGCGGGACAGGTCGCCAAAAATTTCGAATTGACTGGTTAAAACCGGCAGTTGAATTGTGTACGATTGCCGTTTAAGCTGCGAAACCCAAATTATCAAGCTCTTTTTATTGACCGGTTTTTGCTACAATTCGTTCCTGTTTAGCTACCATTTAACCAGGAATAGTTGCACTTCTCTTTACTTTCGGTAAGTTTTGCCAGTGAGCTAATTCTTACCTAAAAAGAGCCGGATTATGAATGCTGTCATTATCGAAGACGAGAAACTGGTGGCCCGCGAGTTTGCCTATAAAATTGCCGAAGTAGATGCCGAGGTACGTATTGTAGAAACGTTGCCGAGCGTAAAGACGGCACTGCGGTGGTTTGGCGAGAATGCCGAGCCCGATGTAGTGTTTGCCGACATTCAACTGGCCGACGGGGTGAGCTTTGAGATCTTTCAAAAGTTTCAGCTATCCTGCCCCATCATCTTTGTTACTTCCTACAACGAATACGCCATTCAAGCGTTTAAAGTCAACGGTATCGACTACCTCCTGAAACCGGTTGATACCGATGACCTGAGCAAAGCCATCGGCAAGGCGCGTATGCTGAACAAGGCAAAGAACGCTATGCCCGTTGATCTGCAAAAGCTTATGCAGGCGCTGCAGCAGCCGGGAACAGTGCTTAAGCCCAACTACAAAGAAACGTTTCTGGGTAATTCGCGCAGCGGATGGGTACCCATTAAAGTAAATGACATTGCGTTTTTCCAGTACGATGCCGTCAATTTCATGGTCACCAAGACGAATGATCGGTATCCGGTCGATTACGAAACCATGGACCAGATTGAAGAACTGCTGGACCCCAGTCAGTTTTACCGGGCCAACCGCCAGTTTATCGTCAATAACGATGTCATCCAGAGCGTCAAGAGTCTGGAGAACTCGAAGCTGATCTTAAAGCTGAAATCTCCTCATCATGCCATCGACGTGGATATCAGCCGGCAGAAAGCGCCTGCCTTTAAACGCTGGCTGGACCGTTAAACCCTATGACGGTGCGTTTGAGAACCTTCTTTATGCTGCTGGTGGCCGGGGGGCTGATCAGTAGCTGCCTATGGGCACAGCCGGCCCGGCTGCCGTTTGAATTCAACCATATCCAGGAGCAGCAGGGATTATCTTTTAACCAGATCAATTGTTTTTTTCAGGACCGCGACGGCTACTTTTGGGTCGGAACCATGAACGGGCTAAACCGCTTCGACGGGAACTCGTTTACTGTTTTTAAGCATAATCCGGCTGATTCAAATTCAATTGGTCACAATAGTGTTTATTCCATTTGCCAGGATCGGGAAGGGCATATATGGCTGGGAACAGGCAAAGGTATCAGCCAGTTTAATCATGAGTCGGGCCGATTCATAAATTTTAAGCGGGTAAACGGACAATTGTTGGAGGAGTGCGTCAATATTCTTTGCGATCGTACCGGCGACATCTGGTTTTCTCAGCGGGGGCGCGGCTTGTGCCGGTATCAGGTTACAGCGAAGCGATTTGCTGATTTTAAAGCGGATACAAGCCGTGCATGGGGGTTGGCCTCCAACTATATCTCAAGGGTCGGCCTGGTCGAAGATCCGCACCGCAACGGTATATGGATGACTACCCTGGACCGGGGTATACACTATTACGACAAAGCGACCGGCCGGTTTCACAACGCCCGCTATAATCCCGACAAGCTCCCGATTTTTAACAACCACTTCACTTCCTCTTTGGGCGTAGACCAACAGGGTAGGGTGATGTATGCCGACAATTACGATGAACGGATTGTTCTGTTCGACACCAAAAACCGGACTATTGCTGATACCATTGGGTTGCGTACTCCCACTGGCACATCGCCGTTCCCGATCGCAGCTCTGCTGATGGACCGCAGCGGAAATTTGTGGGTAAGTTCGCGCAACCGGGCCATTTATTATAGGGACGCCAGAACCCACCGGACAACTGAAATTGCCTATAATGAAGATCACAAGACATCGCCGGCTGACAAATACTTTATAGCCGCCTGGCAGCACCCCGACGGCTCGGTTTGGCTGGGCACCACCAACGGTATATCCTATACAAACCCCGAAAAGGCTTTTTACCGCATCCATAATATTGGAGCCCTTTTTCCGGGTGTAAATGCCAATCGCGGCATTAATTGTATTGTTGAAGACGAAGACGGCTCCTGGTGGTTGAGTACCGCCAGCCAGGAGGTAATGCATTATTACCCTGCTACCGCTCAGCTAAAGGTGTACAAAATACCATCGGCACAACCGGATGAAGGCGGCTTCGGGCATCCTGTTCTGGGTTTTTCAAAAGACCGCCGTAAGCTGTTTGTAGCGATGAGTACCGAGCTATGGGTCTTCGATAAAAAGTCCCTGACATTCTCACAGTTGCCCTCCGCAGGTACCCTTATCAAGCGGTTGAATGGGGTGAGTGCGATGCTGGTGCAGGATGACGATCTATGGCTATTTGGCAGTCGGCAGCTAGGCAGCATTCGGTACCATATACCCTCCAGTACCTGGAAAGAGGTTCCCATGCCATACAAGTCCAAAGATCAGACCAAGGCGTTTGTTCGCACCGTTATGACTGATACGTCTAATACCCTGTGGCTGGATGTATTTCCGGACGGTTTCGCCCGGTTTTCCAGTCAGGAAGGAAAGTTTCTGGCTGTTACGCCCAGAAATGCAATCGAATACGAAGAGAATTTTTTCTTTTTTAAAATAGACCGGCATAATCAGCTGTGGATGCCGGTAAACGGCTATGGTCTGGTGCGATATGATCCACGGACAAACACATACCGGCTCTGGACCGAGCATGATGGTTTGGGTGCAAATATGGTGCAGGCGGTGTGCCCTGATCGGTACGGGAAAATCTGGATTAGTGCCTATAATAAATTCTCAGTGTTTAATCCGGTCAATAACCAGTTTCGGAATTTCAGCATACCTGTTTTTCCGGAAGGTTCCTACTACGAGAACTATATGTTTTCGTTGCGCAATGGCAATATTCTAAGCACCCTGAAAGGCTATGTGGTTGAGTTTATGCCGGACCGGATCAACGCTAAATCACCACCGGCCAAGGTGCTGATCAGTAGCCTGGTCCTGCCCGACACTCACCGGCTTGTTTATGCCGGAATGCCTACGGTGGATCTGGATGTTGACGATCGCACCTTTAGTATTAATTATTCGGTCATGACGGTGCCGCAGCGCAACTATAAGTATCTATATAAACTGGACGGGTATGATGATAAGTGGATAGAGGCCGGTTCACGTACGGTGGCTAATTACACCAGAATACCCGGTGGGAACTATACGTTTCGGGTAAAAGCGGTCGCGGCTGAGGTAGAGACTCCTGAAACGACGCTGGCTGTTCACGTCAATACTGAGTTTTACAACATGTTCTGGTTTCGGGCCTTGTTAGGGTTGGGTTTAGTTGGCCTCATCATTCTGTTCTACCGCTACCGGACGCAGCAGACGAAGCAAGTGCATCACCTGCAAGTGCAGGCTACCCGGCTGGAACGGGATAAAACGGCCATGCAGTACCAGAATCTGATCAATCACCTGAATCCGCATTTCCTGTTCAATAGCCTTACGTCGCTCAATAGCCTGATTATAACCGAACCGAAACAGGCTTCCCGCTTTTTACAGAAACTATCGGCTATTTACCGGTATATTCTCCAGAATAAAGAGAAAGAAACAGTCAGCCTGGAGCACGAGCTCACATTTGTCAACCATTATATTGATTTGCAGAAATCCAGGTTTGAAGAAGGGTTGCAAATCAATATTGATGTTCCTGAGCAGTACATGTCTAGTCATATTGTTCCTGTTACGCTTCAGAACTTATTTGAAAATGCGATCAAGCACAACATCATTGACGATGAGAATCCGCTGGTAATCCGGGTGTATATAGACAATGAGTATCTGTGTGTAGCCAATACCCTACAGAAGAAGCATTTTGTGGAAACCTCCAACCAGCAGGGCCTCGACAGCCTGAAATCGCTGTATAGTTACCTCAGCGACCGGCCCATTAGTATTGCTGAAGAGGAAGATCAGTTTATCGTGAAACTGCCTCTGTTATAAGCCTGGTAGTTGTTTTACACCACAGGGCTCAGCCGTTGAGCCGTAGAGAGTTGGACCGTTTAACGCCAATTGCCTACGGCTCTTTTGATTCTGTCTACTACTCACCTGCGTTTTTTTGCAAACCGCTGCCCCAATGTTGCAACTTTGATGTGTCAACCGACAACAGGGACGCCGAAAACTGACCAGAGTAGGCACTCAAAAACAAACCATTAAAACAATTCACACCATGAAAAAGCAAGTGAACAAATTGACTATTAAGACCGATAAAATGGTCGCACTGCCGAAAAGCCAAATTAAGAGCCTGGCTGGCGGACGCATGCACAAGCCTTTTGTTATTGATTAAGGCAAACATATAAAAGCTAAGCTTGTATTCAGACCTCTTTTGAGTCCCACATCATTGCGGTGTGGGACTTTTTTAACCCAAAAATCTATCTCACACCAGGCTGCTGAGTAAATCGGCACCATTAACGTAAACCAGTCATGAAAATCGGTCTTCTTGAGTTTGGATCAGGATGTGAAAGTCCGCTGGATATTGTCGAAAATGTGCTGAATTATGCCGAACGCGCAGATGAGTTAGGGTTCACCCGCTTTTGGCTGGCCGAGAACTATGTAAATTATGCCGCCTACGGCAGTCCGGAAGTGCTGGTGCCGATTATTGCCGGCCTGACCAGTCAGATCAGGGTAGGTGTAGCGGGGGTATTAATGGCTTATCACAATCCGTACCGGGTAGCCTCGGCCTTTAAAGTACTGAGCAGCCTTTTTCCGGACCGGATCGACCTGGGCGTTGCCAAAGGGAGTGTTCCGGCCGATTTTAGCGCCTTGCTACAGCCTGATATAGATTTATCCGGGCAAGCCGCATGGGCAGAGGCCTTCAAACGAAATAGTACGGCTCTGCACAACTATTTGAATGGCGGTACCAACGCCGATAAGGTCATTCCGGTAAACGGCTCCGTTCCCACCCTGTGGTCTTTAACGGTCAGCCTGCAAAATGTTTCGGCGCTGGCCCGGTTGAATACCTCGCTTTGCCGATCGGTTTTTCATAACAGGATTGACGACCACAAACGAGAGGCTGAGAAACTGGCGCAGTATCGGATTGAGTTTTACGAACATCATCAGCGCGAGCCCGAAATTACGATTTCAGTTGCTGGTGTGTGTGCTGAAACCACACAGGAAGCGCAACGCATACGTGCTGGTTTACGAGAACCGTCCCGAATAGAACATGAACTTATTGGCTCACCCACTTATATTTTTGATGAGTTGTCGGCGCTTAAAGAAATATACGATGTCGATGAATTCATCTTTATGAATATGGCCGAAGAGCCTGCCCATAAACTGGAAAGTCTGGAGCTTATAGCCGGTGCCCGTGCTGGGTATGCAGCACCAGTCAACGCAGATTCGGGCTACTTGGTTGCCGCATAAACGCCTATACCTGTGTATAAACAGATCTTATTCAGATCCCGCATCCTACCCGGCGCGGGATCTTTTATTTTCTGTGGTAGTAGCGTCAGGGAGCGTTCATTTTCCACCGGCCAGCCGTAAGGCCGTTCAGCACGGATTGCCTACAGTTCTTTCGATTTCGGCTACCATTCGCCGGTGTTTTTTTGTAAACCCCCGCTCTCATGTTGCAACTTTGATGTGTCAACCGACAACAGGGACGCCGAAAACTGATCAGAGTAGGCACACAAAAATAAACCAAATAAACACACCATGAAAAAGGTAACTATTAAGTCAGACAAACCGACGAAAACTCCGATTAGCAAGGCACGGATGAACAACGTAACGGGCGGAGTACCAATTATTGTGCAAAAGCCTATTATTCTTCAATAAGCGCTGATTATACGGGGCTGCCGAAAACCGGTTAACAGAGTAAGGCAATCTTTTAAATTCCACACCATCAGAACACACGATCAGTATCATGAAAAATGTAGTACGCGTTCAATCCTCTTTAAAATATACGGCTATCCTGTTTGGCCTGGCTACTCTGCTGACGTTACCCGCCTGCGACCGTTCGCTGGATCTTGTGCCGGCCGAATCGATCACCTCACAGGACAATCCCAATACCACGCAGACTACAACCGGCGGCCAGCTGATAGCCGCCAGTGTTGAGAACGTATCCTTCCAGAACGCTAAAGGCATTACCCTCAATGCCAAGTTGTTTCTGCCCGCCCGCCAATCGGGCGAAAGCGTACCGGCGGTTGTGATCATGCACGGCTGCGGAGGCATGTGGTACAAGGATAGCGTACAGTTGGACAGTATCAAGGCCAGCCTGCACGAATGGTCTGCCCTGCTTAGAAACCAGAACATAGCAACGCTGTTTGTCGACAGCTTTACGCCCCGCAACGAAAAAGAGTTCTGTGACAAAACGCCACCGCAGGATGCGAAACTGTCACCCGCCTATGAGCGCACGTACGATGCCTACGCGGCTTTGGCCTACCTGCGCACCCGGTCCGAAATTGTTAGCAACCGTATCGGAGCATTAGGCCTCTCGCATGGCGGCAGCACCGTTCTGTCTGCCCTGGTGAATACCGACCTGGTAACCCGGTCACAGTGGAAAGTATGGAGTGATGGTACATCGTATATTGTGCCGGGACCGGTTGCCCGTCCGGCGCAGGGCGGCTTTAAAACGGCTGTGGCCTATTATCCCGGTGGTAATCTGTTCAGCTACTACGGCAGCCTGACCAACTACAAAGACGGCAAATACATCAACTACGCCCCACTTCTGATTCTGGCGGCCGAAAAAGACAAGCTGACGGCCGGTACACAGGTACAATATGACCGGGCGGTTTACAACGGTGCCGGTACCAGCATTCAGATGGAAATCTACGCCAACGCCAATCACTCGTTCGACGAAGCCAAATCGGCAGCCAACGGTGCCGACTGGACCGCTAAGCAGGCTGCCCGGCAGCGCGTCATTACCTGGCTGCAAACAACGCTGTAAATACCTAAAGAATCACTTCCGGTAAAACGTGGCAGTTTCGTTTTACCGGAAGTGATCAGTAGCGAGTCAGTACGGCATTTGGTTAAATCAGGTGTGAATTTCTACGAGTGGTGCAGGCTGTGCTTTGGTTACGGTGTTTGTCTCCCCAATTTTGACCTGTCAACCGACAACGGGGCAGCCGAAAACCGACCAGAGTAGGCACACAAAAACAAACCAAATAAACACACCATGAAAAAGGTAACTGCAAAATCCGGCATCAAGACAACCAAAATCGCTAAGCTGAACACGCTTCAGATGGACCAGGTTAAAGGCGCAAAATCAGTTATCCGCAACATCGGCGCGTGAGTCGTTCCGACGGAAATAGAAGCTGAATAACGCGTTGCGCCGGGCCACCAGTCCGGCGCAACTTGTTTGTGCTACTTCAAAATATTGCCAACCCGACCACTCTCCTTCTCCACACTAGCAACATACGAATGCCCCTCGTAATGCCACACCACTCATGAAAAACTTGTTGAAAACTGTAATGGGCGGCAAAATGAGCCCGTACGCCCTGATCGACCGATTCCCGCATATCCAGCAGGGAGCTATGATGGACTGTGGCCCCACCTGCCTGGCCATGATTTTCCGGCACTATGGCGCAGCGGATACCCGGCACCTGCTCACCAAACTGGCGGATATTACCCAGGAGGGAACCAGCCTGTATACCCTGCTGGAAGTCTCCGAAAGTTTTGGCTTCAAAGCGGAGGGATACGAACTGGACTATCCGTATCTGCAGCAGATCCAGTTGCCCTGTATTGCTCACTACGAAGGCCAGCACTTTGTGGTCGTATACGAAGCAACCGACACCTATGTGCGGGTATCGGACCCGGCCTTTGGCAAAACGCGCTATACCAAAGATGAGTTTACCAACAAGTGGAGCGGGGTGGTGCTGGAACTGAAGCCGACCGAGGAGTTTTACCAAAACACCGAGCTGAAAGAGGCTGTTCAGGAACACAAAAAAGAGAAACAATCCATTTTTAAGCAGCTATACCTGCCCATTATCCGGGAGAACAAGCGGGTGCTGATGGAAATTTTTATGTTCTCGCTCATCCTGGAGTTGGTGGGCCTGGTGCTGCCGCTGTTTACGCAGACCATGCTCGACAACGTGCTGGTGAATCAAAACAAAAAGCTGCTAATGGGCATTCTGGCGGGGCTAATGCTGGTATTTGTGGTGCAGGTAGTGCTGACCTACACGCGCAGTATGCTGATGGTGCATTACCGCTTCCGGTTCGAGATGGATTTCATGTCGAAATTCTTCGACCGGTTTATCTCCCTGAAGCAGAAATATTACGACAGCCGCAAGCGCGAGGAGTTTATGGCCCGGTTTCAGGAGAGCGTGGGCATCCGGCAGGTAACCAACCCGATCATCATCCAGAACTTCCTCGATATTGCGTTTATGCTCATCTATTTCCCGGTGCTGCTGGCCTACAGCCTGCCGCTGGGGAGTATTGCGCTGGTGTGCTTTGTGGCCTACTGTGTTACCACCATTTACTTCATCCCCATCGTCAAGAACCTGCGGGCCAAGGTATACCACAAGAATCAGGCATCGATGGGCGGTTTTCTGGATGCCCTGCTCGGTATCAAGACCGTCAAGCTGCTTTCCCTCGAAAAATATAAGCTGGTCCGCTGGAAGCACCTGCACCGTGAATCGATCAACTCGGTGATGCAGGACGAACAGCGGCAGATTCTGATCAACTCTGTGCAGCGGCTCATCTTTATCTTCAGCCAGGTAGCCATTTTCTGGGTGGGGGCGTATGAAGTGTTTACCGGCAGCCTGAGCATTGGACAGTACATGGCCTTTACGTCTATCTTCATGACGGTGATGAACGCCGTCAACAGCGTAAGCGGCCTATGGATGATGATTACGCAGGCCAGCGTGAGCTTCGAGAAGGTAAACGAAATCTTTATGGAGGAGCGGGAGGATACCAACTACCAGGAGAAGAAAACATCGTTCTCCGCCGATGTCATCCGGTTCGACAATGTATCGTTCCGCTATAACGCCCGCGACGAGAAATACATCCTGCGTAACCTGAACTGCGAAATCCGCAAGGGCGAACGAATCGGGATCGTAGGCCGCAACGGGGCCGGTAAGTCGACCTTCGTGAAACTGCTGGTTAACCTGTATCCGGAGTACGAAGGGAAAATCTGGTTCGACGGTAGCGAACTGCGCGACATTCACCCGAAGACGTTGCGCAAGCACGTGCACATGTTCCCGCAGGATACCTATGTGTTCAACGACACCATAAAAGAAAACATTCGGGTTGCTAACCTGTCGGCTTCTACGGAGCAGATTGTGGAAGCCGCCCAACTGGCCGACCTGCACAATTTTGTGAAGAACAACCACCTTGGGTATAACCATATGGTCGGCAATTTCGGCAGTAACCTCTCGGGTGGCCAGGTGCTGAAGATTGGCTTTGCGCGGCTGTTTGTGACCAGCCCTGAGCCGGACGTCATTATTCTGGACGAGGCCAGCAGCGCGCTGGATGTGGAGACCGAGAAGAAAATCCTGGCGAATATTTACGAACGCTACAAAGGCAAGACCATTATTTCCATTGCGCACCGACTACACACCCTGAAAAACGCCGACCGGATTCTGGTTTTCGACGAAGGCACCATTGCCGAACAGGGCAAACACGCCGACCTGCTGGCGCAGAAAGGCATTTACCATGATTTCATGAAAACCTACGTTGACTACTAAGCCATGAACACGCTGTTACAGGAACTTGACGAAATTCAATACACGGATCTGTATCACGTAGATGATGCACCCATTGCCGACCTGCGCCTGAAGGCCCTGAGTCGGGCGGGCTGGTGGGCTGTAGCCCTGGTGCTAGTGGGGATTGTAGCCGGCTTCGCGATTGTGCTGCCCGATACCATTACAACGCCCTTCGTGCTGAAATCAGAAGGGGCGGAGGCTATTTACCGGTTTCCCTCCAATGTGTATATCGAAAAAATGCACGTTAAAAACGGTCAGGCGGTGAAAGCCGGCGATGTGCTGCTCGAAATCAGCGCCCCGGATATTGCGGCCATCAGCAATGAACTGGTAACCGCCCGGCACAGCCTCACTAATTTTGAACGCTTCCGGACTGCTTCGGCGGCTAATGAACGCAAAATGACCGAAGTGAATATCCGGCAGATCCAGGAAGATATTGCGCTGAAACAAACGCAACTGGAGATTGTGGAGCGCAAGTGGGCATCGGAATCTGCCAGGTTGTCTTACGATGAGCAGGAGGCTAAACGAATCTGGCAGACTAATACTGAACTGTTCAAAAATGGCGACATCAGCAGGAATGACCTGAAGCAACTGGAGGGTACCTACATGCGAGCCAGAACGGCTCAAGAGCAGGCTCAGCAGAACTACCTCGATCAGCGCAACGCCCTGAACCAACAGATTGTGGCACAGCGTCTGGCCATCACTTCATTGGAAACGAAAATTGCCAAGAGCAACACCGAGCTTATGCAGGAGAAAGAGCGCCTGAACAGTCAGTTAGTTACCGGGCAAAAGCGCATTCAGGGTATGTACGGCGCATTTTCCGTTACCGAAAACAACCACCTGCTGCTGAAAGCGGAGCGTAATGGCACCATCTCCTTCCTGTTCGACGGTGAAAAAGAGGTGCCGGCCGGCACAATACTGCTCCGGATGACCAACGAGGAGACTCCGCTGTATGCCTACACCCAGGTAACCTCTTCCCAGATCGGGAAGCTCACAGAGGGCCAGCCCGTGGTGCTGAAGCTGGATGCGTATCCGGTCTACGAGTGGGGACCCGCCCACGGTCAGGTCAGCCATGTGTCGCTCACGCCGGACGAGAAAGGACTATTCAACGTGCAGGTGCAATTAACCGACTCCGGAACTATGAAAGACAGGCTGCGCATCGGTATGCGCGGGAATGGCGAGGTCATTGCCGATGAGCTTACGTTCTTCGGTCACCTGTTCCGCAAGTTCAGAAAGACAGCTTCCGCATTGGTGGATTAATCCGGTAATCTGCCTGGCTATGGTCAGTTGGGTTCACGTTTGTCCTATATTGCAGGAGTAAGTTGACCTCCTGTGGAAGCATGGAACTGACCATAAGTACGCCCGCCCTGCTGTTTTCGACCGTATCGCTGCTGATGATTGCCTTTACCAATCGCTTTCTGGCTATTGCCAGCCTGATTCGCGATTTGCACGAGAAATTCCGGACCAAACCCGATACGGTGTATGTCGCCCAGATTCAGAACCTGCACCGGCGGCTGCTCATCATCCGTAACATTCAGATTTCGAGCGTAATCAGCCTGCTGCTGAGCGCCATTTGTATGCTGGTCATCTTCCAGGGCAATCAGACCTCCGCCCGGTGGTTATTCGGGTCGGCGCTGCTGATGCAGATTCTGGCGCTCATCTTATCCGTCTTTGAAATATCAATATCCATCAATGCACTCAAAATAGAGTTGAGCGATATGGAAAAGGAGTTGGGGCGCCGGAGTTTTGAGTTCTTCAATTTGCGGTCGCGGCACGCTGGCCATGGTCCGACCCGAACGCCGGAATAAACCGACGCAGAGAGGGGGTCAGGGTAAATTACCGGGGCTATAGCACATAATAGCTTTCTTCGCTTATATTTGTTAAGATACACGTTGACTACCCCACTACGCGAATGACTTTTTGTTTGGGCATAAAGATTGCCGCCGGCCTGGTGGCGATCGCCGATACCCGTCTGACCTCCGGCACTGAAGTTTCCTCGAATCGCAAGATTTCGGTACACGAAGTTGAAAATCACTCCCTCTTCATCATGACGTCCGGCCTACGGTCGGTGAGGGACAAGGCGATTACTTATTTCAAGGAGGTTATTGCCGAACAGGATCAGTCGTTCGATAAACTCTATAAGGCCGTTAACGCCTTTGGGCAGCAGGTGAAGCGGGTAGCGCAGGAAGACAAAGCCTCGCTAGAGGCCAGCGGCATGCACTTTAACCTGAACGCCATTGTGGGTGGACAATTGCAGCATGATGAGGAGCATAAACTGTATCTGCTGTATCCGGAAGGTAATTGGGTGGAGGTAGGCACCGGTTCCCCGTTCTTTATCATTGGTAATTCGGGCTATGGCAAACCTCTTTTGTACCGGAACCTGACGTTTGAAAGCAGTTTGCAGGAGGCTTTAAAGATAGGTTTTCTGGCCTACGATGCAACCCGTGTGAGCGCCAACGATGTCGACTATCCGCTGGATGTGTTGCTCTATCAGAAAGACAGCTTCCACATGACCGAGTACCGGCTCGAAAAAGAGGATATGGACGAGATTTCGTACCAGTGGAGTGCACTGCTCAATAATTCGGTCAGGAAGCTGCCTACATACTGGATGGACCCTATTTTCGATAAACTACACGCAAACAAATCACCGGCATGATCCTGGAAGTAAAGCATCAGCTTCAGTACGACTATGATCAGGCTGTCACCCTGAATCCCCATACGCTGTATCTGTACCCCCGCACGTTTCCTTACCAGCGGTTGGTCGACTACCGCCTGGTCATTGACCCGGTACCGGCCAAAATCGTGCGGAACATCGATGTGGAAGGGAATATTCAGCAGTTGCTTTACTTTAGCGGCACCACAGACTACCTGAGTATTACGGCGGAAATACAACTGGAGTCGGAGGAGTTTAACTCCCTGGACTTTGTGCTGTTTCCGTTCGAGACGCAGCGGGTGCCCTTCCGGTATCCCGACCCAGTGCATCAACTGCTGCTGCCCTACCTGGTGCGCGACGGCGTAACCGAGCCCATTGAACACTGGGCGCGGCAGATGGCGGCTGCCGCACAATGGCAGACGGTGGCGTTTCTGACGTACCTGAACCAGACCATTCGCCAGTTTAAATACGAAATTCGCGAAGATGGGGCACCCTACCCACCCGAGCAGACGCTTTTCAATCGCAGTGGCTCCTGCCGTGACTATGCTACCCTGTTCATGGCTGCCTGCCGCAGCCTGGGGTTAGCCGCCCGGTTTGTCAGCGGATACCTGTACGGTAGCCACCAGCAGGAGCACGAACTACACGCCTGGGCCGAAGTGTACCTGCCCGGTGCCGGCTGGCGCGGATTCGACCCTACCGAAAACCTGGTGGTGGTTAACAAACATATCTTTCTGGCTTCTTCTGCCCGCCCGGAGCTGACAGCCCCGGCAACGGGTACGTTTTTGGGTAAGGCGCAGTCGTCCCTGCGCGCTCATGTCGATATATGGTCGCCAGCCAGCCTGGGTATCTCCTGACATATGTTAACGCTTTAGCTAAATAGTTATCTTAAATACGCCTGCGCCCTATAGGAAATTCACGGGGGCGCTTATCTTTGTGCGTATCGAAAAAAGTTTACCTGACCCATTCACGTGGCATTAATTAAGTCTATTTCCGGCATACGGGGAACAATTGGCGGGCGCAGCGGAGAAGGGCTGACGCCTTTAGATGTAGTGAAGTTTTCGGCGGCCTTCGGACAGTGGCTGCTCCAGCGGCAGCCGGCCAACCGGACGGTGGTGATTGGGCGCGACGGCCGTCTGTCGGGCGAGATGGTATCCCGGCTGGTATCGGCCACGCTGCAGGGCCTGGGCCTGAATGTTCTCGATCTGGGGCTATCGACAACACCGACGGTTGAACTGGCCGTGGTAGGCGAGAATGCCGCCGGGGGAATCATTCTGACCGCCAGTCATAACCCCATACAGTGGAACGCCCTGAAACTGTTAAATGAGCAGGGCGAGTTCATAACCGCCGAAGATGGCGCGGAGGTTTTGGCCATCGCTGAGGAGGAACGCTTCCAGTTTGCTGATGTCAAGAAACTGGGGCAGTACAGCACCGACGATACCTGGTTACGCAAACATATTGAGATGATTCTGGCGCTCCCGCTGGTCGACCGGGAGGCTATTGCCCGTAAGAACTTCCGGATTGTCGTGGATGCCGTCAACTCTACCGGTGGGATTGCCGTGCCCATGCTGCTGGAGGCTTTGGGGGTAGAGCGCATTACGAAATTACACTGCGAACCGACCGGTAACTTCGCCCACAACCCCGAGCCGCTTCCGGAGAACCTCCGTGACATCATCAATGAGATGGAGAAATCCGATTACGACCTGGGCATTGTGGTTGACCCTGACGTAGACCGGCTGGCGCTCATCAGCGAGGATGCTTCGCCGTTCGGCGAAGAATATACGCTGGTTGCCGTAGCCGATTACGTGCTGAAGAACCGGCCTCAGGATGGAAAGCCCAATAATACCGTATCCAATCTGTCATCGACGATTGCCCTGCGCGATGTGACCCAAAAGGCCGGTGGCCAGCATTATGCCTCAGCGGTGGGTGAGGTCAACGTGGTGGAGATGATGAAGGAGAAGGATGCCGTTATCGGGGGCGAAGGCAACGGAGGAATCATCTATCCTGACCTGCACTATGGCCGCGATGCGCTGGTTGGCATTGCGCTGTTCCTGAGCCACCTGGCCAGGTTTGGTAAACTGGCGTCCATTATGCGCCGGATGTATCCGAGTTATTATATCTCCAAGAACAAAATAGAGCTAACCCCGGATATTGATGTCGATGCCGTACTGGAGCGCATCAAAATCCGGTATGCCAGGAATCCCATCAACACCATCGATGGCGTAAAGATTGAATTTGATAAGGAGTGGGTTCACCTGCGCAAATCGAATACTGAACCCATTATTCGCATCTATTCCGAATCAGATACCCAATCAACCGCCGATTACCTGGCGAATAAGATCATTTCGGACATCAAGGAGGTAATCTCCGAAAGCATGTATAAGGAGTAGGCAGTCTCCAGTTTGCAGGAGGCAGAAAGGTCATCGTTTAGGCGGTGACCTTTTGCTTTTGTTATGCCAGCAATTGCTCCGTCCGGATGCCGTGGGCGCAGCGAAAATGACCCAGGGGACAGGCTTTGCGGCCGTGCAGGTTGCAGGGTTTACAATCCAGTTGCTCGCTGATTTCTACGGTGCGGGAATGGTCCGCCAGCGGTCCAAAGCCAAACTGGGGTACGGTAGAGCAGAAGATAGCCGTAGTCGGTGCGTTCATGGCCGACGCCATATGCATTGGCGCCGAGTCGTTAACGTAGTTCATGGCGGCTCCCTGCATCAAAGCCGCCGACTGGAGCAGCGATAATTTACCGGCCAGATTAACTATATTAGGACGATTTGCCTGCGCAGCAATGCGCGCGCAGGCTGCGCTGTCATTTGGCGCTCCCAGCAGATAAATGTTGTGGTGGGCGGGTAACTGCTGAATCAGATCGACCCACTTCTCCTCCGGGTACTGCTTGGTAAACCAGACTGATGTGGGAGCGATACAAACGTAGGACTGCTGCTGGTAATACCGCACAGCCTCGTAATCGGTCGGAGAGGGGTATAGTTTTGGCCGTGTCTGCTGGGGTGTATTTCCTAACGGGCGCATCAGCGCGGCATTCCGGTCTACTTCGTGAACGCCCGGTTCGATCCGGTGCGGTACCGCATGGGTATAGAATCGCGAAAAGGGGTTTTTGTCAAAACCAATGGTGACGTTTGCTTTCGATAGGGCGGTCAGCAGGCCGGTCGCGCCGAAGCGCTGCAGGTTGATGATAGCATCGTATTGCCGGTGCCGGACCGTGCGCAGCAGCCGGTATAAACTTCTGTATTTTCCTTCTTTTTTGTGCCAAATCAGGACATCATTCAGGTGGGGATGATTGGCCAGCAGGCTTTCGTTTCCCTTGCGCACCATCATGTCAATGACTGCCTCGGGAAACTGGTGCCGGACCTCTTCAAGCAGGGCGGTAGCGAGTATCACATCGCCGATAAAAGCCGTTTGAATGATAAGGAACCGGCGGTAAAAACTTGTGGTTATCATAAGTACGCAAAGTTGCGTAATTTTACGGTTCGTCGTAACGATAGAATGGAGGAGTACGAATTACATACGTTGCCCAACGGCATACGCATTGCTCATAAACAAATACTACACACCCAGATTGCACATTGCGGCCTTATGCTGGACATCGGCAGCCGCGATGAGCAGCCACACCAGCAGGGACTGGCGCATTTTTGGGAGCACATGGCCTTTAAAGGCACTCAAAAACGCAAATCACACCACATTATAAACCGGCTGGAAACCGTTGGTGGCGAACTGAACGCCTATACGACGAAAGAGAAAATCTGCTTCCACGCATCACTGCTGGGAATCCACTTTGAAAAGGCCACGGAACTCCTAGCCGATATAGCGTTTCATTCCGTATTTCCGGAAAAGCAGATCGAACGGGAGCGGGGCGTTATTCTGGAAGAGATGGCGATGTACTACGACTCGCCTGAAGACGCCATTCAGGATGACTTCGACGAAGTGGTTTTTAAGAATCATCCCCTAGGCGGTAATATCCTGGGTACGCCCGAAACCGTGCGGTCTTTTAACCGGGACTACCTGCAGCAGTTTATCAACGATAACCTCGATACCGAGCGGGTGGTATTTGCGTCGGTCAGCAATTGGCCGTTCAAGAAAGTAATTAAGGTGGCTGAAAAGTACCTGAAGGACGTTCCGCACCGGACTACGACTCGACTGCGCCAGGCACCCAATGGCTATGTGCCGCAGCGGCTTGAGGTGACACGGCCCATTACGCAGGCACAGTCGGCGATTGGCCGCCCAGCCTACGCGCTCACGGACCCAAAGCGGTTGCCGTTCTTTATGCTCGTTAACCTGCTGGGTGGACCGGGCATGAACTCCCGGCTAAACATGAACCTCCGCGAGCGCTACGGCCTGGTGTACTCCATCGACGCCAGCTACACGCCATACCTGGACACGGGGTTTCTGGGTATCTACTTTGGTACCGATCAGAAACATCTCGACCGCAGCCATACGCTCATTCTGAAGGAGTTGAAGCAGTTGCGCGAAAAAACGCTGACGAACCTGCAACTGCACAATACCAAAGAGCAACTGATGGGTCAGATGGCGATGGCGGAGGAAGGTAACCAGAGCTTCATGCTGATGCTGGCCAAAAGCCTGCTCGATATCAATAAAGTGGAGTCGCTCCCGGACATCTTCAACGAAATACGGGCGGTCAAAGCAAGTGAGCTCCAGGACATCGCCCAGGAGATGTTCGACGAGAGCCAGTTGAGTTACCTGACGTTCCTGCCGGAAGCAGAGGAGGAGTGATTTTTTGTCATGCCGACGCAGCCGGGCGGCCGGTGCCGAGGCATCTTAATTGTAATTCAATCAGCAAGATGCCTCGGCACCG
>NZ_BAABHD010000078.1:0-121640 GCF_039541915.1 Nibrella saemangeumensis
TTTCCGGCAGACCGGACAGAGTAGACGGGCCTTCTTGCGATTCTTCAGCTTGCGTTCAAGGTCTTTGCCTCCTGCCCATTCGCGCACAATGTCAAAGGCAATCCCCAGTGATACAGCATGAGCCAGCAACTTGGCTCCGCGCTGCTTGCGGTGGTAGTACAGACGGGCTTCCACATTAGCCGCCCAACCGATGTAGTGCTGAGCGTGACCCGCTACGGGTGTTTCGAGGTGAATCAGATAAACCGTGCCTTCCATGTCTTCCACCGCCTTGATTAACAATAGAAAGATACGGCTATTTTACAATAAAAGCAAGATTTATGGAAATAAATGTAAATAGATGGAAAATAATGTAAGATAAGGGCAGGTTCTTTATCCCCTTTTCCACCCAATCATTTACCTTTGGGCTGTTGGGCTTTGGAAACGCCAATCAGCCTACATGCTTATTAACAAAGCAGAAGGCAGCCCAAATCGGGCTGCCTTCTCTCATTTGGTGCTTACTCATCCGCTACCGGCCCTTCCGGTAAAGCGGCTGGTGGTTCGGGCAATCCTTCCCCGTTCGCATAGGGATGGTAGTAATTATGGGCGGTGGTGATGTTGGCTATGTCGCTTAAGGTTTCCTGCCGAAAAATAGGCGTTTCCTGCGCGAACTGCTTTAGCTCACCAGTCGTCTCCACGTCCGCCATTTTGTAGCTGAAGGTGGCAATGTAATACACGCCCTTCGGCTGGACTTTGGTGTTCTCCTTCTTCTCCGCCACGGCGGTAATGACCACATCAGCCAGCGTCAGATCGTCATAGAACAGGGGTTCAATCAGCCGGAAAATGTTGTCCACCGAGAAGCCATGAAACAGCACTGCTGATACGGCTCCCTTCTCGTCAATGAAGAACAACTCGGCCCAGTTCTTCACGCCCATGTTCAGAATGTTGTCCGTGAAGATGCGCCAGGCAATAGGCTGGAAGGTGAGCGAGCGGCCCAGCTTCTCGGTGCCGTTGATGTTGAATACGCCTTCCTTGGCATCGAAGCGGTACTGCCGGGGATGCCCTTCGAGGTATTTGTACTTGTTCACAATCTGGCCGGTTACCTCATGAATTTTCTGGTACGGCTTCAGGGTGTTTGCGGTTGTTTCCGCTGCGGACGTGTTGGGCTTTGCCATAAAGAATAAAAATTTGGAAGGGGGATTAAGAAAACGGCCCGGTCTATGCCCGCCGGGCCATCGGGCAACTGGTTACCGGTAGGACTCTAAGACCTGTTCAATCATCTCGTCGTACATCTCCTGTGAGATAGCGTTAGCGGGAAGCTCCACGCCGTTCAGTCGCACCGTCGTAATCTCAACCTCCGGCCCGTAACCGGGGTAATCGTAGTCGGCTGGTTCGCCGGGAGTGTAGTTGTACTCAAAGTCAAAGGGTACTTCTTTTTCCAGTGTCATCGCTCTAACATGCTTGATTAACACTATTAATTTACCCCTTTTTTACAGAAAAAGCAATAAAAAAAGAACTAAAAACGTAAAGTATCGGAGAGTTTTTTGGTAAAACAGCCCCTCCTTTATCCCCTTTCCAACTAAATTTTCTCTGTCTGAATGGATAGGCCGAATCCGCAAAGGTGACGGATTCGTTACCGTTAGCCGGCCCGCGTTAAAACACAAAACCCCGCCTGGCTACGAGCGGGGTTGTTCAGTCAGAAAGGATGCTGTTTTGTTCAGCGGCCCGCCGAAGCGGACGATCCCGGATGCCTCATCGCGTTACGCACCAGGTACCCACATGTTAGTACCACCCGCGCTGGTGGCCAGCATCATTACCGTATTAGCCGAAGGCCTTTCTGGCTGCGTGTGGGCAAATGTATAGATTCACGTCAAAACCTTTACATATCCAGCCGACGTGTAAAGAATCTTGACATCATAAGCCTGACCTTCTGGCCACTTCTACGGACTCCATAAACCGGGATAACTTTACGATGTAGCGCTGAATAACTACCTGCTCTTTGGCCTCAAATCCGGTCTGGGTTTCGATCTGAAACCGAATCTTGTATTCATAATCGGGCAAGACTTCGAGAACTTCCGCTAAGAAGAAGTCCTTCCGTTTGACATCATTGAATACGCAGTACTGGCCCTTCACCAGCCGCAGCCGGTCGCTTGTGTTGCTTTCCATTTGGTTTATTATTGTTTCAGCTTGGCTTTTAGTCTCAGCAGCGGCTGCCGCAGCAGGACTCCCGCGCAGCGTCATTGGTTAGTCTTCCAATTTAAAGGGGGCGGGATCGGGCTTAGGGCGAGGTGTTTGCAGAATTTGCCGGCGGTTGTTAAACTCTTTCCGGTCTACCACGTAGAGCTGGCACACGGCCGGATACTTCTGCCGGTATTCATTCACCTTTTTCCATGCCAATTTAAAAGTCCTGAATTCCTGGGGCTCTTCAGGGCTCTGGTCCGCCATCTTAATCAACTTGCCACTTCCCTTAGCAAAAAAGAACTCTATGCCTCCACCGTCTTCGAGGTTGATTACGTAAATCATAGCCTTGCGGGATTGGGTTACTGTTTCTTTTTGGTCTTTGGCTGCGGAGGATTCTGGAGTAATTGCCGGCGCTTTTCGAACTCTTTACGCTCGACGGCAAACAACTTACAGCTGGCTGGATAGGTAGCCGACAGTTCGTCTATGATTTTATCGACACGCTTGTTGGTCTTCAAAACTTTTGGCTCCTCCTCACTGGGCTGGTCAAAGGGAACCATGTTGCCCAATTCGCTGAGGTAATAATCGCGGCCGATGCCATCTTCCAGGGTAATCACATATGCCATAGGTGTTGCTTCGCCGTTGGCGGAGAGTCCGTTGCTAGATGAATGAACTTCTATCTCCTCGTAACCGATCCCCGACACAGGGTAAACCATGAAATTGGTGAACATCGGCTCGGTCTCAATATATTCAAACTCTCTCACCTGGGTAACTACTCCACCAAACTCGATCATCGTTTGCCAGTCGAAATCAGCCGGAAACAACGACACGGGTATCAGAAAAACGGAGCGGTAAGGGAGTTTGCCTTGTTCGTACACGAGTGCCTCGGCCTGCTGGTCAAAGCCCTGCGCACGCATGGTTTCTAAGAAAGCATCAAGGTCCGTGAATTTTACCGCTTCCGTTTCCATTAGTGTCTCATTTTTTTCTGTGGATGCTTCTCCGGCTGCTCAGGGAGCAAGCTTTTTTGAGGCTTGTCCTCTGGATTGACCGCCTTTACTTCCGACCTCGGATCCGGCTGGTGCTTACTACCCCGGCTGGCCTTTTCCTCCAGGAGTTGGCGTTTGAACTCAGGCTCCTGCGTAAACCGGACTACCTTCCCCTTTTCCAGAAATAATTCAGCCTGCGGACGAATAGAGCCGTCGGGCATCCGCAGGACAACCTGATAAGCCCGGGGGTGGTCATGCCCTTCTGTGGGTACCTGTTGCTCCAGCAGCTTCAGCGTCCGGTTTATGTTCAGGGCTGAATTGCTGTTGTACTTGTTGGCCCCATCCTGATCGATGATCCCGTACGCGTATTTGGCCCCCAACTCCACTTCGCGTTTTAAATCATCGGTAAAGTCCTTCGTGCTGGACTTCTCCAGGCTGACGCGTTGCGACAAACCGGCTAGCTCCAGCAGGACATTATTCATCGTCCGGAGCGCTACGCAGGTTTCGGGAATACTGATGGCCGTTTGTTCTCCTTTCTGGCCAACGATGATAAGCTGGCCGCTGAGCTCCTTTCCTTCGTTTTCACCAACCTGCGCTTTCATCTCCTGATTGAATAGATCGATTCGCTCCAGGAGCTGATTGACGAGCGGGCGGTAGACATCTCCTTCCGGAAGCTGATAACCGACGCGGCCCAGGCCGGCAACGGTGGCGCTCATGGGAAACTGAGCCGCCGAGAGCTGCTGAATGAATTGCAGGTCGTAGCGGTGCCCTTTGGCATCGTTATCAAACGCCAGGCTGATTCTCCAGTCAGCAGCCTTCTGAAAGCCGGCTGTATACCGGGAGATGGTATTAACCTGCTCGGGGGTAAGCTGGCCACCGGTCGAGAAGTACAGCGTATCGAACGCATTGTCGCCTTGAATCATCCTGAGTTGTTTGTGCGCCATCGCATCCAGTACGCTTTCCATCACCATGAATCGTTTAGTCTCCGGCGGAGCATTCGACACGAACACGCTGCTGTGGCGATCACTACCCGGCGCGTGCTGCTTGATCTGCTCATTACGTATTTCAAAACCCATGACTTCTTCCGACAATCCGTTGTAATACGGAAAAGCTACGTTGGAGAAGGTGATGTACTTCCGATCCGGATTGGCCTTCACCGTCAGAAAGTCTTCCGTGTGGCCGGTCTCCGGATTCAGGTAAGCTACCTGGGTGACCGCCTTGCCGGTAAACTCGGGACCTTCAGCTATAGACTGAGCGATGTAACGTTTTTGCAGGTAATTATTAACTTCTAGTGGCCGTATATCAAAGAGTTCTTTAGCAAACGGTTGTTTTACCACCGGTCCGCCGGGATCCGCTACCCGCTGGCGATTCCTGGCTACCTGATCCGGATCAATTCGGAGGTAGTCATAGAGCACACCGGTGATATTGCGGAACTCATGATTGCCCGGGTGATTAAATGCCGAAAAAACCGACGTGAGCCGGTTTCGGATAAAATCAATGATGGTGCCGGAGTCCGCAAAATCTCCGCTACGCTGGTAGATCTGCTGGCCAGGATGCTCCGGATTTTTAATGATGATGGTGTCGCGATAGATGGGGTGCATGAGCACCGGGCGGCCTTTGCCTTTATGGGGCAAAGGCTCATACCCGTAGTGAGCCGCCAGTTCCAGAATGGATACGTTATCCCTCAGCTCCTGCACCGGGATGAGGTTGGGATACCGCTGCTTTAGTTCGTCAAATTTTGTCATCTCTTATCGCTTCTGACGGGTTCCCGGTGAAGCCTGCTGTGTATTGGTATCAGTGTTCATGAGACGCTGAATCGTCTCCTTTTGTGCATTACTTACAGTGGTGTGTCCGGCTTCTGATTCCAGGTGCCGGGTCTGGTCGGTTTTGGCTCCGTGATTATTCTGGGCCAGTTGTTCTTTGTGTTTCTGGTCAGGGTTGATTTGGGGCGTAACCTCCGACAGATGCAGGGCTTTCTGAGCGACCGACAGACTAACGGTTGCCGTGTAGGATTCACCCTGACCATCCTTTAAACCTTCCAGCTTCACCGGAAATCCACCCGCCAGCGAAAGCTGCTGATCCCGCGTCAGGTCCACGCCCATCAGCTTCCTGGGCATCTGGTCTTCTCTTACCCGCCACAGGTCAACGGTATTGGTCAGCGGATCGACCCGCAGGTATGCCGGCACATACGAGCCGTTTGGCTCTAGTAGCATCATTGGGCGCTGAGTGGCTCCGTATTGAGTCAGCTCCTCTTTCTCCAGAGGAGTGACCTGGTAGCCTTCTACCTTCTCAGGGATGGTCAGGTTCGGGTAGTATGGTGTAATGCGCAGATCCGGACCACTGGGTGTAATCACCAGCCGCAGCCGTCCGGTCAGTTCCAGATCATCCGACAGCCGGATCGTCACCAGCTCCGTACGCTGGCCACTGAAAAGCACCTTTTCCAAATCAGGATTAGCCGTAAGCACCTCTTTAGTAATGCCGACGTTAGCCAGTTGCTTTTCAATGACGGAGCGGTCGGCTTCGAGCTGCCGTCGCAGCACGGCTGAGGCTTCTTCGGCGCTCACAAAACCATCGGTTACGGCATACTGCCAGGCCTGTCCTGCCTGCAACGGAGTTGGAGCAATGTTGTCGAGCCCGTCAGCCTGCGTGCGGGCGTAAGCGTTCTCATTCATAGCGGATTGGTTTTAGGGTGAAACACAGGGGCTTGTTTTGAGTAAATGTAAAAACTCTTTCAAAGAAAATTTCAAATAATAGGAAATTGTTTTTTGTATTTCTTATATAATGTGAAAATAAACACAAAAAAAAATCATAATGCCCGTCAGGCATTCAGTGAAGTGGTATACGCAAGAAGATGCTATAAGTTAGCCGGTTCGGTAAGTTGCGTTTTTTTCGCAATAAGCTCGTTCTCCATTGGCTGGTAACCCAGTTCCAGAAGTTTTGTGGACAGGTCTTCGTAGTTGTCCTGGAGGACTTTGCTCAGACCGCCAATCTGCTGAACGATGGCGAGCAGGTCTTTACCGGCGGTAATCACCATGGGCAGTTTTTTGCCCTGGGTTGGATTTAAAATCCAATCGAGGTTATACCCGTGAGATCTATAAAAGGTCAGTAGCGTGGCCAGCGAATCGGATGTGCCGGACATGTCCCGCTCCATATAGAACACCTGGTTTTTTGTCAATCCCGTTTTTTGAGCAAGATCTTCCAGGGTTAAGTTTTCCCCCAGCCGTTCACCGAGGTGCCTGCGCAACATCAGGAACCGGGGGCCAATGAGTGCGCCTAAATCATTCTTTGCAGTAGACTTTCCCACGTAATGAAATTGGTTTAGTTCTAGGGTTGAAGTATCGCCTTCAACCGGTTGATTTCAGATTTGATAAGCTCCTCAATATCAGCTTTCACCTGTAGGTAGTTATCATTTATCTGCGTTTCAAAATTTGAACCGGTATTGGCAAAAATAGAAAAATCCGGTAGTTGTTCATATTTCTGCTCCTTTTTGAAGTCAGCCTCATCGACCAGGATTTTAGCATTAAAGGCTTTATGCTCACTGGGCTGCTCTACCGTGTCGGCCGTCACACCGACAAACCATCCCTGGCTAAGCCGGGCTATCTTAGCGGCCGGCACCATAAAGTTCAGTTCAGTCTGTATGCCGTGGGTGGTATCCTCACTCTGGATGTTCAGACTCTGTTTGCGCTGCACGTTGCGGCCTAACCGGTTCTGCATGGCATCGGCCGACGTGCCCGTAACCTGGCCAGCGATAACAGTTCCAACCGTGTTCTTAATTACCTCCGCTTCCTGCTTGCCATAGTCCCGCTCCAGTTGCGAAAAATCCTGCATGGCAATGGTTACCGCTACCTTGTTGCTGCGAGCCGTCGCAATCAGATTATCCAGACCCCGGAAGTAGATAGTTGGGAGCTCATCGATAACAACCGACGACTTGGTTTTACCTGGCTGATTAATCAGGCGCATGAGCCGGGAGTTATACAGGCCTAGTGCAGCACCGTAGATTTCCTGCCGTCGCGGGTTGTTTCCCACGCACAGAATCTTGGGCGCGTCCTGATTGTTGATATCGAGGGTAAAATCGTCCCCAGTCATCACCCAGTACAGCGTGGGACTGGCCAGCCGCGACAGGGGAATACGGGCTGAGGCTATCTGCCCTTCGAGCTGTTCCATGGCCTTACCTTCGTAAGCCGAAACGAAGGGTCGCATGTAGTTCTCCAGATCCGGCCGGCTCATCAGAATGGGGAACACTTCTTTGTAATCCCTTCCAATGAGTTCAATGACGTGGGGGAACGAGCAGTACTTGCCTTTATCGTACTGACGCAAAAACCAGATGATAGCCGTTACGTAGTTGATCGGCGACTCGACAAAGAAATCACCCTGCTTATTGATCCACGTTTTGTTGAGGTTCAGCATGATCGTTTTGGCCGACTCATAAGCATCGGTAATGTCGGTCAGGTACTGAGCGGCTAAGGGATTGCACCGGTGGCTTTTCGCCGGGTTATCCAGGTTGATAACGTAGAAACGAATCCCCTTCGGCAGATTCTTCTTGTGCCGGGCCATTGCGTTGAAAGCAATCAGGGATAGATCCGGAAACTTGTAGTCATACACGTACATAGCAAACCCCTTCTCGATATGCTGCCGGATAATGGGGCTTACCACGCTGTAGGACTTACCTGATCCGGGTGTACCCAGGACCATCGTAGCCCGGAATGGGTTGATAATGTTGATCCACCCCTTACGAATCTTTCCCTTGAAGGTGTATTCCGTCGGCAGGTTTACCGAATAATTGTTCTCCAGCTTTTTCTCCTGCTGGGGGAAGGTTTCGTTAGCATCGTTGAAGATATCCTTCTCCGGGGCAAAGCTTAGCAGGCGGTTAATGCCCTGGCTTCCCTTGATGAGATACAGCAGTCCCACGGCCGTCAGTGCCAGATAGAGAATACTGGTTCCGGTGATGCCAATGCGGGCAATGATCACGCCGGCGTTATCTCTCAGCATAACAGTCGAGCCGCCAAACAGGAGTACTCCGACCAGCAGCGCCGTCAGCACCTTGCCGGGTGTCAGCGTCAGCGACTTTACCCCTCGGCTGCCCAGGCCATAGAGCACGATACAACCGCCGGCTATCAGCTTCAGCGTCCAGGGTGAAGCCATCAGGCCTGAGTTACTCACCATTTTACCGATGAGCCCATCCGCGAAGGGATGAAACCAGCCCAGCCCCACAAAAAATGTGTGCAGTTCTACGTACAGGTGCAGTGCCAGCAGGCCCAGCGCGATCCACAGCATCAATTCGAGTTGTTTATTTAACTCTCGGCGGTCGTCTTTCATGACAATCGGGGTTTTTGACGGGATTTTTTAACCATTTTCTTTAGCTCCTGTTCACTCTCCTGCCCTTCCGGCTGGCCACTAATTGCCCGCAGCAGGTCACGCAGTAGGCTGGCGTTAGACAGGGCAGATACTTCCGGCTCTAAGTCGACTTGTTGAGGCCTCAAATTTGATGATGACGGCGTTATTTCCTGTTTTGCCGTGTCGTTAATCGGCGCGGGGCTGGCGTGCCCCGGCTCGTAATTCGCCCCTAAAACGGATTTTAGATGGTTTGCGCTGTACTCTTTACCAATCTCGCTTCCACTATAAATGGCTTTTCGCTTTACATCCAGAAAGCTCACCCCAAATAGGTTGCCTCCCACGCCGTGATGAGGCAGAATGAGGATATCCAGGCCATGTAATTTCCGGTGAAAGTCGCTCCAGCTGGTGCTCTCGACGAGCCGGGGTTCGAGCAGTCGGCGGAGGTTGGAGACATTGTCTTCCTTGATCTTTTTTCCGGCCTTCATTCTCCGCTCGACGGTAGCCAGGGTAGGTTGTTGGGTGAGGCTGCTGGCCTTAAGGCCGGGGCCCTGCGCATTCCCCTGCGCATCGATGATCCGGTACCGGAGTCCAGGCTGCTTTGCCCCTGCCAGTTCGACCTCTTCGGCCCGGACATTGTACAGCCTGAGCAGTTGATTATATTGAGCAAAGGTGCTAAACCGGAAGTCCTTCAGCACGGTCAATACTACATTGGTCATATCGCGTTTTAAGTCTCCCTCGCCGTACACCAA
Source organism: Nibrella saemangeumensis (assembly GCF_039541915.1). NCBI lineage: Bacteria > Pseudomonadati > Bacteroidota > Cytophagia > Cytophagales > Spirosomataceae > Nibrella > Nibrella saemangeumensis. The sequence goes on from NZ_BAABHD010000078.1 coordinate 9,224, forward strand.
TGGCCGGAGCTGAGCCAGCTTGGGCCGACGGGCAACCTGCTCGGCGGGCATCAAGCCGAACTCTTTTTCAATCTCCTGGCGCAGTTTGTTGGAGCGGACCTGTTCAAATTTATCCGGCACTTTATTGCCGTCATAGTCCACGCGGACCGAGACTATATGAACATGGGTATGGTCTGTATCGAAGTGCTGATAGACGGCGTAGGGTTGCTGGCCATAGCCCAAGCCCAGCATGTACCGATCGGCGATGTCCAGCAGATCGCCGGCATCCGGTTTTTCGCCGGGAGCCAGTGACAGACTCACGTGAAAGGTGGGCTTACTGATGCGCGCGTTTAGTGCGGCCTGCTCCTCCAGCACGTAGGCGACCTGCTGCCGCTGGGCTATTTCCGGGGGCACCAACAGGGCTTCGTAGTTACGGAGTGCCAGTCGAACCGCTTCCCCCTTTCCAACCTTTTCTTCGTTGTAATACACGGCACCTGTGGGGTTACTCCCGCTGCTGATCCTCGCTACCACTGGTTACCTCCTCTCTTGTTTGGCGGGTTAAAAGCTGACCCATTGCCTGACGACAGGCTACTTCCAACTGCGCAACACTGTCGGCTAGCTGCGCCGTTTTTTGCCGCAAATCCTCATAGTCTGTCGTACTGTTGATGTGCTTAACGGCTTGGTTAATGTTTACGCCGATGCGCAGAATTTGTGAACGAGTATCCCGAATGGAGGCCAGTAGCCGGGTGTCAGCTGTAGCTTGCTGAGGCTTAACCAGTAGCGGCTGTTCAAGGCAAAGCGACCGGATAAAAGCAGACAAGTCCTTGGCGGTAGTCAGTGCTTTTCGCTGGTTCAGCTGATCATACTCCTGCTGATTAAAGCGAACCTCCACCCGTTTATAACTGCGGCTTTCGGCTTCGTCTTTTCGCCTGCGTCCACTTTTCTTTTTGGTTGATTCCATGGGTTTGGTGTTGATACCGCCCGACTTCGGAGGGCGGTAAATTACAAGTCGATTGGGAACAATCCAAGAGTTTTTGTCCGGACAAAAACACATCTTGCTTCTGCTGCGAGCAAACTTTTATTTAACGGCAGACTCTTTGGAAAAATACAATTTCTGGTACGGTGGAAAAGGGATAAAGAAGAGAAGAGTTCAGCCAGGAATCGTACTCCCCGCTCCCGTCAAAGTTTTCGTAGCATGGCCTGCAGGACGACCGTAGGTCTATAGTTCTGTACTTCTAGTCTTCTGCGTTTCTATACCTCTGCGGCTCTGTAAATGTGATTTTCTGTAATTATGCGATTCTATAAAAATGTAGGTATACAAATATATTGTTCCGGTTTTCTATAAATCTATAAAAACCTAGCCCTGAGGTTTTATAGATCTATAAATATGGTCTTATAATTTTATAAAAATATAATTTCAACTATCTATAAAGCCTTGCATTTATAAATCTATAGTTTTATTCATTTAGAAATAAATCCGGAAATTTCCTTTCACAAATTTTGAAAATTAAAGTTCTTTATTTCACATTTGATGCAACAAAACCAAAGCCCATCATTATACGTGTTATGAACACATCTTCCCCTACAGAATCTTCGATTGCTCAGGGTGCTCGGGTTGTGCTGGCCTTCGCCACTCAGAAAGGTGGTATGGGAAAAACAACGCTTTCAGTCCTGGTCGCTTCGTGGCTCCATTATAAACGAGGCATCCCCTCGGCTATCCTGGATCTGGACGGCTCCCAGCTGTCGGTCTATAACCAGCGGCTTCGGGAGATAGAAAACCTCGACGACAACACCACCGATCGGCTGGATACACAGAACATGGATCCGTACCCGATTCTCAGCGGATCTCCTGGCGACGTTAACCGCCTGCTGGCCGAGTTGCCTGAAACCGTAAAGCTGGTCCTGTTGGATTTGCCCGGAAACATCGACGTGCCGGGCTATGATGCAGCCCTGCGCCGGGTAAACATGCTGATCGTGCCCATGGAAACCTCGGAGTACTCCGTTACGACCGGCTTCGGGTACTTAAATGCCATCCGGGAAGTCAATCTGCTGCCGGCGGACAGTTGCCGGGTGGTCTGGAATAAGTTTAAGCAGTCCAGGGATGGTGAATTAGCCGACCAATTGGAGGAGCGCTTTGCTGAATACGGGTTCCAGTGTCTCAAAAGCCGGATCCCGCAGCGGGACTCTTATCAGGATTCGGGCAACCGCTCGACGCTGTTCCCGATGCCTACTCAGTACCTACGTAATTCAGGACTGAAAGATTTATTTTTTGAAATCGAAGACCTTATCGAAGCCCTGCAGCATGAGCGAATCCAGCAATAACAAGAGCCTGGCGGACGTCACCCGCAAAAACAACGCTGACAAAATCAATCGCTTTGCCGGATCACTGATCCCCCAGGCGCCGAAGGTTACTCAGTCAGTACCGACGACACCCGAGCAGCCTGATCGGGACAATAACGTGAAGAGTCATGAGCCGGCCGCGGTCGAAGCGGCTCCGGGAACCGCCGTTCCAGCGCAGGCCCGGGTAGTAGAGCCGGCTGCCCAGGCGCGTAAACGGACCCTGAGTCTGTCTTTTGACGATATCGTTTCGCAGGGCCCAACCGGCCCAATGCTGTACCCGAAAACCACGACCATTTCAGAAGCGCACCACGAGCTGCTGAGGGAGCTGAGTTTCCGGTACCGAAAACCAATAACAGTAATTATGTATAACCTGCTGGACCTGCTCGATCAGGCCTACCAGCGCGAAAAACAGAAAGGAGGGTAAGATGCTGTTCAGTCAGTACACATGGGGCGATTTCTTTAAGGTCGCGTTTGGCCTGGCAGTGCCGTATTACAGCTACGTCGCCTGGGCCTACTTCCGGGAAGATATCCGGGAGTTTATTAGGGAGAAGGGCAGGGGAGGCGCGAAGCTGGCCACCGCAGGGTCCGGATCTACGGCCGCAGCCGGGGAGGAAGAGGATCCGGATGATGACAGCTTTTACGTAGTCCGCCGGTATACCGATGCTGCCGCGACATCCGGATCCGCAGCAGTTGCCGCTCCGGCGGAAACTATGGCTGTTGTTGACGAATCGGCCCGGTCGGTAGAGGTTGACAGTCAGGTGCAGGCCGTGGAAGAGGAGGAAGCGCCGGTGCTGGCGGCTACGCCGATCGTGGCGGGTGATGCACTGCCCGAATCGATGATGTTTGGACTGGTGGGGGCAGAAGAAGCAATCGAGGAACAATCCGTTACGGAACTGGTCGACAGCGCCAAACACCTCCAGCGCGAAGAGGATGGTATGATTGTCGCCGGTGAGGCTTCTTCCCCTCAGGCTCGGTCATTGGCCGAGGTGATCAATAGCCAGGGCGGGCAAAAGCCCAAAGGTTTGACTGGTATTCATTTTGGACGTTAATCAATAAGGGTATGGCCACCAGCAGTATCGACTTTCTTGCAATCGCCTTACTGGCTTCGTTTGCGCTGGTGGGCTACCGGCTTGCCCTGACGTTGGGCAGGGTGTCTGAGCGACTGATTGCTATGCTGGTGCGTACCGGTATGCATTCGGCGGCCCGGTCTCTGCTGAAGCTGCTGGTGTTTTACGACGAACAGACCTACACCCGCTCCCGGTACATCATCTGGAACCGGGTTGGTGTCCGGTTCTCCCTGCTCTGGGGTGGCTGGATGATAGCCGGCGTGCTGCTGTTCATCCTTCGGGCTCCCTCGTTTTACCTGTGGTTTGTTGTCTTGGCTGCATACATCGGTTTCCGGTGGATCACCGTGGCTACCAGCGAGCCGGCTGAAGTAGAGGATCCGGATCAGGAGGAGATGCGGGATATGTGGGTACGCCAGTTGGAGGTAAACGGAGGTCAGGCTGTGCGGACTCAGGTTAGGCGTCGTACCAGTCCGATACAATACCGTCAATGGGATTACTTAGATGAACTGTTTAGGCCGTTTAGTTAATTTTTTTGTGCCTGAGTAGTTGCATTATTTGAAATGCTTTTATTTTAGTGTCCTGCTAAGCGGGTTTTCTATGACGCTTTGCCTCAGATAGCCTGTTCTATAGCCAATCCAGTCTATAGGGGCTTCTTTTTTTGGGAAACATTTCATATTTAGTAAAAAATTACCATTGATTTTTTTCATTTAACGTATTAGCATAAATAGAAAACCATAGCAAACCTTTATTAATATGTTCAATCGAGTAAAAATTTCCGCAAAAGCGTCAATTCTGGCGACTGTTCTTCTTCTGGCTAATGTTACCATATCGCTGGCGCAGGTAGTCTCCGGTGGAACCGGCCAGCAGGCCCTAGCCACTACAGCTACGACCATCCGCGGGTATGGCACGGCTACGCAGCAAATCGTGATGGCGCTGGGCCTGATCATCGGCTTTGTCGGAGCGATCCGGGTGTACGGCAAATGGCACAACGGCGACCCCGATACGCAAAAGGCGGCCATCGGCTGGTTTGGAGCTGCCCTGTTTCTGGTCGCGGTGGGTGCTGTCTTAGCCGCCTTCTTCGGGGCATAAGGTATGCTGGAAATTAACAAAGGGATTGGAAAGCCTGTGGAGCTGAGGGGCCTGAAAGGCACCTACCTCTACCTGGCGGTCGGGGTGGTTTTCTCCACCCTGATCATCGCCCTGATACTTTACGGGCTTTTCAACCTGAATGCCTACCTGGTCACCGCCATTACCCTGGGCTGCACCTTCGCCGGGCTCTGGTATTGCCTTCGTTTATCGGCTAAATACGGCGTCTATGGCCTTTTGAAGGTCGAAGCCACCCGCAATCAGCCGAACGCTATTCTGATGTCATCTGCCAAACCATTTGCCATGCTCCGTGAAACTAAACGCCCGAACCCTCGAAAAGGCGCTGCCGCTGCTGGCCGTCGAGAATAACTGTATCGTCTCTAAAATGGCTGACATTGCTGTCGGCTTTAGACTGCAACTGCCGGAAATCTTTACCCAGGCACCCGAAGATTACCGGACCCTGCATAGTGCGCTGGTGAAAGCCATTCGCATGCTGCCGGTGGGGACTGTGCTACACAAGCAGGATTGGTTTATTGAACAGAAGTATCAGGCCGATACCGACCACGATGACGATAGCTTTTTAACCCTGGCTTTTCAGCGTCACTTTGTCGAGCGGCCGTTTCTGAACCATTACTGCTACCTCTACATTCACAAGCTACCCCGGTCCCGTCAGAAGCAAAAGAGTAACCGGCATAGCCTAACGCGCCGGCGGCTGGTTCCCCGTGAGCAGATTGAACCCAGGGAGCTGCAACCTTTTTTTGATGCAGTCAGCCAGTTTGAACGCATCCTTTTGGACGGTGGCATCCGGCTCCAGCGTCTGACCGATGAGGAACTGGTGAGTGGGAAAGGGGATAGGGGGATTATTCCCAACTATTTCCGGCTTCAGCCTGACGGCCGTAAGAAGGTCATTCTCGAAGACTGGGACATTGACGGCCGGCTACGTATCGGATCCAAGGATGTAATGTGCTTTACGCTATCGGATGTGGACACCCTGCCGCCGGTGGTAGACGTAATGGCCAATTACGGGCCGCTGTCTTCCGATAGCACGATGTTCTCAGTAGGGAATGTGTTGCCGGTCGGATTGATGCTGCCCTGCAATCATGTCTACAATCAGTACCTCTGCCTAGATGATGCGCAGCTAACGTTGAGGGAGTTTGAACAGAAGGCACGACACCTGAACTCGCTGTCGATGTACTCGAGCGAGAACGCCATCAACCGGGATTGGACTGAAAAGTACATCCGGGAAGCCATTCAGGAGCAACGCACCGTTTGCCGGGCGCATTTTAACCTGATGGTCTGGACCGAAAAGCCGGAGCAGCTGGACTTCCTGCGGAGCCGGGCGTCGGCCGCTATCGCGCAGCTCGACTGTTTACCCAAACAAAACACGCTGGATGCCGCCCGCCTGCTTTGGGCAGGGATACCGGGCAATGCCGGTGATCTGCCGCTGGATGAAACCTTCTACACCTTTGCCGAGCAGGCGGTATGTCTGTTTAATCTGGAAACAGCGTATCAGTCGTCGATGTCACCTTTCGGTATCCGGCTCTGCGACCGCTTTGGCAGGCCGGTCTGGGTGGACCTCTCCGACGAGCCGATGGAGCGGGGCTGGATTACCAACCGGAACAAATTCATTATTGGCCCTTCCGGATCCGGCAAATCCTTCTTTACGAACCATTTAGTACGCCAGTATTATGAGCAGGGGTCTCATATCTTGCTGGTCGATGTGGGGCATAGCTACCGGGGCCTTTGTGACCTGGTACACCGCAAAACGCACGGCCGGGATGGGGTGTATCTGACCTATGAAGAGAACCGCCCGATCTGCTTCAACCCGTTTTTTGCCGAAGATGGCCTGTACACCATCGAGAAGCGGGAATCGATCAAGACGCTGCTGCTGACGCTGTGGAAGAAAGAAGATGAACCCTTCACCCGGACGGAGCAGGTTGCGCTTTCTGATGCGGTGGAGAATTACCTGAAGCTGCTACGAAAAGGCAAAGCTGAGGCATCCTTCAATGGGTTCTACGAGTACTGCGATAGTGCGGATGGACTCAGAGCGTACCTGGCAGAGAAGGGATTCGAGAAGGACTACTTCGATTTGCAGAAGTTCCTGCTGACCATGCAGCCATTCTACCGGGGCGGGGAGTACGATTACCTGCTGAACTCTGATCTGAAGATAGATTTGCTCAACAAGCAATTCATTGTCTTTGAGCTGGACAACATCAAGGATCACCCGATCCTGTTCCCGGTGGTGACGCTGATCATCATGGAAACCTTTATCGGCAAAATGCGCCGACTGAAGGGAATCCGCAAAATGATGCTCATTGAGGAGGCCTGGAAAGCCATCGCCAAAGAAGGCATGGCCGAGTATATCAAATACCTCTTCAAAACAGTCCGCAAGTATCAGGGTGAAGCGGTCGTGGTGACGCAGGAGATTGACGATATCATCGGCAACACCATCGTCAAAGACGCTATCATCAACAACTCCGATTGTAAGATACTACTCGACCAGTCGAAGTATCAGAACCGCTTTGACGAGGTGCGCAGCCTGCTCGGTCTTACCGAAAAGCAAAAGCAGCTCGTCTTATCGGTTAACCGGGATCTGGACCCAACCCGCAAGTACAAGGAGGTATTCATTGCGCTGGGTGCCCGCTCAAAAGTGTACGCTACCGAAGTGAGTGTGGAAGAGTATGCCGCCTATACCACCGAGGAGAAAGAGAAGGTAGAGGTGCAGCAACGCACAGCCGCCAACGGTGGAGACATTCAGGTCGCTATTATCGACTTTGCCGACGCTCGCCGGGCGAAGGCTCCGCAAACGGTCTAAGACGTACTATAAACCTTTCCATGACATGATCTTACTGCAACAGCCGGGTGCCGGCACCTACGTTGATTATGACTTTTACCGCAAGTTTGAATCCTTTGAGCAGACCATCAAAACCGCCTACGCGGAAGTGCTCCAGGGTATGGGGCATCTGGGGGATACTGCCTCGGCCATCGCCGGACTGGCTGCCAGTCTGTATATCGGGTTTCGGGTATTACGCCATTTAGCCTATGCTGAGGGGGTGGATGTCTGGCCCTTGCTGCGGCCGTTCGCCCTAGGCTTTTTGATTCTGAATTTTACCATCGTTACGGATTTTCTAGGGGCACTAATCAAGCCGCTGGAAGTGACTACGCAGAGCATGGTCGATATTCAGACTACCCGCATTCAGCAACTGGAGAACCTTCGGGTTCAAAAGATGGAAGAGCGCATGAAGGAACTCGACCAGAAGATTGATGATTTGTCGTATTGGCAGATTGGCCAATACCTGCAGCTCCTCATTGAACAGCAGAAAGTGTATTTCAATGAGGGGTTAGACACGTTCCTGAAGAACTTCTTTTATGCTTTGTTTCTGGCGGCTCGCCTGGTGATCATGACCGTGAGGGCGTTCTTTCTGCTGATTCTGTCGGTCGTCGGACCGCTGGCGTTTGCCATTGCCATCTTCAGCGGCTTCCAGGATAGTCACCTGCTGTGGATTGCCCGGTACGTGCAGATCATGCTGTGGCTGCCGCTGGCCAACGTACTCGGCACCATCGTCGGGTATTTGCAGGGAAAGGTCATTAGCCTGCAATACCTGGAGCTGGTCAACAACGTACCGAGCGAGGCTCAGAGCGGGTCGTTTATCTACATCGTTTTTATGGTGATAGCTACGCTTAGCTACTTCACCATTCCTACGCTTTCGTCCTACATCATCTCCTCCTCGGGTATGGCCGGTGCGCTGCAGCGGATCACCAATCTGGGGTCAACCATCGCCATGGCGACCATGCATCCAACAACGGGTCAGATGGCAGCCGGTGCGGTGAGGGGCATGGGGGCAGCCGGAAACGTAGTTCTTGATGGTGGGAAAATGGTCGTAGGTGCCGGCATGATGGCCGGCCAGGCTGCGGCCAGTAAAGTGCAGCAGATCCGCAACATCTCTAGACAAACCTCTAATCAACCATGAGTCAGTCTACCAACCAGACGTTCTTTAAGTCGCTGCGGAATCTGGAGACCTCCTACCGCAACATCCGGATTCTGTCCTTTACGATTGTCGCGGCCTGTTTGCTGATTGCCTTGGCCAGTCTCTTGTTTGCCTACCGGGTCAAAGCCGATGCCGAATCCCGGGTGTATGTAGTCGAGCAGGGCAAAAGCCTGATTGCCGCGCTACGCAATGATGTTCGTGAGAACCGCCCGGTAGAAGCCAGAGATCACGTTCGCCGTTTTCATGAGCTTTTCTTTACGCTGGATCCGGATGCAAACACCATCGAGGAGCACATACGGGAAGCCTTGCCCTACGCCGATGAGAGTGTGAGCCGGCTGTACCTGGACACCAAAGAGAAAGGGTATTACAACAACCTGATTCAGGCCTCAGCCTCGCAGGAAGTACAGGTCGATAGTGTGCAGGTTGATCTCTCTCAGTACCCGTACCGCTTCCGCACGCATGCCCGTCAGCAGATCATCCGCCTATCGAAGATCACCGTACGGCGGCTGGTGACCGAAGGGTATTTGCGCAATGTCAGCCGCTCGGCCGAGAATCCGCACGGTTTTTTGATTGAAAAGTTTGCCGTCATCAATAATGCCGATCTGGAGGAGCGGATCAGACAATGAGAACGCCGGCCGACCTGCTAACCTCTATGGGAGAGAAGCTGACCGCACTCCCGGATAGAACCCGGCTATGGCTGTCTGTACTGGCTCTGCTCCTGCTGATCGGCTGTAGTGTCTATAAACTGATAGGGTCCATCAAGGAAGCCCGGAAGCCGCCCGTACCGGCCTCCACACGGGACATGCTGGAGCCAACTCAGAAGCTGTTTCAACGAACCAGTTACGGTGATTACCAGCGGCACAAACAGCACACCATGAGCCGGCTGGATAGCCTGGCTAAGGTCTACTTCAACAAAAAACAGCACTGACATGGGTACCGAGACTACTGCTACACATAGTGACGAAGCGTTTTTTCGCAAGCGTCAGGCCATGCTGGTTTATCCGCTGATTACGCTGGTGTTTGGCGCTGCCTTCTTCTGGCTATTCGGCGGAGGCAAAGGGCAGGCCGAAGGCGTAGCCCAAAACCAGACCGGTGGCTTCAACGCGCAGCTGCCCAATGCCGAGAATGTAGCCTATGAGGGCCGCAAAGTAGAACGTCCCGCCTACGGCTCAGCTGACGGTCAGCGCCTTTCGGATTTCTCTGATGCCCGTAAGGATACCACTGCTCACGGCTTTCGCGTGATGCCCGTCGACAACCCGGGAACCGCCATTCCGGGGCACGCCAACCCTGCTGCGGCTGTTCATCAGACTCCGGTTATCGCCGACCCGATGGCTACAGCTTCACTGGGAACAACGCCGACGGTAAATCCGGCCAGAAAGGCCCGGAATTTGGCCGCTGCGGAGACTTCTGCTCCAAAACGCACGAAGGGTCCGGCTTACGTTTACCACGCTCCTGGCTCAAATTCGACCCAAACAGAATCGGTTGAGCCAACGCCCCGCAGCTATCAGGTAGTTCGACCCGAGGCACCTCAGCGTGAGTCGTTAGCGAGTACAGCAGCGGTTAGCACTCCTGTAGAGGCAAAATCATCACAGCCGGCGAATCAGGAAGTGGCGGTGAACGAGAGTCCATTCAACAGCGCTCCGATCGGTAATGCCGTAGCCTTGGATTCGCGCACGTCCGTGATGGAGATGCCCCCGGCTGGATTGCCCGCTCGTCGAAGCGGCAGTAGGCAAACCGTCCGGATGATTCCTGCGGTCGTTCACGAAGACCAAAGCGTCCGCGCTGGCCAACCCGTAAAACTGAGATTAACAAAGGATTTACTTGTGGATGGTATTACGGTGCCGGCCTCGACCATCCTGCACGCCATCTGTCAACCTGACGGTGACAGGATTCGCCTGGTGGTCGGTAATCTGCAACTCAGTGGCCAGCTTATCCCGCTGGATCTGGAAGCCTACGACATCGACGGAGCCGCCGGCGTGAATGCACCCGGTCTGTCACAGCAGGCAAGTGGTCAACTTAAATCCTCGGCCATGAGCGGCCTGCAGGTGCCTACCCGTAGCGGCATTGTCAATTCTGTGCTTAATACGGCCCGCTATCAGGCAGCCAGTTCCATGCGTCAACCGGCCATTCACCTAAAGGGCGGCTATAATCTCTACCTCAAAGCGCAACAATGAAAAACCGACTTCTCCTTACTATTCTGCTCAGTGTATGCCTGGGAGGGGCGTACGCGCAGGTTAACTTCATTCAGCCGATCAGTTCGTCAACCTACCGGGCCTCGTTTGTCATCCAGGTTTGCAGCACCCGAACTACGCACCTGATATTCCCCCACGAAATCAAATACGCCGATCTGGGAAGTAAGACACTCGTGGGTGAAGTGGTGGCCACAGCTACCAATGTCTTCCGGATTAAATCAGCCATGAGCCTTTTCCCCGAAACCAGCCTAACGGTGATTACGTCCGACGGCTGTTTGTACACGTTCCGGGTGCTGTACGATGCGGAGCCGGTGGTCATCACCTATGACCTGACCAAACTGACCCGGGAAGCTGAGGTGCCAAAAACTGCTAAAGTCGGCACTGGCTCGGCCGCCCGGTTATCGGATAAACTTAATTCACTGGGCGTTCAAGCGATGGACTCTCGCCGGCGTATCAAGCATGTGGGTCACCAGCTGCTCGGGATGAACCTGTACCTGAAAAACGTCCTCTACAAAGACGATGTGATGTTTCTGGTCTTAGGGATGGAAAACGAATCCAAGCTGGATTACGGGCTGGATTTCGTCAAGCTCTTTGTGGCCCAGACCAAACAGGCAGGGGAAAGTTCAGCCGCGCAGGAAGTGCCCTTAGAACCGATCAAAATATTTGATGAGAAGCAGCGCACGGTTCCGAACCGGCAGGAGCTCACCAAGGTGATTGCCATAAGCCGCATGACGCTGGAGAAGGACCGCCGGCTGATGGTGCAGGTGAACGAGCAGGGGGGAGGCCGGCTCCTGACGCTAGCCATTGGACCTGAAGAACTAGCCTACGCCAAACCCTTATGAGAAACCTATCTGCCTACCTATCCGGATTATTGATTTTGCTGTCGGTTTCGCGACCTGTGAGTGCACAACTCCACCAGGCGGGGCAATCTGCCTTCGAAGTTTCAGTCGGTGCACTGGACGGCTTTAGATTACCCGGCCAGGATAACTTCGGCTACTTCGCCGGGGTGTCCTATAGCCGCTATCGTTCTCGCTACACGTACTGGAAGGCAGGAGCGCATCTAAACGCCAAACGGTACGCTTACGACGTGAGCCGCGTTCCGCTTAACCAGTACTTGGGCGAACTGGAAATGTATACTCGAGTATTCGGACGGGTTAGCCGCGGCTTTGTCCTCAATGCAGGCCTCGGCGCGGCTGGTGGTTATGAACAAATTAATGAGGACCGTCCGCAGATTCAGGATGCCATTATCCATAACCGGTCGAACTGGGTAGCCGGTCCGACCTTAGCGCTCGAAGGGGAATACCTGGTGAGCGGCCGGCTGATCCTGCTGGCCAGGGCAAAGGAGTACTATCTGTTTCGCTCCAATGTGGTGCGTACGCGCTTCAATCTGGGTATCGGTATCAAGTTTATTCTTCCAACCTCATCTGACGAATGAAAGCACTTCTCTCTATTCTCTGCCTGACTATGCTGGCCACGGCCTGTCAGCAGGAAACCCTGAATATCGAAGCGCCCTACCGGGTAAAGCTTCAGGTGTATACGCCCGACGTTGCCTTACGTGCCCGTCAGGCTCAACCCCTGATGCTAGACCTGCGTACCGACTCCTACTACAAACAGTATGGTTATCGACTGATGTACTACCAGCAATCCGGCTTAGGTCGATTGTTCCGCGATACGACGGCAATTCGTCAGCGCATGCCAGTGGAGATACCGTTAGGGCAATCGCGCTGGAGCTTCATTCCGGAAACAACTGGGATAAATGAAGTCATTCTGATTGCCCAACAGGAGCGGGGCTACACCCGGCCTGATACACTGCATATACGTTTTCAGGTTAACCCTTAATTCTCATTACAACAAAATGAAAAAGCTAGTTATACTGTTGTTTGCCGCTCAGCTGAGCTTTGCCCAAAACGATATAAAGATTTCCCTCAAAGGGGACAGTAACACCGAACAGGCTGCCAAGCTGGAAATCATTCGGATTATTCAGGAGCGGATGCAGAAATTGACAGTAGCCGAGATGAACTCTAGGCTGATTGTCTCCAAGGGTGTGCTGAATTACTACAAAGTCGAGGAAATCCTAAAGATGCACAAGGAAATGTACGCTTACCGCTCGAAGTTTGTCACCATTGCGGGTAATTTGGAAAAAGCTAATCCTGGATTTAGTGCATCAGCGGGAGGGGGTATGTCCTGGAAATACATTCAGCAGTTGAGCGGGGCGCTGAGTAAAGCCGATGGCATCAAACAACAACTCGACTTGGTGACTACCTCCGGCAAAATGATTGAGCTGCCGGCACTTCCGACATTTGAGATAAGCCCATCGGGTGGCGATCCGGCTGGCGACGTAAAAGCCAAGATTGAAGCTGCCTTGGCGGAGGCAGGCATTTCCTCACAGGAAGACTGGAATAAGCTGACTAAAGATCAGCAGGACGCGCTCAGCCAGAAGATCAGCGCCTACAATCAGGAGTTCTTTGACGGGCTGAAGAAAGCCACCCAGGACGGCAACAAACAGGTCGTGTCGATTGTGGGCAACGTAGTCGGTTCGATGTTCGGTGTGCCCAATGCCGGATCGATGCTGGTGGGACTCGCTAGTGGTGGTGGGGCTAAAGCCTTATCAGGCCTGGTGGGTTATTTCGTCGACAACTTTCAGGTTCCCACCGAATACTACAGCGCTCCTACGTTGAAGCTGACAGATTCCGAACGCATTAGAATTATTGACGAACTACACCTTCGTATTTCCGAGCTCTATCAGCAGACGACGGCGCTAGGGGCTAGTATGAGTTTGGAGGTAAAGAAGCGTTATGATGAGATAAGCCAGCCGCGCAATGAAGTGATTCTCTACGGTCCAAAGAAGTAGGTTGTGTAACTAAGCCGCTTTTCTCGTTTATTTTAACGAAAAACGTCCGAACACCATGAAAAGCTTTAGACAACAATTCGTGCTGATTGGATTACTGGTGGGGCTCTGGGCTTGTAACAAAGAAAAAGATCCGTCACCGGCATTACCCTCGTATTTAAGGGTACCGACGACTTTATCGGGGTATAAAGGCTCTGGTAAACTAACCATTTCCGGCAAGTCGGTTAACCTGGCGGCCGAAGGCCCGGAACAGCAGCAGGCAAATAGCCGATACTCGGGCGTTGTGGCCGAAGCTATTGGTATTGACCTGATCCGGATCCGCTCCACCTTCAATCAGCCACTCGACTTTGCTAACACATCAACTGTGCCGGCGGAACATCGCTCCAACGCCACCCTTCGAATAATGAATATCACCAAAACAGGCTCGTACCCAATGGGGTTGATGAGTCCAACGCCACGTGGGGAAATTGCTGATCTGGAAATCAACCAACCTGGCCCGGCTCTATACATCACCAGCGCCGGCTCCCTAACAATCAACGAAATTACGACGGTGAAGCAGGAAGGTTCGTTGGTTTTGCGTCGGTTGAAAGGCACGTTTGATGCAACGCTGTTTGGCACTGGCACCAACATTCCCGATAAAGAGCCGCATGTCGCCGGCACAGTTGATGTGTTGCTGCTGTTTAATATTTAACTATGGAACACGCTGCCAGAGTTGTCCTTATCGACTTCGCCATGTATAAAATTTTGTGAATTGAAAAACGCAAATAATATACCAGCCAAGTAAGTCCACCCTAACCATAGAAAATGGATCTAAACATTTCCTAAGTCTAAAAAGGAGTTTGTTTCCGAACGTTCCTTTTATACCTTTACCCAAATTCTTTTTTACCCGAATTTCCTCAGCACATGAGCCAATCTCCTAACGCCACTGAGGCCTTAACGACCTCCACTTTTACGAAGTATCCAACCAATTACCAGCCCAATCTATTCACGGAGTCTCGCCACGAGTTCACTGAACTCGAAAAAAAGATTGTCGTGTTAGTGGTTAATCAGATTGGACACATGGCCTTAAAAGGTGAAATTAAGCCAGGTTGGAACGTCAAATTCACAATACCCTTTACAGAACTAACCAGGCAGCGCTATGATCAAATCAGCGCAGCGGCTGACTCTTTGCAGTCAAAGCGTCTAGCGTATCGGAATGATAAGACGGAGAAGTTTGACTTTATCACCCCTTTTCCTCGGGTAAAGTCAGAGATTGTAGATGGTAAAAAAGTAATTGAATTGACGATGTTCGCCGATGTTGTTCCGCACTTTGCTGAATTGGGACAGCGGTACACCAAGTATGATATTGATATTATGCTATCTCTCTCGTCCGTTTACGCGCAACGTTTTTATGAGATTGTGTCGATGTTTCATAATCGTGGTCAACACCAGTTCCGGTACATGGTTGATCGCTTACGGGAAATGTTAAACTATCCGGAAAGTCACTCCTACAATGATTTTAAAAAGAATGCCTTGGTAGTGGCTCAGCGAGAACTCTATGATAAAGCAGGAATTATAATTGACTGGCTTCCAACAAAAAAAGAAGGAAAGCGAATTCTAGAATTGCAGTTCTCTATTAAAACACAGCGGCAAATTGCCATGGAGAGTGTTGAACAGGACCGACAATTTATTAATGCCATGCCTATCAATGAAGCTATTCAGGCCGTTTGGAAGCTCATGGCTAACTACAAACTGATGGACTGGCAAAAAGATTTGATCGTGTCGGATTTTACTATACTAGAGACGTTCTTTCGAGTGGATTCAGAACTAACTAATGGCCTGAGACCAAAAGTTAAAAATCGCACAGCTTATCTGGTGAAGTCCCTCGGTATCGAAAAACAACCTACTCCTGTACCGGCACCTCCGATTAAGCAGGTACCAATCTTCCCCTTCCAGCCAACAGACGGCGTTTCTGCGCCATTACCTAAATCACCCTTAAGCTCAAAACCCTCTGCTGGTAGGTCAGCTAAGCCGCAGTCAATAGGAGAAATTTTTGGCGAAATGAAACCAGGTAAAAAATGATGATCTTAGATTCTAGGGTAGGTTAAACATGGATTGAGGAAACGATAACAATTGCTTGGCTTACAGAGATTTAAGTAGAGTAAAAATTGCCCTAATAAAAGGTATTACACATTACAAAAGGGGAGTTCCCTACGTTCAGCATCTCGCGACTCCATTTCTTAATAGGGAAAAGTGTATACCTACTAAACCTCCTTTTTCTACTATGGCAAACTCCTTTTTCTTGAACAATTAAAATAAAGAACCTAGTTTTCTAAGCCATTGATACCTACTAAACCTCCTTTTTCTCACGATTAGACACCAGGCTTCGCCTTTTGCGTCTCTAAACCAAGCATTATTTTTGGTAGGGAGTAACACCTACTAGACCTCCTTTTTTGCATTCTACTAAACCTCCTTTTTATCCCGACCCCTCACGTTGATACTATTAAACGACTAAATTAGTAGGCAAGTAGCTGGCTTTCTGTTTTCCACATCCGTCCAAATTATGTTGAAAGATAGGGGACCTACTAAACCTCCTTTTTATTGGAAGGGACCTACCAAACCTCTTTTTTGTGCCTACTAAACCTCCTTTTGTGACCTACTAAACCTCCTTATTTCTTATAGGCAACACCTACTAAACCTCCTTTTGTGACCTACCAAACCTCCTTTTTACGTTTATAAGAGACTAGTAATGTGGCACTTAGGCCCTTCTAAATCAATCAAAGTAAAAATTGATAAAAGATAAAGATCGAAGCGGATTTTTGTTGGAAAGGGGGAGGAGGGAAAACATTATTTATTTACCGTTATAGTAAATATTGATGGCTTTTTTCTACCTTTCCGGCATGGAAAAGCAACGAAAGAAACCGGAGAAGCGCCCGGACTCGGCCCCCCTTGATGCCTTGCGGCTGGTGCTGCGCAGTCACGCCATTGAACTCAAACCATTTGTCCACCAAGTTAAAGACTTACCACAGGATCCGGATTTGGAGTATTACTTCGTACCAGCCGAGTTGAAAGAGACCTACCGGCCATATTACCGGCCCGGGCGTCCTTACAAAAACCTAAAGCTGGTCAACTTTGACCAGCCGGCTATCTCGTTGTCCTTCTACTTCAAGCATAAATACTCCATCAAGCAGGATGTTCCCGCTGATCAAGCCATTGAGTATCTCAGGAACTACCGCGACGAGCTGTTCAATAAAGGCTTGTTGATTCAACCAAGCCAGGCAGAGCAACTTGAATTAAAGCAGGTTGACGACTTGTTGCGGCAGATTCGAACGGCACCTGGTCATTTCCAGTACTGCTTTTCTAACTTCCATCACTTCTACCGCTACTGGTATTGTTCCTACCGGTATTTCGAAGAGGAGAAGCCGGAGAAACTGGGAAGCGCGACCGAACACCTACTGAAGCATTCAGAGCGGGTTAAAGGCCAGGTCAGTCAACGGTTAAACATCATCTTCGTCGATACCGAATACATTGCCAGAGCTATTCCCCTTTCTCAGGACAATAAGACCATCGAAAAAATACTCGCTACGTATAATCATCGGCATGCATTTGGCACGGTAGCTCTATACGTCAAACCGTCGGCTAACAATGCGGATGGTAATAAGTAAGGTCTTCTGCTAGCATAATAGGGAATCCATTACGCCGGGCGCGGTCCGCCGTCGCGGGCGCTACTCTGGTCACAATCAGTCGTCGCCACGAGCCGGAGCGAGACCGGCAACCTTTTAATCTTCTTCGAAATTTATCATAAGGATATGTGCTGGAGACGCATACCTTTGTGAAACCACTGGCTTGGGAAACTATCTGCGGCCGGTCAGGGGCCAGAACGTCATGCTTACCATCCAATCAACACCCCTCGGGATGGGCGTCCGCCTATCGGGTAAGGCGGGGCAACTGAATCTGCTGGGGGATCAGTTTATCCAACTTGGACTGACTCACCCCAACGAGGCTATTGGGCAACTCATCGCTACCTTTGGCCATGAACTTAAACCGGCACGCCATCCTCGCTCGACAACGGGTACGCATAGTTGCCGAATAAGCTGGCCACGCTGGCTGTATCTGGTGCATATCCTGCAACAACTTAGCCCTTCGCTGCCGGATTTGTCGTTGGAGAAACAAGCCCTGGCTGTCCTCATCCAGCGGTCAAAAGAGGAACTTCGGCACTGGCAAACGAAGTGCCGAATGCCCATCAGCCATTTTGTCGATTCCAGCCTGCCGCTTTATCAGGGGGAATTCAGCGAAGGCTTATTGTTAATGGCCGAAACGGCCTTCGTCCGACACCGACCGGTTGGCGATCGGGTAAATTTTCTGGGAACCTGTCTGGATATGCTGAGCCCATCCGCCTGGATTCATCATGATACGTTAGCCTTTGTGAAGTCGATAGCTGATAACTCCTGGCACATGCATATCCTTCGCTCGGACTTAGCGGCCGACTTTTCCGCCAAACGCTGGTGAGCAGATAAGGCTTCTTCGACAGGAGGTTACTTCTCAAAGCAGGTATTCAGCTTCGAAGTGGGCATGCTGCCACTCCGATCAGGGGGTACTATAATCCTGCCGAAATTGTCTACATTCGTCAACCAAGAACCATCTCTGGCTCATGAAATACACGCCGGCTAAACTGACCCGCCAGCAGAAGAAGCAGCAACAGGCGCAGGAACTAGTTCATCAAGCGGACCAGGCAATCAATCTGGAAGAGACCTTCGCGTTCATGATGAAGGCCCGCGAGCTGGACCCGGACAACGTAGAGGTGCTTACCTTTATGGGGACCTACAGTCCTGATCTGCCTGCCAGGCTAGCATTTTTTGAAAGGGCCATCGTCGTTGGGAAAGAGCGGCTGGGGGAGGAGTTTGACCAGTTGCGGGGCCATTTCTGGAGCTTTCACCAAACCCGTCCTTACATGCGTGCAAAAGCCGGTTTAATCCAGACGCTGATCAGCCATGGGCAGTATAATCAGGCGATACCACATCTGTGGGATATGCTGGAGCTAAATAAACTGGACAATCAGGGCATGCGCTATTTTCTATCCACGGCGTTGCTGGAGCAACGGGATGTGTCCGGTTACCAGCAACTATTGAATCGGTTCCCGGAGGATAGGCCGGCAGCCTGGAAGTACAATCATGCTTTGTTTTTGTTCCAGACAGAAGGCTCTAGCCAAGCCAGTCAAACCAAATTGAAGGAGGCCATTAGGCGGAATGGACATGTAGCGGCTTACCTGCTGGGCACCCAAAAGTTACCCCTCCAAGCGCCGGAAGTAGTACTGTTAGGTCATACCAGTGAAGCGGTTGCCTATGCGCAGCAGAATCGTCAGCTGTGGCATACTACGCCTGGTGCTTTGGCGTGGCTAAAACGCACCGCTCAGCCATGAACAATGAGAATCTGTGTCGCGCGGATTAAATCAAAACTGTTACTGAC
Source organism: Nibrella saemangeumensis (assembly GCF_039541915.1). NCBI lineage: Bacteria > Pseudomonadati > Bacteroidota > Cytophagia > Cytophagales > Spirosomataceae > Nibrella > Nibrella saemangeumensis. The sequence goes on from NZ_BAABHD010000078.1 coordinate 28,170, forward strand.
GACATCATCTTTATCGTTGGTTCCAAAATAGAAAATCCGTTAGTTACCGATGATAGCGAAAACGTCCATTACTGAGGTAACTCAAAGCCTGTTTTTATTACCGATAAATAAATATAGTTTGACATTTATTATTAAGTAGGTTTATTTAACCAATAAAAAAAGCTTCTTAACTCTTTAAAGGGCTAAGAAGCAGAGATGTGATTATTTATATTTTTCGAAAATAATGTCTTGGGTCTATTTTAACTAAAGCAATGTTAAAGCCCTAACTAAGAGTTAAATTTTATTTTATTAATCTATAATTTAATAATACTTAAAACTGCTTTATTCTCCTGTATAGCCGTTCTGATTAGGCCTTTTATGCAAAACGGGACATTGTACCACGGCCTTAACAATAACATATAGGCGTGGTTTTGCGGGGCGGTAAGAAAAGCGCTGCCTTCTTTTTCTGTTTTATTGCTCACTCATAGCCGGTCCGATTTAACTCATCTTATTCTAAGGACAATAACCAGATAAAAATATCAAACGTTTCGGTGAGCTGCCTTAAATATCTACCCTTTTAAAACCTTATTTTGATTTTGGCCTAAGCCCTACAGCTGAAATTTTTCGGCATAAATACCCAGTAGAATACATTCATCCTATAGTATGACTATAGCCGGTTTAGGCAGTTGAGTATCGAATTAGAACTAATTTATAAACAAATCAAAACGGAGTTACAAAATGGCCCTTGGAGACGGAATCCGCAGAAACATCGCACACGTTGACCCTGCTGAGAGAGCACTCTTACGAGACGCTTTAATTGAGATGAACAGAAGGGTTTTTCCGGGTATACGAACTGATAGCCCACCAGGTGGAGTAACATGGTGGTTTAAACAAGACGAAATTCACGCGGCAACGCATGTTCACGGCGGGCCCGAATTTATTCCATGGCACCGAGAGCTTGTCAACCGTTTAGAAGAGCTGTTGCGGCAAATTAATCCACGCCTTTCCCTTCACTACTGGGATTGGACACAAGATCCAAGGGCCGTTCCTAACGCAAACCTTGGGGGAGGAGCGGTCGGGGCGTTAAATTTGTTTACACCGGATTTCATGGGGTACGGTGGCCCAACTTCGGCACCGATTGGTGAACCTTGGCTGAGTGCCGGCTACTACGTTCCGGGTGCCAATCCACATCGGGATGGTTCAGGCAATCCGGCCGATTCACCCAGAACCGTTGTTCGTTTTGTTGCCGGCTCCCCAGCATCCGCCGCTAATGACAATGCAATCCTTGCCGCAATTGATTTTCCTAACATGCGTCGTAGCTTGGAAATCGTTCATAATGCCATGCACGGTTTCGTTAACATGGGAAGTGCGCATGTGTCATTCCGCGATCCTTTTGTGTTTCTGTTGCATTCCAATGTTGATCGCCTGTACGCACGTTGGCAGACGGACCCTGCACATCCTGAAAGACTCGACCCCAATGTTGTCTATGGGTCGGAAAGTACCGATGCCCGGATCAACAGTAATATCCGGCCCTGGTCCGGCGCGCCACCCACGACCCGGCCCTGGGCTCCACCGGAAAATCAACAGGTTGTAAAGACGTATAAGCACCCGACAGTTGTTGCTCCTCCGCGTTATGATACCAATCACCCTGCCATACAATTGGTGGTGGCCAACTTCGGTTACAATGCTGGGGGCTGGCGCGTGGAACGGCATCCCCGCTTGGTGGTTGACCTTACCGGAGATAGGCGAGCCGACATTATCGGCTTCGGCAATGCCGGTGTGTGGGTGGCCCGTAACAACGGGAATGGCACCTTCCAATCACCGCAGCTAGCCGTTGGCAACTTCGGTTATGATGCCGGCGGCTGGCGCGTAGAACGGCACCCGCGCTTCCTGGCCGACACTACCGGGGATGGACGACCAGACATTGTCGGCTTCGGCAATGCCGGTGTGTGGGTTTCACGCAACAACGGGAATGGCACTTTCCAACTGCCCCAGCTTTTGGTGGGCAATTTTGGTTATGATGCGGGGGGCTGGCGCGTGGAAATGCATCCCCGCTTGGTGGTTGACCTTACCGGAGATAGGCGAGCCGACATTGTCGGCTTCGGCAATGCTGGCGTGTGGGTAGCACGCAATAATGGGGACGGTACTTTTCAAGATCCTCAGCTTGTAGTAGATAACTTCGGCTACAACGCTGGTGGCTGGCGCGTAGAACGGCACCCGCGCTTCCTGGCCGACACTACCGGGGATGGACGACCAGACATTGTCGGCTTTGGCAATGCCGGCGTGTGGGTAGCCCGTAACAATGGGGACGGCACCTTTCAGGCACCCCAACTTATGGTAAACAACTTCGGCTACGATGCGGGGGGCTGGCGCGTGGAACGGCATCCCCGCTTGGTGGTTGACCTTACCGGGGACGGGCGAGCCGACATTGTCGGCTTCGGCAATGCTGGCGTGTGGGTAGCACGCAATAATGGGGACGGTACTTTTCAAGACCCTCAGCTTGTTGTGGGTAACTTCGGCTATGAAGCTGGGGGCTGGCGTGTTGACATGCATCCCCGCTTCCTGGCGGACACCACCGGTGATGGACGACCAGACGTCGTAGGCTTTGGTGACTTTGGTGTCTGGGTGGCCCGAAACAACGGTGACGGCACCTTCCAACCGCCACAGCTCATTGTAGGCAACTTCGCCTACATTGCGGGCGGCTGGCGTGTTGACATGCACCCACGTTTCCTGGCCGATATTAGCGGCGATGGACGAGCCGATATTGTCGGCTTTGGCAATGCCGGAGTTTGGGTTTCAATAAGTATATAGCTTAGCATTGAAAATGACCACCTGTAGCTAGATAGTTGAAAAGAGGTTACAGGTGGTCATTTGAGAAATAGGTCTTTTCTTAAAATTGCCGGGGGATCATCTCTGCAGATCTGCAGATTCCTCGGTACGCCACAGCGCCCCGGGTGTGGCCAAAATAAAAATGGAACGTAAACGTGCTGATTTTTAATAAGGTTAGAGAATGCATCGTTTAACCTATTCCCATATCTGAGGATTATACATTACCTCAAGATCAACCGTCGTTCAGGATTTCTTATAAACCTCCGTTTTTGTTAACTAATTCGTAATAGATTGCAACTACCAAAGCGGGCCAGATATCAAATAGCTATGGGTAGATTTGCAGTTTGGTTCAAAATCCGTCACATAACGGTAATTGCCAGATTCCTGAATAGTTTGGCTAATCTAACTAAATAACGTAACGTCTTGGCTTATAAACGGTTAACCTCTTTCCTGTATACAAGCGGACTGGTCAACTTGAACTCTTGATTGACAATGAATTTGCCTTAAGTAAACCTTGGGTAAAAATATAATTACCTGATATTCAGCAGCTCATTACTTAAGTGACGGATTTTGTCCGAAACGGTAAAGCGACCCTCTATTCCATTGTAAAGACTTGTTTATAAAAAGGCCCCTTCAAATAACATAACGCCCAACTATACTTGCTGCCTTGCCGGACGTTGTACTTTTTTCAATTACGGACCCTCTTGCATACGCATTACACTAATTTCTAAGATATATAATTCATTTGCAGTTAACTGGCATTACCTATACCTTTACGCCCCTTTTCAAATATCCCTCCTCATGTCAACCACTAATCCATTGGGCCAAGCCCCAATTCGGGGGTAGCTGACACATTCTGGGTATATCCACCACGCACAGAGGGTAAGTAATTTTAAAACAGCATCTTACGCCGAAATGTATGCTTTTAACGACCGTTTTGGAGAATAAGTAATTTTGCCGTTTAGGTACATGTAAAAGCGAATAATTACTATGCTTTTAGGGCAAAAAATACCCTTAAAGGTGAATCTATTACAAAAAGAGGCTTTTAGAAGTGAAATTGAGCCATTTTCTAAGCCATTTAGCCAAAACGGTGAAATAGCCCCAAAGTACAGGTAGTTAAATTTGTATAACTATCTAACTGTTAGTTAATTATAGCCTTCACGTGGCGGATATACCCAGAATGTGTTAGATACCCCGGAAAAGAGTCTTTTAGTTGGATATAGCTTCATGTTTTTGGCCGTAAGGTGTACTGATTTGAACCTTAGCTTAGGTCAGTACAGTTGAGTAGCTCGTCGGCATGAGAACAGCCCGTGTTAACGCCAACATTGATATCCCTGTGCAGGCCGTCAGCTTCACGCTCGTCTTCAAGCGTATTCAGGACTATGGCCGTCAGATTGCTGAAGGTTACGCCTGGAAGATGGGCTGGCAGATCCAGCAGGTCATTGCCGAAAAAATTACGGGAGTGGGTCAGCATCTCCGAAATACACATTTAAGCACTACAAGTGGTTATATTGATCATATTAAATAGAAGGTACTCCACAACAGACGGAGTACTTTCTATTTATATTTTGTGCTTAATTGACTTATTCTGTCTGCTGGGAGTTAGCTAAATCCTTTTGCCTGGATTTATCTGGCTTACTTTGCTCCGTCAGTGCTTTTAAAGCCGAACTAACCAAAATTAAATAAAACACTACAATTAAAAAGCGATCACCATCTTTCCACATTGTGATGTCAAAAGTTGCAATCAGAAAGGACCCGATTAAGTATACGAATATCGCTGTCCCAATTAAAACCCCGAAGAAAAACTTACGGTTATCCATATTAATTAGCTGGTTTTAAATTTAAGTGAGTTTTTTGAACGTAATCCTGTATACGTAGGCAAATCAACCTACTACTGACTAAAAGATCGACTTCCGTTTAGACCCAGGTAACTTTACTTGACTTAATCCAAAAGTGACTTCTACAGCCAACTTGACGCCAAACAGAAGGCATAATGGTAACTCGTTGCTGTTTTTCAACCGAAAACGTCCAATGTGGTCGATAGTCTGTCAGTAGACTTAGTTGTATGATTTCCTGGCAACCACATGGGCAAATGAAGGCTAACAGCCATGGATTTTTAGGATCACCAATGACGTAAAATCCATCTTTACTCAACTTTTCTGGTAAGTCATCAACGTATACTAGCTTGGCTGACTGTTTAAACCAACGTTCCCAGATTTTTTGTGTAAACCGCCACAAGAATTTCATAAAGTCAGTACAGAAAGTTCAGGCATCTCTAAAAACAATGCTCCTGAATCGCCTTTACCAATTCGTTTCGCTAAGTATATATCGCGCTCAAAATCAGATTCTGATTCTGTGATGATGCACATCTCTGTCAAATCAATCATCGAGCGGGCATATTGCTTTGGTGACTCCGTTCGGAAAGGATGTAAACGATTTAACAACTCATTTACGGCAAAGCTGGCATATGTCATATTGACGCTTATAACGGCCGGTCGATCAACGTTAATGTTCCGTATATAAGCATTCTTGGCCAACTCAGGGAACATTTCAGGGTTTTGCCGGTAAGTTCCAGCGGCCCGCAGGTCTTCAGGGTCATACACTTTTCTACTTAGCAATGACGATCTTCCAGGTTGCAAATAGTGAACCGTTCCAACAATTTTATCAACACTTCCATGCCCATCTGCTTCTAACTTTACACCAACGTCAATATATGGAATAAGAAAAAAGGTAGCCAGCTGATTCAATAGATGTCTACCATCCACGCTATCCATACAACCGATGAGTATATCACAACCAGCAAGATCGAGAAGTGCTTCATGATTGTCATACAAATTGACAGCATACCTCCTGACTTTGGTTCCTAAGCCAATCCGCTCTACGGCGTCAGCTAGAACATCAACTTTTAAACGATGTTGTGCTGCATCGGTAGCTGACGAGTTTAGAATACGGTTCAAGTTTTTATGCTCAACCCGGTCTGGATCAATTATCACTAATTCTCCTACGTTGTATCGAGCTAGTTGTTCAATGACTGGACTACCTGTGCCAGAGCAACCAACGACCCCAATCCGTAATTCTTTCAGTTGGCGGTAAGTCCCTTCTCCAAACGCCTGCGCTGTTCTTCGGCCAGATTCCTCAACTTGTGAGAAGTTTTGCTGGGAGTTCCAGATTTGGATTTGGTCACTCACTAGCACAACTTTGTCGAGATATAGGTGCGAGTTATCCGGAAAAAATACGCGGCCAATTATTTTTCCATCGGGTAACATAATTGCACTGGCGTGTGGTTCGTCATCGTTCATCCAACCGAACACCGAGGGGAATAGCCGAAGGTCTGACTCATCATCAACCTCAGAAAACCGATCATAATACCCGCCCGGATGACTATGAATTTTAAGTAAGCTTAAATTAAGCTCACTCGCTTTTTCTAAAAGCGGTAGAATTCTCTCAGTTCGCCAGTGAACATAATCTCCACCCCGATCGCATTCTTCATAGGGAATGACTTCTACCTGATGAACGAGTAATTTCGTTACTTGATCATTTTTATAACGTCCACAGAGGGCTACTGCCACAGCCTCCTTCCCGTCGCCGGGAAGGAGATGCTGTTTTAGAAGTTCGTAGTGGGGACCGGCGATATTAAGCTGGTACTGCATATGGAGCGGGGCGTTTTTGAAATTCCTGTTCAAACCAGAAGCTTACTAAAAGAAGATGCGTTGACAGATTGTCTTCACCATCCCGCCAGGGATTCTCTCCGGTACGATGGCGAGACCAACGCTGGAACATTTTCCCGTCGATCATCTGGCCACAAAGAGCGTTAATGGGCTGATTGTCTGCCCGCTGTAATGGCGGATAAACGTAAACCATATCCAACTGCGTGCGCGGATAGCCAGGTTCAATTTTTATAGCAATAGTTGCTGTTTGAACCCCATAGCCGTTAGGCAGAGGAAATTCATCGATTAACACCCATTGGCCATTTCCTTCAGAAACTGTTTCCCAAATAGCACAGTTTGTATTAAGCGCTTCCAGATCTTCCTCAGGAAGGGTAAACTGCCGGCGGGGCAGTTTACCTTCAGTCTGATCCAATGGTACTGTCATGAACTTTTCCACGCCGGGATCGGTAAAACAGACCACTTGATCCAGTCCAATCTTTTCTACTTTGCCTTTATGCAGTTTCTGATTGAGTTGGAATCGTTCAACCGGTAGTTTACCAGCAAGTGTCAACAGCTCACGACCTGTCATATGCTCCTTATCGACCAGATATTCAATACGGTCAATTTGTATTTCGTATTTCTCTGCCTTAGGTGGTTTTTGTCCAGCGCGGGCATAAACATGAATGTTAACTACTTTTAATATGATTATTTCTTCAATAATCACGACATCAGTATGCTCAATATGCTTGTCCATGAGACGTGCTTGTTTTTTTGTTGATTGCTCCCTACTATTTTGGTCGGGGAGTCTCGTAACCAGGCACAACTCGGTATGGTGGCTTGATTCAGGTTTGATTTGTACCCAGTTGACTGACGGCATCGGTTGCCAACCGTACGCCCATTATTCGCGGAATAAGTCAATTGGCTCCTTACTGTAGTGCCACCTAGAGTAGGGAGCATTTTTACTACGGATCGCTACAGAAGTGTTTATCGAGATCGAAGTGCATCGAGTCAGCATTTGAACGGTTTCAATTATAATATGCGTATCCGCTCGTTTTGTGACAGTGTTTTGAGTGATTTTTTGAAAAAATTTAGTTAGCCAACCGTTACTTACTTTTCCTTCTACAACTGGGTTAAATCACCAAAGTCTTCTTCTTCCTCCTCGGTTGAATTTTCATAATCTATAATTAGTCCTAATTCACGCTTTAATTTTAAAAGAAAATCTCTTTCATAAATATCGAACAAACTTTGGTGTGCGCGGGCATAACTCCAGGTTTCGTTGAGCTGAACGGCGAACGTTGTAGTCGGCTCTTTTAGTAAGGTAGATATCGGCACAAGACGGGCATCTTTACAAAATGAGAATACCTCCTCCACTAACAATTCAAGAATTTGGTCAGGAAAGTAACTTTTGTAATGAGTTGGTCTGGGGTTTTTTGTTAGTGCCAGAAACTTAGTCCAAACCTGGTTGATTTGCTCGCGTTCAAACTGTAAATCGAGTTTATCTAACATCAACAATATTATCCGAATACGAGTAGCATCCGGTGGATGATTCGGCTTCCATCGGTACAATAGGTCTTCTCCCTGCGCCTTTGTATTTAAAATTAAAGCTGTCCAGACATAGGCGGGTCCTACTAAAAAAGTTGCTATTAAATCGCAAGCTAATTCCCAGACCCATTTTGTTTCCCAAAGTGTACGAACCTCTTCCAGTTCAGCATGTCGAGTCTCTACTTTTACTTTTTCATTTTTGATACGAACCCACTCGGCATGAAAATAACGTTTAAGTTCAGCGATGAATTTGCTCAACATATTGCCATCCTGGTACTTGAAGCAAAACAAGTGAGCTATTTCATGATATAAATTAGGTAAATGCAATAGGCATTCTTCCTCTCCACGGGGTAATGCTAGTATTTCTACTCCGGCAATCTGCTCAACCCAGTAGTATTTTTTCGAATTACTAGTAAGAGTAACGATTGGTTTGGCAATAGCTAGAATATTTGATTCTTTATAAATCTTATTGATTAGCCGATTGAAGAACCGCTCGGCTGCATCATATTGCAAAATAATTTCGGCTAAATTACTATCGATGAATTCGTACCGTAAAATGTATTTATTATATAGATATAAGTTATTGGGCATCAACAATTCGAAATCAAGAAAGCCACTTTCAATGATTCGAAACGTTTCAAGTTCTAGTGTTTCCAGTAAATCCAATGTATCCTGAACAAAAAGTGCAGAAACATCAATATCAAATTCAGTTGAGCGAGCGTCAATTTTTGACTTTAGTTTCCGGATTCGATTATATAAATCAACATAGGCCGTCTTTAAGAAGTCTACCATGCACTAAGCGTTGAGTAATTTCTGAAACAATAGGCTCCGTTGATTTCCCATAATGGTAATTATCCGGTCCCAAAATTGAAACTCCTTAGGAGAAAGAAGTTGGTTGGTGTTAAGCATTATCTGGATTTGACGAGCCTCATCATGAATTTGATCTTTCAAGGGGATCGTTTCAAACACGTTATCTACTTCGTCAATGGATGTCCCCTTTGCGTCATAAAACGCAATCAACTTTTCAACAAAGTTCAATAGAATCTGCTTAGAGTCCTCGTATGTAGCCTCGTCAATTTCTAATTGTGGATATCGTTTTGTAGCAGGCAAACTAGTGATCAAACTTTTTTGCTTAACTCGGGTAATGGCCTCATTGAGGCTATCCGCATGGTGGGTTAGTTTCCAGAAACGCTCAGCGACTTCGTCTAATTCTGACATTAGTTTAGATATTAAGCTTCAGAGGTTGCGAGTTTTTCCAGTTTAGATTCATCTGTACGATGTGCAAACGACCGAATTAAAGTATCAATCAATTTAATGGGCACGGGTAGAGAACTAGGTTGTTCAGGAGCCGAAAAAGCCAAAAGCGACTGATAATAAATATCTTGGCACACTTTTTCAATCTCAATATTTTCTCCCGCCGTTAGTACAATGGACAGTGGTTTTGATGAACCAGGCGTTTTAAACGGGTATCCAGTATTGAATAGATAACCTTCTGATTCATTGAGGAAATAGGTTCCTGCTACCGGGTTTTCTAGTTTAGCCCCACTATGCACGGCCGTCCGGAGGGTGAGACTAGATTGCTTTTTTACGTCTACTACACCCCAACTGAATTGTTCGGGTATAAACTGTTTTACAGAATAACGGGCGAGAACTTCCCGTAATGCAATTTCTTCTTCACCAAACGAAATACCGTCTCGTAATAAAATAATTCCATTGGGCTTTGGAGCATAGAGTGGAATATGTTCTTTTAAATTTTCTTCCAAAACGTCAGCTATTAATTCAGCGTTAATCTTTTCGTTTCGAAACGTTCCGGTACCTTTAGAAATTCGTTTGTAATCGAAAACAATCTGTTCACCATTTCGGTAGAAAAAACAGAAGCCCGCGTAATAATCATGGGCATCGATACCTACATATATATCATAATTTAGTGGATGTTGTAGAGCATATAACCACTTGTAATTTATAATCAATAGTTCAAATAGTAGGTTTGATAAATACGATTTATATTCCTGAAATAAAGTTTTGTTAACATCGTAGACCCAGCCAAACTTGGGATGGTTCACCTTCTGGAAAAATCTAATAAATCGATTTGCGCTAGCAAATTGAAACCTGAGGTTTGGATAATACTCCTTTTTTAAGCAGTCATGTAAATCTTTTAAAAATCGGTCTGAATTGTGTTTATGATCCGGCAAAATAAACAAACCAGCGCCTTCATCAATTTGGCGTCGGTTTAGTAAATTTTTAAACGATTTAAATTGTTTATAAGCACTAGCAACGTCACTTTCATCATACATCACAATGATAAGCCCTTCAAAATTTTTGGCGATAGCCCGAATATTTTTATCAAGATTATATTTTACACTCTTTGCAAACTGATAACCTAAGCTTTCAGGCATAAATAAATAGTTAGGCCCAAAGTAGTTTTGCGTTAAAATGCCGTTCTGATATATCCCTTGTTTTCTTACTTTACCAAAATCACGTAGGTTATTTGTAAGCATAGAGTCGTGATTCAGCGGATCGAAGATGGTATCATTTTTATATTTAAACGTGGGTAACTTAAATACAGGCAAGACTAGTTCTAATGGCTGCTGGTTAACAGACAAGGTGACTCCATTGAATGTGATTGTCTGAAAATAATCCCGAACGTACGATTGAATTCGTTCAAATCGCTGCTGTGGACCATAAATCGTTTCCCGCTGAAGTGGCCGGGCGTCTTCATCCTTAAGTGTTTTAACTAGTTTAGCAAAACAAGTTGCGCCAGATTTTATGTCACTTCGGTTGGTATAGGTATGCAGTAATGTAGGACAATTCTCAATTAAAGAAATCGAGGACTGAGAACTAGCGTACAATCCCTCTGTTCGAATGTAGTCGTATACGGTTACTTCCTGCTCTGGGTTCTTTCGAAATCTCTGGACGTTAATTGCTTTTCCAATTCCCTTAAACTCTACTGGATAAACCGAATTACCATTAAAATAAAGCAATCTTTTTCCTCGGAGTTCGTTATTAATTTTTTGTATATCCTGGCCAAAAATTCGTTCGTGAAGAAACTGGCGGTCTGTGTATCGGTGTGCTAAATCTAGACCAATATAGAACTCCTTGTTAATGTATTTAAGCTTAAAATTAAAACCCTCGTAAACTTCAATATTTCTATTTCGAGGACGGTAAGTAGGTTGCTGTACGAAGAATTCACTGTTATTATACTTCCATAAAGATTTCGCACTCAACTGCTCCCGAATATAGAAGTATAGGAATTGCTGAGCTAAATCAACTTCTTCTGGAGCTAAAGCGGCATAGTTGATCTGTCGAACGCCTCCGCTTACCAAAGAAACAGTAGCTAGCTGGGGCGCTAATAAAATTCGATTGGTAATTAAGGGAGTATACGCTTTAATTGCTGCGTATTTAACGCCTGCTTCATAAACAGTACCTACGGGTCCCTTTGTCTGAGATGCTAGTTCAAAAAGAACTGCATTCCAATGAGTTTGTTTGAGCGAAGGAGCTTTAAGCGACCTAGGCAATTCGACTTTAACTAGTTGATAGACAAAAGAGAGTTCACGTAAATTCTGTAGTTTGAACAAATTCAGAATATTGCTGTTCGTTGTACTCATAATTGTTTTCCAGTAAATAACTACACATATACCGAAACTTACAAAATTGGCAGGTCGAGGGTTTATCCGTTATGGGAAAGTCATCGACAAAAGGTTTTTGACTTTCCTGCTTTTGCATCAAAGTTGATTCATCTGCATTTAAGTAGATGTAGTCAATTGTCTGATTAATTTCGTCGGTTGTAAAAGGGTGCTTTTTCAGTTCCTGCGTTAACAAATTAACTTCCCATAACTCAATATCTGTTGAACGCATATATGCTTTTCCAAACCGTTGCTGGTTAGTATAAAGGACGGCAATTCCGGCAATGATCAATTGCAACGAGTAGTCAGAAACATCACTATCAGAAACTTTCCAATCAATAATAACAGCTTTATTTCCCTTCCCCAAAAGTAAATCAATTTGGGGCGTTACCCGTATATTTTCAAATTCAAACTTTATAAATCTTACATTAGGAATTATTAGTGAGTGGTCTTCAATGAAGTTGCTCATTAGCCGTCCATCTATTGGACTTTTTAGGGTAGAGAATTTAGAAAGTACATCATGAATTTGCGTATAAACGTTCTGTATCTCCTCCTCAGTATAGGGTTTTTGAGATTCATGAATATCTAGAATGCAATAATCGGCTCCCACACCGGCTTTTGATAAGCCTTTTTCTCTATATTTCAGACTTTCAGAAAAAGCAAATTGTCTTTGGGCAAGTTCAACTCCTTTTTGAGCAATTTGATTGAAATTTAACTTTTTTCGTTTGCGAAGACCATCTACTACTTCCGTTTCCACGATATAATCGATAACAGAACCTTGCCACATGTGTAAACTTTTTGAATTTTTTAACTCAAAAAGTTTACGACGATACGGATCGGTGAAATAGTGCGAAGGTGCAACATAGCCAAAATAGTATTGCCTGTTGCACCTTCTAAATGTAGTCAGAGCTGAATAAGACCAGTCCATAAATAAAGACTTAGTAAATTTCTTTCAATTCAGCCATGTACTGGTCTAGCATACTCCGTTGGTTTTGCTTAGTAGATCGTGAGACAGGTATATTTCGATGCTGAGCGCTAGTTTCATTTATTCCAGGCGAGCTCTGGCGATAAAAGCGACGGCCCTCAAGCGATACCCTTTGGCTAGCTACTACGTCTCCAATTAGTTGATACGTTACCCACACCGCTTTCTCAAGTCGTTCAAAGGGTATAGCTAGTTGATTCATTAGCCGCTTAAACATCATAATAGCTATACGATCAATTAGGATGCGATCTTCTGTAAGATCAGCAAACGTTTCTTCAGCTAGCCCTGTTTGAAGTAATAATGTTGAGACGTCTGTTTGCTCCAGATTGATTACTGATTTTATTAGTTGGCCTACCGTCTCATTCGCAACGGAATACTCTAATCGGTTTAGAATTGCAGCCTCTTTTATGGGATCAATCTGTGTAGCGTATTGGCCGTTGAAGGTGGCTTCAACTTCGGCTTGAAATTCGTTTGTGAATTCTCCTTCTGATAATGCAAGTTTTAAAAGCGTCTCGAAGGGGTCTAATTTATAAGTCATTTGGTTGGGGTTGGTCTTGTAGGTTGCGAGTAAACCTTCTGCAATTTTTCTATCGCTCGTCCGTAGAGTTGGCGTAGCGTACTGACATTTGTCACGTTTAGCCGTTGGGCTATCTGCTTATAGGATAAATTTTCTTTTATCCTGAGTAACACTATGTCTTTTTCATGGTCGGAAAGGGTATCAAGTAAGGCCCAAACATTGTCCCCAATTAAAAGTTCTCGTTCTCGGTCCTCATCATTAAAGCTACTTATTTCGTCAACTATAGTATCAAGCATCGCTTCACTTCTAATTACCCGGCTTTCATTTTCGTCGTCATTCTCAGGTGGATGGTCAATATATTCCTCATGATACAGTTCATCCGGGAGGGCCCGTATATGCCCAAGAACGTCATTCTTGAAAACGGCGAACAGCCAGTTCTTCAGATGCGTTTCAGAAGTAATCTGTCCCGTCTTTAAACGTTGAGTCGCTTTATCCAATGTATTATACATTAGCTTAATGGCAATATCCTCAGCCATAGCACCTTCCCTTGTAAATAGTAGGTATTTTCCAAAACCTATTAAGGAATTGCCATATTTGACATAAAGCTCTTTTGTACAAGTTTTAATTTCTGCGGTCGTTTTGTCGGGTTTTGACAGCAGCCCAATGAGTGTTGTAAAATCCACGGTCGTATACGTTTGCGGAATGGGTTACTATGGTGCTTCTAATAATTATATGCAGACTTGTCTGCTTTGTGACAGATAAAAGTGAAAAAAAAGTGAATTTTTTTATTATTATGATTTTAATTATATTTTCAATAGGCTAATTATATGAAAATCAAGTGTTTAGGTTATGGTTCAAGTAGATTCATCTTAATGCTTGACACTGAGTGACCGTTTAAAGCTAAGTCTATGAAGTACATGACATAATTTAGGTAACATATCCGTTTTGACTGTCCAGGATTTAGGTCAAGGTCACTAATATATTTATTGAAGTATAACCTTTAGGGTAATTCTATTATGATTGAAATGGCAATAGCTTGCTACGGCATCAGCGGGAAGTTGTATTTTACTTAATAGAGTTTGCCCAGGTTCGATTAAAGTAGTTTGTTCAATCGTGATTGGAATGATAATATCTTGGCTATTAAATACTTGAATATTGTCTTGTAAATTATTTTGGTTTAATAAGTAGGACACATTTACGTCATTAGTAATTTCAAAAGTTAAGTTATTATCCATCAATCGCGGAGTAATAATTAAACCATCAAGGTTATATTGATTATTTAATGATGCCCAAGTAATTAAATTATCAATACCAAATAATTTCTTTACTAAGAAATCTATGTCTGTGTAAGATGAAAGTTCGAAAATTGGTGTATTTACAAGTTGGCTTTTTATAGTATACCTAAGCCAAGCTGCATTTTCAATTGCAATCTTTGTTTTATCCCTTAAAGTAGGATAAATGTCAAAATTTGCCTTTTTGCTATAATCAGGATAGTATTTTTCTTCTTGAAGTTTTTTTATTACATTTTCTGACTTTGGGAAAGGAGTCGAACACTTTTCAAAATGAAGTAATACCCATTGCTCAAATGCAATGCTTGAAAATGCAACTTTAATTTTTTTATTATTAATAAGTTGATCAGCTAGTTCAAAAGCCTCTTTATGCTTTGTGTACCCATCCTTATCAAAAACGACCCACACTTCATCATAATCGTCAATTCTACTTTGTGCCTCTTTAATCAACCCTAACGCATCTGATTTAGGATTATCTTCATTGCGGTCGGGGTATATAGTTACAACTAACTGACCCATCTCTTCTATCTCCTCACTTATTCTCTCAAAATAAATAGGTTCAGTATTTTTACCCTCACAGGCAATAAATATAGAGGTTGCTGGAGTTCTCTTTTTTTTAGTCATTTCCAAAAATAAACTCTACTTCTTTAATCTTTGGATCTCCTCCAAATTTGCCACTATTATACCATTTATCAAAAGGCGTATCATCCCTAACTCCTTCAAAATCCTTAGCAGAAAAAAGTTCAGTTTCTCCAAATTTATCTTTTGAAGTAAACCATATTTGATCTTTTCGAAGATTATCTTTATCTAGAAGCGTAACTTCATGTGACGCAAAAATTAGTTGTGCATTCCATTTGTTAGTAATTGGACTGTTGAACAAACGAACTAAAAATTTTGACAATTTGGGATGTAAACTATTATCCAATTCATCAACAATAATCACTCCACCCTTATCTAGAGTTTGTAAAATTAAGCCACCTAAAGCAAATAGTACATTCGTGCCTTGTGATTCTTCATCAAATGGTAGTTCTCGTATTCCGATTTCATTTTTTTCTTTATACAAAGTGTGAGTAGCAAATGCTTTTATACTATTATCTTCAATAAACTGTTTTTTCAAATCTTCAGGTAAGAAGTCAGGAAATTCAAATTCATTTTCTAAAGCGACTTTTACTGAAACATTTTCAATCTTCGTGTCTGCAACTTTGATTAATTTACTCAATTTCTTTGCAAAAATTTGATTATTTGGTTCAAGAATTAGCTTTGAGATATCTTTTCTTAGCGAATCAAGCCTAATTTTGTTTGACGCATTCCATATATTTAACTCATTTAAATAGCGGTATATAGGAGTTAATTGATCATGTGGTTCGCTAAAGCCAAAACGAGAAAGATATAGTTGGTTTTTAAATACTTTTCGGGAAATATTTTTATCTTTTAAACTTTTCCCCAAGGATAACGTATCATAATCTTCTGATTCAGAAGATCTTTTAAAAAGATTAGTTATTTTTCCATTCGGATAAAAATCAAGTTGTTCATACAATACGTAATTTCGGTTAAATTTAATGCCATACCTATACTTAATTTTTTCTTTATTTATAAAAGTAATTTCAAATTCTACAGGCGCATTTTCAAAATCTACGTCTAATAGAAACGGTTCATAACAGTTAATTGGTTTGTCAACTTTGAATTTAGAAGATTCACTTACAAAATAGCGAAAAACAAGGAATGCAAGTATAAAGGTAGACTTGCCGGAAGCGTTGGCTCCGTAAATGACTGCAGAACGTAGAAGTCGTTCCTCACTACCATCAGCTAAAGTCAAAGAAAAAGTATTGTCTGACTTATTACGACCGCTTTCTGCAGCCATGGTAAATACCTGCTCAGACCTTATAGACCGAAAGTTCGCTACTTTAAATTCGACTAACATAGATTTTATACGCGTTTTTTGTGTAAATCTTACAATAAACTCTAATTAAAGCAAATTTTTGTGTCTTTAAGTTCAATATCTCCTATATTATTAGGACATCTACAAAGATTTTATTGACTTTCCTCATTGTTTATATACGTCTTGGTAGTAGTTTGACACTTATAGCCAACAATTCCTGCCCTCCTCAAGTACGATAGCTTATTTGGTTTACCCGAATGGCAATGGCCCGGTACATTAGTCCCTCTCTGCGACACAACTAAATCAACTCCGCTGCTTGCCGATTGGACAAATTTGTCTGAGCGTATTCTTGTCGGATATGTAAACTGTCTATTTCCTCCATTTGATGGACATTTCTTCCAAAATAGCAGCTGGTGTTTTTCACCATCTAGTAAAGAGTGCTTACTGACTGCAGTGGATTGTTGTCTCTAAGTAGTTCGGCATACTATACAACAATGGTGCTTATACAACTGCCTTATTGAACCCTCGTTTAGCCACTCTTATACGAGTAAATGCCGGAGCAATACTTACGGCAACGGGTAATATATAAAATTTACAAGGCTTAGACGCACATTCAAGCCCTGTCTCCTGTCCTGACTAGAATTTCCTCTTGCTTCTTCTGAAACAAGCATGTAACTAATCGTGCTTGTTTAGTAGCCATAACATTTTAACAACGCCCGTTGCCAGAACGTTATAAAGCCCCATTTTTCCTTATCTTTACCCGTGGAACACGCCTCCGCTAAAAATTCAGGCAAAATCAGCGGCTGCTCTTACCCTTATTGGAAAGGGGATAGAAGTGGAAAAGAGTAGGTGTCTTCCGTTACTTTACTAGGACCCTTTCATTTTGGGATGAACTACGTACCGTACTACCGCGTCTCTACAGCTAGTCAGGGCAAGAGCGGACTAGGCCTCTCCGCGCAGCGGGAAATTGTGCAGCGGTTTCTCAAGAACGGGGACCAGCTGCTGGCCGAGTTTATTGAAGTAGAGTCGGGTAAAAAAGCTAACCGCCCTCAACTTCAAGCCGCCATCGCCTTTGCCAAGCAGCACGGGGCCCGGCTACTGATCGCCAAGCTTGACCGTTTGAGCCGCAACGTTTCCTTTATTTTTTCGCTGCGCAATTCCGAAGTAGACTTTGTGGCCTGCGACATTCCCGATGCCAATACTTTAACGGTGGGCATTATGGCTGTACTGGCTCAGCACGAGCGGGAGCTGATCGCTGATCGCACCCGGCAGGCGCTGGCGGCTAAAAAAGCCCAGGGACATCAGCTTGGTATGCCTAATATGACACCGGCTATTAACCTATTAGGCAGGCAGGTACAGCAGCACAACGCCCGTACCCACCCCAGCAATGTGCAGGCAGCCGAACTGGTACGGCTGTATCGGAAGGAGGGACTAACCTATGCCGCCATTGCCGAGCGGCTGAATACCCTTGGGTATCGGACCCGGCGGGGAAAACGCTTTTTTGCCATGAGTGCTCAACGACTTGATCCAGCACGATCAGCACTTATACAATAGCATTTCTTCTGTACTACAAGAATAACCGGGTCATACCGGCTAATGAAACTACTGTATACTAGGGGTACCGGTAAAAACCGGTGTCTGCCACGGTAAAATATTGGCTATTGTTAACGTTTTTCCGTAGCATACGCAACCAGCGTCCGCCCCTTCTAAATAACTAAATAGGAGAACATCTAAAAGTGTGAACGGTCCCGCTCCGGAATGCCGGACCACGGCCGTTCCGGAATCGCTCCCACGAACCGGCCCCGATCAACCTACCCGAGTGCTCAGGATATTAAGGAGTCAGATCAATAAAAAAACAGAGGTATAGTTGCCAAACACCCCCCCCTAATGTTTACCCTTGTAAAAAAGCAGAAAAATGGACACAAGAGACTTAAAAAAGCGCTTGCATTACATTAAAGGGCAGATTGAGGGCATTGAACGCATGCTCGATGAGCAACGAGATCCCAATGAAATTTTTGTGCAGTTCAAGGCAGTAGAAGGGGCCCTGCAAAAAGCCATTTATGTGGTCCTGGATGAGACCCTAAGGAAGGATTTAGCTCAAAAGATTGTCAATGTTGTCAATGCCTGTCCAGGAAACTGCGGAGACGCCGATAAAATAGAATTTATCCGCCAGGAATTTCCCAAACTCGGCTTGAAAGAAGTTAGCCAGGTGATCGCCCAGTTACAAACCATTGATGAGAACTTAAACAAGCTCAAGGACAAACCGGAAGAATAATTTTTTACCACCGGCTTGGCAAACACCCCCCCTGTGGCTCTCCTTTGCCAAGAAGCATGAAATGTAAGTTAGAAAAGGATTTTACCCAAAAAATAGCATGGCAACGGAAACCGTTCAAATGAAGGTATCAGGGCTCATGTGCTCCTTCTGCACCATGAGTGTGGAAACGGCACTCAAGCGGTATCCCGGCGTGAAAAGCGTGATGGTGAATCTGGTGCACGGGATTGTGCTGGTCGAAGCCGATACGGCCCAAATCAAGCGGGACGAGCTGGCCGACGCGGTCGAGAAACTGGGCTACAGTGTGTCGGCCACGGAAGTTCAGCAATATCAAAATGATGAGGATTTGTTTCAAGTGATTAAGCAGCGCGGTACCATAGGCATGGTGCTCTCGGTACTGGATCTGCTGATTGATCCCATCAATTTGTTTGCCTTGCCAGCGCCCTACCGGGCTTGGTTTAGCTTTGCTGTGGCCCTGGTAGTACTATTCTGGGTCGGGTATCCGGTTTTGCGCAAGACCCTGATGGCCATTAACCAACGGGTCATTAATGCCAATGTCCTTTTATCGGCGGGTGCATGGGGATCTTTTATGGTAGGGGTTCTCGCCTTGTTTGATCCTGCCTGGCCTAATTTTTTGCCTCTCGCCGCCTGGCTGATGTCGCTGCACCTGTTCTTTGCCTATTTTAAATTAGATACCCGCAAGAAAGCCTCGGAAGCTGTGCGTAAGTTGCTTTCCTTGCAGCCTTCCAAAGCCCGGGTGCTTCGGGGAAATCAACTCGTTGAGGTGTTAACGAAAGAGGTTACCATTGGCGAAGTGGTGGAAGTGCGGCCGGGTGAGCGATTGCCCCTGGATGGTGAAGTGATCTCGGGCACAGCCAGTGTCGATGAATCCAGCTTCACCGGGGAATCCGTACCCGTCACCAAGGAAGTGGGTGCCAAAGTCATTGGGGGAACATTGAATCTGGATGGTGCCCTTCAGGTTCAGGTGACCAAGACGGGAGAGGATAGCTTTTTAAATCAGATTGTCCGGCTCATGAGTACGATTGCGGAACGCAAACCACCCATTGAGTTGCTAGCAGATCGCTTGATGAATTATTACGGACCGGTGGTTTTCATTGTCGCGGGGCTGGCCTTCGCCGCCTGGGCTCTGCTCACGGGTAACTTTACGCAAGCCACGATCGTGCTGATTACCACAATCATTATGGGGTATCCTTGTGCGCTGGGCATCACGACCCCGATGCTGGCCGCTATTGCCGGTGGCAAGGGGATCTCTATTGGTCTATTGGTCAAAGCCAGTGAGGTATTTCATGGACTCTCCATTGTGGATACGGTCGTGCTGGATAAGACCGGCACGTTGACCTACGGGAAACCCACAGTGACCGAGATAGAAGCCTTTGGAAAGGATTCCCAAGAAATGTTAGCCCTGTTGGCCGCTCTGGAAAGCCGCTCTGAGCATCCGATTGGACAGGCGATTACCTTTTATGCAAAGAAGGAAGGTGCGCCGCCGTGGAACGTAGAAAACTTTCGGGCAATTCCCGGAAAAGGGGTCTTGGCAACCTATCAGGGGCAGGAAGTAATAGCCGGGAAACCTTCTTTTCTGCAAGAGAAAGGAGTTCAACTCCCCTCTACGGTAAAGGGGCAGATTATCCGTTTGGGGGCGGAAGGTAAAACTGTCATCGGTTTAGCCAAAGGGAATAACGTGATCGGCCTGGTCGCGCTTCAGGATACCCCAAGACAAGGGGCGGCTCAGGTGATTCACAAGTTAAATCAAAGAGGTATCCTTACGGTCATGCTGACGGGAGATGCCAAGCCGGTTGCCCAGGCCATTGGCCAAACGTTAGGGTTGCAACAGGTTCAGGCGGAGCTTTTGCCAACCGATAAGGTGGCCGCCGTGGAATCCCTGCAGGCCCAAGGCCGAAAAGTGGCGATGGTGGGAGATGGCATCAACGATGCACCCGCCCTGGCCCAGGCGGATGTAGGGATTGCCATCGGTGCCGGAACGGACGTAGCTATTGAGTCAGCCGGAGTAATCTTAATCGGTGATAAGCTCATGGATGTGGTCAATGCCTTGATATTAGGCAAAGCCAGTTACCGGACAATGACTGGCAATGTGATCGTGGCGGTACTCTTTAATATCGTCGGCATGGTGCTGGCCGCCCTGGGTTTGATTACTCCGCTACTCGCTATTGCGGTCATGATTATTAGTATTTTTGCTATTTTGGTAAACACACTTCGTATTCGCTCCATTAAGCTGGAAAAGCCCTATGAGGCTAAGCCTGAATCGCTAGCCCAAGTGGCGTTCCGGGTGCCCGATATGGTATGTGAGGGCTGCGCCGGAACCATTAAGGCTACCTTGACCGAGTTACCGGGCGTTCAGGAGGTAACCTCCAAAATAGCTCAAAAACACGTCTTTGTACGGTATGAGCCCACGAAAGTAGGCCAACAGCAATTGAAAGAAGCGCTTCGGGAATCCGGATTTACCGCTATTGAAGCGTAAGCATCCAGCAACGATGGTCAACAACAAACCAATTTATTTACCCGTAAACAGTACAATTCGATCATGAAAACTATATCGCTGCCTCAGGGTACTCTAACGAAAAGACTTCTGTGCCTGGGTCTCCTAGGATGGATGGGCTTAATGACTCTTTCGTATAGACAGGCCTTAAAAGGGGAAGAAAAGACCACTTCGCAACAAAGCCTGCAAGGGACCGCAAAAACGGTTATTATACCCGTGAAAGGTATGTCTTGTAGTGCCTGCCAAGCGAATGTTAAACAGAATGTGGCTTCCCTGCAAGGGGTGCAGGATGTAACGGTGAGCCTGGAAAAGCGGGAAGCAAAAGTGACTTACACCCAGGGCAAAGTTTCACCGGAGCAGTTGGTAAAGACTATCAATGAGTTAGGGTACCAGGCTGGTAAGCCGGTGGAAGCCAAAAAATAATGACGTTAGAGGATTTCATTGAACGTTTTGGGGATAGTCTTTCTCAAGGTTCTTTCCTCAGTTTTGCCGTTACCTTATTGGCTGGCATTGTAGCCAGTGGGGTATGCCCCTGTACGCTTCCGGTGGGTTTGGGCATGGCCGGTTTAGTGAGCAGTAGCGCCCAAACTAATAATTCCCGTCAGCAAGGGTTTCTCGTGGCTACGGCCTTCTTTGCCGGGATCGTTGTGAATTTAACCCTACTGGGTGCATTAGCGGGTAGACTGGGGGCTATTCTGACAGAATCTTTTGGCCGCTATTGGGCCTTAGGCATGGCGATCATTTCCTTGTTAGCGGCCATAATATCGTTTTACGGTCCTCGCCTGAAGGAAAAACAACTGGCTGTCCTTCGTAAGCCGGGCATCAGCGGAGCCTTTGGGTATAGTTTTATCTTTAGCCTGGGGACATCGGCCGCCCCGCTGTTGCTGTTACTCTCGGTAGCGGCGGCAACCGCCAGCCCTGTGTATGGATTACTACTGTCCCTGACGTTTGGAATTGGTAGGGGGCTTCCTTTTTTATTCGTGGGGCTTTTCGCCGGGGCCGTGTCTCGCTTCGCTCAGCTTACCTGGTTTAGGCGCAGCATTCAGATCATGAGTGGAGGAGCGCTTTTATTTGTCAGCTACTATTATCTTCAAACCTATTTAGCTTTAATGCAAGATTAACATATAAGGTTTTATCACTTCAGTCGTTTGTAAGCATGGGTTACTTATTGGGCCTATGAATTATCTGGCTTCTGCGGAAAAACTCGACCAGACTGGTATGGCCTTCTCGTACCATGTAATCGGTTAATTTGACCGAAGGGGGCATAGAATCCAATAGGCGGAGAAAGTGGATGTGATGCCCAAAGGTTAGGTGAAGTTGCTTTCGGCTCAGCCGCATGACCGGGGCATCAGAGGATGCACTGAAATAATAGAAAATGCGCCTGCCTTCCATACCAAAACTTTCCACCGAATAAAGAACCAATCTGTCATGGTCGATCACTTCGTAAGTCAGGTTTCGGCCTGCCCGGCGAAATCCCCAATAGGTTGATTCATCGGCCTGGATAATCGTATCAGGCAGGACTAGCATCATGCTTCTACGGCCGTGGCGACCTGGCCGCCAGTGGCATCCCTTCCGGTTGGCGCGGAAGGGATAGACCAACTGCCCACCTTCAAAGTCGGATGCGGTCAGATACAGGCCATTTTCAGCAGGACCCGTTGGCTTGTCTAATTGCTGAAGGCAAACAACAAAAAGCAGAAACAATGTCCAAGTCATTTTCTGCTGATGTTAAAGTTACTGAGCCAGACGCAACGCCTGGGCGTACACATCTGGCAATTCGCTTTGCTCAACGGCAAAGGCCGCGCGTTCCACATCGTACGGAACGCGGATAAACTCAACACTGATCCCATCAGCCAAACCAGGGCGGGCGGTCTCATCAATGGTAAGCAGCACATAACAGGCCCGTGGATCGCCGTCTTTGGGTTTACCAACTGAACCAATATTGATCGCATGTCGGTAATACGGTGCCTCGCCTTCGCCCTCGGCGCTCACCACCTTGTGAAAAGGCTTGTGCGTGTGGCCAAAGCACAAAATATCCGCGCTGGCTCCTTCCAGCACACGGGCAAGGCTTCGATCTCCCCGATCCTCAAACAGATATTCATTGACGCGTCGGGGACTGCCATGCACCAGCAGCAGCGAGAAGGGCGTTTGTTGCTGCCACAGATGGGCCGGATCATTGCCTAGCTCAAACTCCACCCGAATATGAGTGGGTAGCGCCCGCAAATAGGCCCGCTCCGGATCGCCTATGGCTTCATTGGTGTAGGCAATGGACACCTTGCCATTGGTTTTCTCATCGTCGGTTTTGTAGGCGCACCCACAATCATCCGAGGCCCGGCCAATGCCGAAATCATAATTTCCGGCGATGGTCGGAATGTTGCGTTGGCGAATTTGGGCGATTACTTCGTTTGGCCACACATTGTAGCCGACCAAATCCCCCAGGCAGTACACCGCATCCGGCCTGCGGCTGTCGATGTCAGCAAGTACCGCTTCCAGCGCGGGCAGATTGGCATGAATGTCGGAAAACAGGGCAATTCTCATGCGTGTTTTTGAAAGGTTTTTTTATAGTAAGGGGCAAATTTCTTTTCCTGCTTGAGGGCAAAATTGACCATCAGGATCAACACGGGCACCTCAATCAACGGTCCAACCACCGCGGCAAAAGCGGCACCGGAATGGATACCGAATACGGAGATAGCCACCGCAATACCAAGCTCGAAATTGTTCCCGGCTGCGGTAAAAGCCAGGGAAGTGGATTTGCAGTAATCCGCTCCGGCTCGCTTCGAAAGGTAAAAGGCCGAGAAAAACATAAGGGCGAAATAGATGGTTAGCGGTAGGGCAATGCGTAGCACATCCAGCGGAATGGAGACGATCAGGTTGCCTTTGAGGCTGAACATCACCACGATGGTAAACAGCAGGGCAATCAGCGTAATGGGGCTGATCGCGGGCAAAAAGGTCTGCTCGTACCATTGGCGGCTAAAGATTCGAGTGATAATCAAGCGTGAGAATAGGCCCGCTAGGAAGGGAATGCCCAGATAAATAAAGACGCTCTGCGCAACTTCCCCGATGGTGATATTGACCTCAAAGCCTTTCAGGCCAAACAGGGGTGGCAAAACGGTGATAAACACATAGGCATAGACCGAATAGAACAGCACTTGAAAGATGCTGTTAAAAGCCACCAAGCCGGCAGCATACAATCAGTCCCCGCCCGCCAGGTCGTTCCAGACAATGACCATCGCAATGCAGCGGGCAATGCCGATCATGATGAGACCGGTCATATATTCGGGTTTATCC
The DNA here is from genome assembly GCF_039541915.1 of Nibrella saemangeumensis. NCBI lineage: Bacteria > Pseudomonadati > Bacteroidota > Cytophagia > Cytophagales > Spirosomataceae > Nibrella > Nibrella saemangeumensis. The sequence continues at coordinate 52,529 of NZ_BAABHD010000078.1, forward strand.
GGCAGAAAAATTACCGCCAGGCCGAACATCAACAGTGGTCCGATGATCCAGTTTTGCAGCAGCGACAATCCCAGAATTTTGGTGTTGCTAAACACCTTGGGCAATTCCTCGTAACGCACTTTTGCCAGTGGCGGGTACATCATCAACACCAGACCAATGGCTAACGGAATGTTGGTACTGCCGGAATTGAGCCGATTTATGAAGGCTTCCGTTTGCGGGAAGAAATACCCAATGCCAACTCCCACCAGCATGGACAGGAAGATCCACAGCGTGAGAAAACGATCTAGAAACGAAAGTCTAGGCATGTGCGGGGCTGTTGGTAGTGAGATGGTTTTCAATGAATTGGCGGCTGTAGGCTTTGATCTCGTCACCCACCTGGCGGAAGGAGGTCAATGCATCTATCGCACCGGCGAACCGGCCGGGCACATGGCCAGGATCGGTAAAGCTGTGATGAAACCGCCGGGCCACGCCAGGCTGGGTGCTCGATGGGAAGGATGGGCACTGCTCGCGGGCGTCGCCACGACGGGCAGTGTCGCAAACCGTGATGACGTAATCGAACGGAATGGCAGTGTATTCGTCCGCATGGTTCGAGCCGTATCGCCGGGCGGTGTAGTGCGAAATGTCGATGCCATCTTCGGCCATGACTTGCATGGCCAAAGGGTTGACCGCCCGGCGGCCCGGCCCTTTCGGATCAACCCCGGCACTTAACACCTCGGCCCGATCACCGCGATCCGACGTATCGGCAAAATGCTGTAAATAGCCCTGGGCCAATTGGGAGCGGGCAGAATTGCCGGTGCAAAGCACTAGGATACGTTTCATAATTAAGCTTGGATTAATTGCAGCAGCCTGGCGCGCAACAGGCGTCGGCGGCTTTGTTGTTTTCGGTGTTGGTAGCTGGCTTCTGCGCAAAAACGGTCACGCTATAGATGCCTCGGTCTTGCTGGCGATATTCGGCAATCTCATCCGCAGACAGGTAGTTTTTCAGCACATCGTCGGGTAGGGATATTTCCCGCTCCTTCTGCACCTGAATGTTAGTAAATCCGGCCTCCTGCACGAGTTGCAAATAGGCGTCCTTTTGGATGGCCCCCGAGACGCAGCCCACATACATTTCCGCGTCTTGCTGCAAGCCTTCGGGCAGCTCGCCTCTCAAGACAATATCGGAAATGCTGAAATGACCGCCCGGCTTCAAAATGCGATGGGTTTCTGAAAAAGCTTTGCGCTTATCCGGCACGAGATTCATCACGCAATTGCTCACCACCACATCAGCCAGATTCTCCGGCAGTGGCATGTCCTCAATGTCACCGTAAACAAACTCAACATTGGTGTAACCCAATGCCTTTGCATTCTTGTGGGCTCGGTCGATCATGGCCGGGGTCATATCCAGACCAATCACACGGCCGGTTTGGCCCGTTTCGGCGCGTGCTACAAAGCAATCATTGCCTGCGCCTGAACCCAGATCCACCACCGTATTGCCCGGCTTTATCTGGGCGAATTGCGTGGGCAGACCACAACCGAGCCCCAAATCAGCATCGGCTACGTAGCCGTTCAGCTCCTGGTAGTCCTGAGCCATGACGATGGGCACATTCGCGTCGATCTCTGGGCCGCAACAGGAGGTTGGCCCACAGCCACAGCCATTGGCGTCCGGTTGTTCAGCAATCGCGCCGTATTTCTGGCGCACGACTTCTTTTATTTGCTCTGCGGTTTTCATATAAATCCTATCGGTTTATTGTATTTTTACGATTATCTTGGACAAAAAAATACCTGCCATTTTAAGCACAGCAGGATACGGAATTGAACGATTCTATCAGGGAACCAAAGGCCTGTCTGGCTTCTTCCCAGACAGGTGGGTTGATGCAGTAACACACGCGTGGTGGGTTGATTTCTCCATGAATGATGCCGATGCGTTTCAGCTCCTTTAAATGCTGGGAAACGGTCGCTTGGGCCAAGTTCAATTCACCGACTAGGTCACCGCAAACGCAGGATTTTTTAGCAATAAGCATTTGCAGGATGGCCACCCTTGCCGGATGCGCAAAAGCTTTCGCTAGATCCGCAATGCGGTTCTGCTCTTCGGTGAATATTTCCGTCTTGGTCACTCCCATACTGCGAAGGTAGTAAATAAAGTTATATCGCAATATTACGATGATTTTTTTAATTTCGTTATTTGGGCTAGTTTCTTCCAGGTAGGTATGGGAACAAAGTAAGTACGGGAGGCCATTATTTCATACCTTTACGGCATGAAACTGTTGCAGATCATTTTGGCGCTTTACGTGTTGGTGCTCTCCGCACTGCCCTGTGAAGCTTTATGCCTGGATGAATCTACTCCAGTGGCTGCTCAAGCTTCGCAACCTGGCTCCGATCACTCGCATGACGAAACCTGCTCGCCATTCTGCCTGTGCGCCACTTGCCCCGGTTTCACCGTTCCCCAAACACCTCAATTGGAGGCGGCTATCACTCAGCGTTCACGTATACCCGTAGCGGTGCTGCCTTTCTACCAGGCTCTGCACACGCTTGATGTGTCAGACAGTATCTGGCAACCCCCACGATTGAGTTAGCACTCTCCTTGTTCGCTCCTGGTCATAATCAGACTGGCTGGGCGGTTATTGCTAACCCAATCACACGATTTTATGAAATTTATTATTGTGTCGCTCTGGCTGACACTCTCCACATTATCTATAGCCTGGGGGCAAGGCAGCCTGCGGGTGACAATTCAAGATGCCCAAACCGGTAAGCCGTTGCCGGGGGCCTCAGCGGTCTTAATGCCTGGCCAAATCGGAACCACAGCAGACACGTCCGGGCGACTGGTGCTGACGGTGCCAACGGCGGGCCGCTATGGGCTGACCTGCTCCTTTGTCGGATACCAAACCCAAACCGACAGCCTGACGCTATCCGGCACGGTGGATTCGCCCCGCGTGGATTCGCTGATGGTGCGGCTGGTGCCCTCCGAAGGCGAAGAACTCGAAGAAGTAGTAGTAACCTCTACCCGCAGCAATCGCAGCATTGATGACATACCCACCCGCATCGAAGCCATTACCGGCGAAGAACTGGAAGAGAAGGCCAATATGCGGCCTGGTGATATTCGCATGCAGCTCAACGAAAGCACCGGGATTCAGGTGCAGCAAACTTCGCCCGTGTCGGCCAATGCCACCATACGCATTCAGGGTTTGGATGGGCGCTACACCCAAATTTTGCAAGACGGTCTGCCGCTCTATTCGGGCTTTGCGGCTGGCTTAAGCATTTTGCAGATTCCTCCGCTAAATCTGCGGCAAGTCGAAGTCATCAAAGGCTCGGCATCCACCCTTTATGGAGGTGGGGCTATTGCAGGCCTGGTCAACCTGATTACCAAGCGGCCTACTGCCGAACGCGAGCTTAGTTTCATGGCCAACGGCACCACGGCCCAAGGCCTCGATCTTAGCGGTTTTTGGGGCCAGAAGTGGAAAAAGATCGGCATCACCCTGTTTGCTGCCCGGAATACACAACGGGAATACGACCCCGGCAAAACCGGCTTTTCGGCCCTGCCGAATTATGAGCGATACACCGTCAATCCTCGGCTTTACTTTTATCTCAACCCCACAGTTACGCTGACGGTGGGAGCAATGGGCAATTGGGAAAACCGCATCGGCGGGGATATGCAAGTGCTGGCCGGTCGCCAGGATGAGCAGCACCGCTATTTCGAGCGCAACCGCTCGGATCGGCTGGCCTCCCAGCTCCAGTTTGACAAACGCTTTGAACGCTCGGTGCTGACCATCAAAAACAGCGTCAGTTTCTTCAAGCGGATTCTCACCCAGCCCGATTATCGTTTTACGGGTCATCAGGTAGCGAGCTTCACCGAAGCCAGTTACACGCACACGGGCGAGCGGTCGGAATGGATTGGCGGGGGTAATCTGTGGACAGAGCAATTTACCGAAGAGGGCACCAGTCAAGGTCGCAACTACCAGTACGTGACGGTGGGCGGCTTTGTGCAAAACAACTACAAGGCCGCGCCCTGGCTGACGTTGGAAGCGGGTCTTCGTGGGGACTACCACAACCGTTTTGGTTTCTTCGCCCTGCCGCGTGTCTCGGTCCTGTTTCGGTTATCAGAAAAGCTCACCTCTCGCTTGGGCGGGGGGCTTGGCTATAAGGCTCCAACGATCTTCACGGAGGAAGCCGAAAGCGTTGCTTTTCGAAATGTGCGGCCGATTGATCCGGCAACCGCGCAACCGGAAACCTCCATTGGCGGCAATTTCGATGTGAATTACCGAACGACGTTGTTTGATGTGCTGGATGTGTCGATCAATCAGCTTTTCTTTTATACCCGGCTTGATCATGCGCTGGTGCTGGATATTCCCGCTATCATTACGCCGGGTGTCGGCACGCCTGGAACATCGCCAGCCGTGTATCAGTTCACCAACGCCAACGGCCCTATTGACAGCCGGGGCCTGGAAACGAACGTGCGCATTGGCTATGAAGCCTTTAAGCTCTATGCGGGGTACAGCCTCGTAGACACACGCCGGAAATACACCGGGGCCGAGTATAATAGCCCGGTTCCGCTTACGGCAAAGCATCGGGTGAACCTGGTCGCAGTGTATGAGCTGGAAGGAAAGTTTCGCCTAGGACTGGAAGCCTACTACAACAGCCGCAAGCCGCTTTCGACCGGAGAATATTCAAGGCCCTACTGGTTGATGGGGGTAATGGGTGAACGGCGATGGGAACGCCTGAGCATTTTCCTTAACTTTGAGAATATACTCAACATCCGCCAGGATCGGTATCAACCGTGGGTGCTGGCTCCGTTGGATCGGCCCTCCTTCCGGGAAGTCTGGGCACCGCTGGAAGGCTTCGTGACCAATGGTGGCATTAAATTATTTCTGTAACCTTGGTGTTAGTAGAATATGGAAACGACCGTGGCCTGGATTGTGGTTTCGGTGCTTTCGATAGTCATTATGCGGGTGCTGGCCGGATGGAAAATTCGCACCGGCACACAGCTCAACTCAGCATCCATTATAGCTGATGGCAAATGCACGATGGTGTGCGTCTAAATTTCGCTGGTGCTGCTGGCTTAATGCGTGCTCTATGAGCTGTTACATCTGCCATATTCTGCCATATATTGATGCGGCCGGTATGCTGGGCCTGGTTTTCCTTTAAAGAAGGGCAGGAGAGTTTTGAGAAATCGAAAGATGCTGCCACCTGCTGCGGTCACTGCTAATTTTATACAGGCAAAAGCGGCGGTTAGTATAGATCAACTAACAGCCGCTTTTCTTTTAAACACCTTTGATTGCAGGAGAACAAACTGCTTTACACCAATGAAAGTTCGGTAACCTAGAAGCTTTCAGAATGGCATTCCAATCATGCGCCCATCGCTCATTTGGGAATAATTTCCACTACCATTCCTTTAGAGATATATCCTTGCTGCGTCCCCCATTGAACTAAATAGTAATCATGATCCGCTTTTAGGATGGTTATGCTCTCGTCAGATCCTAGTAAATGTACAAGGGCTGACCGGTAATCGGCCTGTCGGAATACCGGAGCGAACGGGTACGTGACTACTTGCCGGTTTAGCCAAAAGCTGGTATCTGACCTGGTATCTAAAGAAGCTTGCGAAAAAGCCATCCGGTGAGCGTCTGTTAAAGAAGCTTTGACATCTTCATCCAGTTGGTTGAGCCTCATCATGACAGCCTGGTAAATTTCCGTACGCCTATAATCTTTCGGCTGGCTCTCCAATTGGCGGAGGAACCGATAAAGCTGTTCCTGGAGGGTAGCGTAATCCGGCGCACGGACGACGGATAGGTGAATTAATCGTTTACTCAAAAGCCTAAGTTTTTGCTGAAGGGCCTGAGTATGGTAGTAATGGGAAACAGTACTGCCTGATTCCGTCTGCGACATTCGATTATCGACCAATGATTGGGTCTGTTGTACAGAAGGCCCGTTGAGAAACGGTTGTGCCCAGCCAAATTTACTGTACAGGAGCAACAGGGTCATCACGACAAGCCTGCCAGTCAAGGTTTCCATTGGGATATCCGGTTTATAAGCTTACGGGCTGAAATATACAAAGCTGTTTATCAATTTATTATATTATCTTTCAAATAAATTCTGACAATCCTGTTCTGGTCAGGAGCTCGTTTTTTTCGACTATAGCCAGTTTCCGGGAAATTTTATCCAAGCCTTTATGGAAGGTACTTTGTTAGCCCTCGTAACTAATTTAGACTAGCCTTAAAAAAAATTTAGGTTGTTAATAATAAAGTTATTATTTTTACCAAAATGCTCCCTTAACACGTGAACGCCCTTGGATCCCACCGGCAATCGTTAGCGAGTACACTCCTGGTACTATTTGCCTTGATTGTACTCAATAACATCGTGTTTCGGCACGCCCACCGGCTGCCGGGGGGTACTGTTATTGTTCACGCGCATCCCTATTGTCCCAATCCCAATTGCCCATACCAGCCCAATAATCACTCCCAGCACGAGTTGTGGCTGCTCCATGCCCTCTGCCATACACCCTTTGTAGGGGAAGTCGCGTTCTTCTTTTCGTTTCTTCTCGCAGTCGAAACCCAAACGGGTTTGCCCATCCTGGTAAACCCGGCAGAGGATCTGGCCTGGTACGGGGTAATCAGCCTGCGAGGTCCCCCAATTTCCTGATTTTCAATAGTCTCTCCACCACTATGCGCTTCCTGCCGAAGCGAGCGCTACCTCATTAATCCATTGGGGCATGCCGTTTCCTATTTCTTACCCAAGACAAAAACAACGCTGTTTATGAGCAAACGAACTATACTCTATTGGTTGAGCTTGCTGCTGATCGGAATCATTAGCGCCTGTGATGCCTTTTTGCCGGATGCCCCAGCTGAACACGATGTGCTGGATGGCCCTATCGGGGAGTTGCTTCCGGAACAAAATGCCCGGTTTTTAGCCGGCGATGTCGCCTTCTCCCGCACCTTTACAGCCGCCACCGGTTTAGGACCCATCTTTGTCGCTACCTCCTGCATCAGCTGTCACGCTGGTGATGGCAAAGGCCACCCATTTACCACCCTCACCCGGTTTGGACAAAGCGACGAGCTGGGTAACCAATTCATGAACCAGGGAGGACCTCAATTACAAAACCGGGCCATCCATGGTCATTCACCCGAACAGATCCCGCAGGGGGCTACCTTTTCCAAGTTTATGCCGCCGGCTAACACGGGATTGGGCCTGTTGGCCGCCTTAACGGATGAACAGATACTCGCCAATGCAGATCTGGATGATCGGGATAAGGATGGCATTTCAGGGGTCGCCAACTGGATTGACGCCCCGGTCTTCTTTAAGGCACAAGCCTTGCATAAACCCCAAAAAGGTCTGGGGGCCCAACTCCGCTACGTGGGTCGCTTTGGCAAAAAGGCCGCAGCCATTGATCTGTTGCACCAAACGGTAAATGCCTACAAGCAGGATATGGGCATTACCAGTTTTTTTGATCAGGAAGATCCGATTAACTATGCCCTGGGAGACCAGGGGGGGGATAACGTGGCCGATCCCGAAGTGTCAGCCGCCGAAGTTGCTAATGTGGTATTCTACCTGCGCACGCTTAAAATTCCCGTTCAGCGTACGCCCCATGATGAGGAGGTTGTCGCCGGACAGCAGTTATTTACCACCCTTCAGTGCGCCAAGTGCCATACGCCGGAGTGGAAAACCCAACAGTCGGATTTAAGCGTACTGGCCAACAAAACGTTCCGGCCGTATACCGATTTGCTTCTGCATGACATGGGACCGGGCTTAGATGACGGCTATACTGAAGGGACAGCGAAAACCTCAGAATGGCGTACCCCGCCCTTGTGGGGGTTGGGCCTGTCAAAAGCTTCCCAGGGTGGGCACTATTTCCTGCTACATGACGGACGGGCCCGCTCCATCGAAGAGGCTATCCGCTTACACGGGGGCGAGGCCAGCCGGAGCCGTGAACTATATCAGCAACTAGACGCTGGCCAGCAAGCCAAGCTTCTTAAATTTCTGGAGTCACTGTAACGTTTCTTTAAATCCTACCTGTTTATGTCATCTACCAAAACCATCAATCGGAAAACTTTTTTAGTAACGTGCCGTGCTTCCTGTTTAGGCTTCGTAGGGCTGTCAACGGCTCTTTCCGGCTGTAAGAGCGTGTATTATGCCCAGCAGCCCGTTTTGCAGAATAAAGCCATTCAAATAGCCAGAAAGGAATTTGAAGCGGTATCCAAAAAAGGGGAGGTGACCATTCGCCCCTTTATCCTGGTGGAAATGAAAGGACAGTCGCATCCGATCTATGTATACCGTTTCAACGATACAGAGTATAGCGCCGTGTTGATGAAATGTTCGCACCAGGGTAATGAGCTAAATGCCCATGATGGGTATCTGACCTGTCCGGGCCATGGCAGCGAATTCGATAACCGGGGTAAAGTAACGGAAGGCCCCGCGGAAAAGCCATTGACTACCTTCCGGGTATCGTCCGATCCACAACACATCTATATTCATATCGGCTAACCATGAAACATGTTCTAGTACTCGTGTTGTGGTGGAGCGCATCCGTTGCCCTGGCGCAGACGGATTCCACGGTATTTAACCGGGTGATTAATCCCGATACAAACCGGATTAAACTGAATATGGATGCGACCTATGACCGCCCATTTCTATCCGTGGGCAAACTGCCGGTGTCGGTTGGTGGCTACCTGGAAGCGAATACGCAGTACATGGCCACCGATGGCATTACGGAAGGGCTGTCGTTTCAAATGCGTCGGATGACGTTATTCCTGGCCTCGACGATTAATCGACGCATTAAATTCTTATCCGAACTGGAGTTTGAAGACGGTACCAAGGAGATCAATATCGAGTTTGCGGCCATGGATATTGAACTGCATCCGCTGCTTAATCTGCGGGGGGGGATTGTGATGAACCCAATCGGTTCGTTTAACCAAAACCATGATGGTCCCAAATGGGAGTTTATCGACCGGCCCCTTTCGTCTGTAACTATTATTCCCTCGACGTGGAGTAACGTGGGATTTGGGTTGTACGGAAAATTGTATAAACGTGGCTGGGTATGGGCTTATGAAGCCTATTTGACCAATGGTTTTGACGAACAAATCATCGTCAATGAACAGGGGCGTACCTGGCTGCCGGCCACCAAAGCGAACCGGGATCGGTTTGAAGAAAGCTTTAATGGTGTCCCCCTGGTTACCTTAAAAACAGCGCTGAAACGGCGACGAGTCGGCGAGATTGGCTTATCCTGGATGGGTGGCGTTTATAATAAATTTCAGGACGATGGTTTAATCCTGGACCAGCGTCGGCGGGTCGATGTCTGGGCCGTGGATTTTAATACCACCTTACCGACGGGCACGTTCCTGAACGGCGAATGGGTATGGGCCCGGGTCAATGTACCCGCCACCTTTACCCAGCAATTTGGACGCAGGCAGCAGGGTGGTTGGCTGGATATTGTGCATCCCTTCGTCCGCCGGCCCATACTAGGTTGGAACAATGCGGTCATCAATGCGGCCCTCCGCCTGGAGCGCGTTGATTACAACGTGGGTACCTTCAACGAAACGGGAGGTGCAATCGGCGATGACCTATGGGTCATAGTCCCTGGTATTAGCTTTCGCCCTTCCCCGGTGACGGTTATCCGGGCGAATTACCGGTATCACTGGACAACGGACCTGCTGGGTAATCCTCCGGCCCGCACCGCTGGCTTTCAGTTTGGCTTTTCGACTTATTTCTGAACCAAACCTATCAGGCTCACCGGCCAAAACCGGTGAGCCACTTTCTGGTATGAAGGTATTGCTTTGGGGGGCCTTCTGCCTCCTGCTGACCGGGCCACTCTACGCGCAGGATACGACGCGGAGGGTAGCCCCTACGGCCGCCGATAGCTTGCTGACCGCATTAGTCGACAGTTCAGCCACCACGCAGCCCCTGCTGCCCCAGCGGATGGTATTCACCCAACGGGCTTTTTGGGGTGAAAAGGGCTTGCTCAGGCGGACCGGCCTTGCCCCGTTGACTACTGAAAGTCGGCGGAGAGAATTGACCCTGCGACGCACGATGCTGGTTGGCCATCAGGCACTGGGCTTTGTGACGCTAGCCGGATTTATTGCGCAGGGTATTTTGGGAGCCAACCTCTACCAGGCGGAGGGTGCTCGCTATACACGATTACGGAATGCGCACGAAGCGCTTGGCACGGCGGTCAACATCAGCTACGCTACCACAGCCCTGCTCTCGCTAACGGCTCCGCCCCCGCTGATCGGCGGACGACGGCGCGGGTTTAGCTCCATCAAACTACACAAATACCTGGCCATCGTTCACCTGACGGGCATGATTGCCACCAATATGCTGGCCAGGCAGATCCGGCATAACTACGAGTTGAAGCCCTACCACCGGGCCGCTGCCTACACGACCTTCGGGGCGTTCGCAGCTGCCATGATCGTCATCAAGTTCTAACCTGAGTACTCCCATGACCATTCCTAAACTGGACCTGCATGAAACTCGTGCTTATTCTCAGCCTGGGCCTGCTGGCGACTCAGCCTCGTTGGGGCAGCCTTCCGTCGGCTAACCAGCACTGGTAAGAACAGCCCGTTCTAAGCTACGGTGGCTGAATCAACTCATTCAAAACGCTCAATCGTGGCCCACCTATCACTTCGGTTGGGAAGTACATCAAGCTCGTTTCCGGGGGCAGGAAGTGTTTGTCCTGCATTTATGTCGATGTCGCTACTGTCGGCAACAGCGAGGTTTTCTGCTTTACAACCACCAGGGTGCTTAAAACGATGCCTAAAAGCCGACACCTAAATTGCCTTTCAGCAAATGGCTCCCTGGCATCCGAATGCTTGGCTTGCCGGAGTGACTACGATATGATATAAAGTGAGAGGACAGGAAAAAAATCAGAGTGATCTCAAATAAACTGATAACTTCTCGGACCGTTCCTTTTCAAAACCGCCATTGGTAACTGACCCCTTACGATGTCATTTGTTTATACTTGTTACTTTGGAGAAAGAGGGCATTTCCCCCACCCGATTTTTCTGAAAGCTTGATTCTATTTTTCGGGGTAGGTTGATAACTTGCCCCAGATGATGGCGATACATAGGTGAAATAAAGTCAAATCAGTCCACCTTAATAGGTATCATCAATCATGCGGGTCTTTCTACTTGTCCTTTTTCTTCTGCTAAAGCCGGTAGCATCAATCCGGGCGGAGAGTTCAGCGCCCGAGGGGGGCATTAATTCAATCCAGGGTCGGGTGCTTGACCGCGACGGACTACCCGTCGAAGGCGTAACGGTAACCCTCAGCAGCACCATTCATAAGCGTTCCACCGACGCAAAAGGGTACTTTCAGTTTCAGCATCTGCCCGTCGGCCGTTACACGGTTGCAGTCACGGGAATTGGTCTGCAACCCGTAGTGCAGCCCGCCGACGTGGTAAATAAGCAGATTACGAGTCTAACCCTGACCATTCTGGCCAGTGTGCAGGAATTACATGAAGTAAAGGTTATCGCTGCCAGGGGGCTACCAGCCCGCGACTCGTTGCCCGACGTGGGGCCAACGGCCATTTATGCTGGCAAAAAAACGGAGGTCGTCAACCTTAACGTGGTGGATGCCAACCTGATTACCAACAACAGCCGCCAGGTGTTCAGCAAAACGCCGGGGGTGATGGTCTGGGAAAGCGAAGGCTCCGGGATGCAGGTAGGCGTAGCGGTGCGCGGCTTAAGCCCCAACCGCTCGTGGGAATTCAACGTTCGTCAGAATGGGGTGGACATTAGTTCGGACCCCTTCAGCTACCCCGAAGCGTATTATAATCCACCGATGCTGGCCGTTGAGCGGATCGAGCTGGTACGGGGGGGAGCATCGCTCCAATATGGTCCCCAGTTCGGTGGTTTGCTCAATTACGTGCTTAAAAAACCAGCTACCGACAAAGCGTTCAGTCTGGAATCGCAGCAATCGGTGGGGAGCTACGGTCTGTTTTCCACCTACAATTCGTTGGGTGGCACCGTTGGGCGGCTCCAGTACATGGGGTATATTGATTACCGGCGGGCCGACGGCTGGCGGCAAAACAGCCGGTACAGCATTTTTAACGGCTATGCATCCGTGAGTTACGCCGTAACAAACCGCCTGCGACTGTCGGCCGAGTTGACCCGAAACAGCAATCAGACCCAGCAGGCGGGTGGTCTGACCGACGCGCAGTTTGCTCAGAATGCCCGGCAAAGCCAACGCGGGCGCAACTGGTTCAGTACGCCCTGGACAGTGCCGGTGCTGACCGCCGAGTATGTGGTCGGTGATAGAACCCGGATGACTCTCAACGTGCATGGGCTGCTGGCCGAGCGCAGCAGCATCGGCTTTACGGCGGCCATCACCACGCCCGATGTCCCGAATGCAGCCGGGCAGTTGCCCAATCGCCAGCTTGACCGCGATACCTACCGGAACTGGGGCAGCGAACTCCGGTTCATCACGCAATACACTGCCCAGGGGCGGCAACACGCGCTGTCGACGGGCATAAAGTATTTCAGGGGGAACACCCACCGGCAGCAGCAGGGCCGGGGCGATACGAGATCAGACTATAACCTGACCCTACAAACGGCGGATTTTCCGCGCGACCTGACCCTCCAGACGACCAACATGGCGGCTTTTGCTGAAAATCTGTTCCGGCTTGGTGCACGGTGGACCCTTACACCGGGCGTGCGCATTGAACGGCTCGATAATGCCATTGCCGGGCGCTACAGCGTTGCCGCCAACGGGATTGAAAACGGCGTTAGTCGCAGCCAGCAACGCCTGTTCGCGCTACTCGGCGTGGGTACGGAATACAAGCTGGCTCCCTTCGCTACCTTCTACGGCAATTATTCGCAGGCGTACCGCCCTGTGTTGTTCAGTGATCTGACACCGGCTGCGCTGACCGATTTCGTGATTGATCCCAACCTGTCCGACTCGCGGGGCTTCACCGTGGATGCGGGCCTGCGCGGGAGTTATCGCCGGTTTCTCAATTACGATATTGGCTACTATTACCTCAACTACGCCAACCGCATTGGCACCCTGACGCGCTTAGATGCCTCCAGCCGACCCTTTCAGTACCGGACCAACCTGGGCCAGAGCGTGAGCAAGGGCGTGGAAGCGTATCTGGAAATTGACCTGATGGCGGCCTTATCGAGCCGCTCGAAGGTGGGACACCTGAATTTGTTTACGTCGCTGGGCATTACGGATGCCCGCTACCTGAACCTGCCCACGGCGAGCGTTTCCAACGGTCAATTAGTAGAAGGAAATTTACGGGATAAGCGGGTTGAGCATGCACCCCGGTTTATCGGCCGGTTCGGGGTCACGTATACCTACAAAACCTTTACGTTGACAGCCCTGCTCAACCGCGTGGGCGACGCCTACAGCGATGCCAACAACACCGTAACGCCAACGGCCAACGGCCAAAACGGACTGATTCCCGCCTATCGGGTCGTTGACGTATCCACCTCGCTACGGCTGGCCCGCCGGTATTCCCTGCGGGCGGGGATCAACAACCTGACCGATGCCCGGTATTTTACGCGCCGGGCCGGGGGCTATCCGGGGCCGGGTATTTTGCCCGCCGATGGGCGAAACGCCTATCTGTCGGTGGGGATAAAGTTGTAGGGTGCTGACCGCCAGTTTGTATTGGTGGGAGGGCGTACTACCTTTTGCATAGATTCGCACGATAGATGGACAGCAGGGGCGAAGATGAAGCAATAGAGTACACAGCCAGTCTTCTTTTTAAGAATAGGTAATGGGTTGAAAGTTAAGCCGGACCAGCCGTTTCCAGCGGTACTGCCGCCAGCTATAGAAGCCCAGCGCGAACAGCCAGACCAGCGGAGTCAGCAGGCCCGCCTGGACGCTAACCTGGTCGGTGTAGCGGCAACGGTTGGTATCGACCGGGTTGATGGTAATCCAATGATCCCAGGTACGGGCCAACTGGCCCTGCCCGTTATCCCGTACCCGAAACGAGCCGTCGGTAGCGGGGGTGGGCAGTTCAATCCGAATTAGTTGGCGGCCAAGTGGAATCAGTCCCAGTAAGTTCATCTGGGTTTCATACTCACCTTCCTGCCAGACAGATGGAAAAGGCGTTGAAGGAACAAAGTGAATCAGCGGATAGCCGATGTAGTGGAGTAACGCCGGGCGTTTCACCCGGTCAAAGGCGACCTCGGCTGAAATGGCTAAGTAGGAGGATAGGGTAATGGTCATGGCCTCATTCGTCGGTTATAGCCAGCGTCTGGTTTAGTGTTGATACGCCTGGTAGGCCTGTCCGTGCTGGCCTTCCAGAAACGCCTCTTCCAGACGGACTTGCAGCTGCATCACCACATAGCTGACCCCGAACAAACAAAACGTAACGGCATTGGGCAGCAAAAGAAATAGGCCCCCAATCCCGACCAGCATACCCAGAAAGACGGGGTTACGGGAATAAGCGAAAATGCCGGAGGTGATTAACGGGGTATGGTGCTCGTCGTCAATGCCGATGCGCCACGACTGCTTCATGTGGTACTGGGCGACCATAATCCATACTAGCGACAGCCCCATCAGCCAGATACCTGCTGCGGCTATAAGGGGCCTTTCCAGCCAGGCAATCGGAGATAGCCACCCGTACCAATCCGTAAAGCAGTACACAAGAACCGTTCCCAACAAAAGGCCCAGCAGGACCTTGAAAACCCGTCCCGCGTAATCGTGCGCCGAATCCGTAGCGCCAAATGTCAACGGATTAACGCCGGTCTGCTTCCATACCCGGTAGGTGGGTAGCACCAGGACAATGCCCAGGTAGATGAGAAAAATAAGCCATAAATACGGTTTGATAAACGTTTCCATCGTGTGTAGTGGTGGTGAGCCCGGTGTGTACCGGGCTGGTAGTTAACGATCAATTTTATTGGTCAAACTTCAAATTCTGCACCCGTACGGCGTTTAGGATGGCCAGCAACGCCACGCCTACGTCAGCGAAGACGGCTTCCCACATCGTAGCCAGGCCACCGGCCCCCAACACGAGAACGATAGCTTTGACCACCATCGACAAGGTGATATTCTGCCAGACGATCCGGCGCGTAGCTCGGCCAATCTCGATGGCCATGGCAATCTTGGCTGGTTCGTCGTTTTGAATAATTACATCGGCCGTCTCGATAGTCGCATCGGAACCAAGACCGCCCATCGCCATGCCTACATCGGCCAGGGCGACCACCGGCGCGTCGTTCACCCCGTCACCGACGAAGGCTAGTTTTGCTTTGGGATTGCCTGCCAGTTCGGCTTTGAGCCGCTCGACCTGAGCTACTTTATCTTCAGGCAACTGATCGCCGTACCACTCATCAACGCCCACCTGTCTAGCAACGACGTTCACCACTGCCGCTTTATCACCCGAGAGCATCACCGTGCGAATGCCCTCGGCTTTCAACCGGGCAACGGCCTTTTGGGCATCGGGCTTGGCTTCGTCGGCAATGGTGAAATAGCCCGCAAATTGGCCGTCGATGGCCGTCATTACAATGGTGTAGGGAATCTTGGTCAGGGCTTCGTCGAAGCCTACGTTATACTTGCGAAGCAGCTTGGCATTACCCGCCAGCATGTCTTTTCCGTCGACCCGTCCTTTTAGGCCATGACCGGCTATTTCCTCGATGTTCTCTACGGAGACAGTCTCGTAGCCCTGGCCGTTCACACGGGCATACTCGATCACCGCCGTGGCCACCGGATGGGTCGATTTGCTTTCCAGGGCGGCCGTCAGCCGGGCCAGTTCTTTGGCATCGATGCCGATGGGCTTTACCTCCTGGACCTTGAAGACGCCTTTGGTGAGCGTACCGGTCTTATCCATGACGACCGTCTTTACCTGAGTCATCAGGTCCAGGAAGACCGACCCTTTAAACAGAATACCCTGCCGTGATCCGGCTCCAATCCCCCCAAAATAACCCAGCGGAATCGAGATAACCAGCGCGCAGGGGCAACCGATGACCAGGAATACCAGCCCCCGGTAGAGCCAGTCGGCAAAGCGGTAGTCGGCCACCAGGAAATAGGGCACGACCGTAATCAGCACGGCCAGCAGGCAAATGATGGGCGTGTAGATTCGGGCAAAGCGGGCAATGAACTCCTGGGTCTGGGCTTTGCGGCCCGTGGCCTGCTGCACCAGCTTTAGAATGCGCGACAGCTTGGAATCCTGATAGGGCGTGGTCACATCCATCTCCACCAGCGACTGTCGGTTGATCATACCCGCCAGTACCGCCTCACCTTTCTCAATGGTGCGTGGGATGCTTTCGCCTGTCAGCGCCGCCGTATCGAACGTACCTGTGGCTGATCGCATGGTACCATCCAGGCCCACCTTCTCGCCCGGCTTGATCTGGACCACGTCGCCCACCGCGACCGTGGCGGCCTGAACAGTTCGGGCTTGCCCATTACTGATCACCGTTACTTCATCGGGTCGAACGTCCAACAAGGCTTTGATCGACCGACGTGCCCGCAGCACGGCGGCATCCTGAAACAACTCACCGATGGTGTAAAACAGCATTACGGCCACCCCTTCGGGATATTCCCGAATGGCGAAGGCACCGAGGGTGGCCGCGCCCATCAGGAAAAATTCGGTGAACACGTCTCCCTTCAGAATGTTGCTCCCCGCCCGGCGCAGTACCGGCCATCCCACAGGCAGATAAGCGACTACATACCAGATCGCGCGAAAGGGGTCTGTGAACCAACTCAACTTAAAATAGTCCAGCGCGATACCGGCCAACAACAGAACCAGGCTGATTGCAGCGGGCGCATAGGTACGCCAGGTTTGGAACGGGCCTTCTTTGGGAGCCACCGCAGCGGCCGGGGTGGTGCCCTCTTCAATTAATTCGACATCGTCACCGTGGTTGTGACCGTCGTGGCCACCCTGGATTGAGTTGTGTTCGTCTGCCATAGGAAATTAGAGTTCGATAAAAAAAGTGAAAATGCCCAGGGCAATCAGAATGCCCCCGGTAATGCGTTTCTCATGATGGTCGAGCCAGTGCCAGTTGAGGCGGGCCAACCCCCGGTAGGAAAGAGCCGTCAACCCGACCATGCAGGCGATGGTGACGACGGTATAGGCTACGGCCAGCATGGTGATAGCGGGCCAGCCCAGTGTGCCAGCGGTGAAGAAGAACGTTTCAATCTCCAGGCAGGGCGAGAACAGCATAGTTACTGACAGAGTGGTAATGATGGTTGCCTTTGAACGGCCTGCCAGTCCCCTGGGTACATGTTCGTGGGGGCGGTCCGGCGATCCGGCGTTGGCATCGTGCATGGCGAAGTAAATCAGCCCCATAAATACCAGCAGCAATGACGCCACCAGCCGGGTCTGCGCTTCCAGCCGCACGGATACCTCCATGCCGATGGCGCCGATGGCAACACCCAGCACCACGGTACTCAGTGTGTGAAAAAAGCCGCTCAGGGCCACTACGCCTACCGTCTCGCGCTGCGACCAGCCTTCACTACGCCCCAGTAACGCCACAGGTAACCAATGATTAGGAATGGCGGCATGCACCGCTCCCAGTAATATGCTACCGACAATCAGGTTCCAAAGCATACTAAACGTCGTTTCATAACTATCCCTTACTTACCACCATTATTGGAAGATTGTTACCCTGGAACCATGCCCCAAGCACCTTAATGTCCATGTCCTTCCTCCTCCCCACTGGATACATTCAGTTGCGATAATACCGCGTAGGCACCCTTCACCACCACCCGCGTGTTCTCCGGGTTGAAGCCGGTAGGAAGCACGACCTGGGAGAACCCCTCTTCAGTTACCCCCCGGCGCACTTCCACCCGCCGAAACGTGATGGCTGCCTGCCCAGCCTGGTGAGGCCCAGCCTGGTGAGGCCCAGCCTGGTGAGGCCCAGCCTGGTGAGGCCCAGCCTGAGCGCGCTCCCCCCCGCCTGACGGGTGATCTAAGTCCGTTGAAGGCGTTTCGGCTTCTCCTTCGGCATGTTCAGGGCCACCGGGTATTTTCTCCTCCGTTTGGATAAAGATGTAGTCCTTGCCTTCCGCCGAAACGATGGCACCTTCCGGCAGAGCCGTTAGCCGGCTATCGCCCAGATCTAAGCTGGCCTTCAAAAAGGTATTGGGGACCAGTCGGCCGTCAGGCTGGTCAAGCCGGGCTACCACCCGCACCGACCGATCGGCGTCAATCGCCCGATTAATGTAGGTAATCCGGCCAGTGCGTTCTTTTCCGGCTTCGTTGGTGAGCCGGATGGTGACGCGCTGCCCTTCCTCAATTTTGGGAAGATCTTTCTCGAATACCGTCAGTTCGGCGTATAACCCCTGGTTACTGGTGACCTGGGCAATCACGTCGGCGGGCTGCACGTATTGCCCGGCAGTAGCCGGCACGTTGGTTACCACCCCGGAGACCGGAGCGGTAACGGCATAATTCGCGCTGAACCGGCCATTCAGGGCTGCCTGGGGCGAGAGGCCCACCAGTTGTATGCGCTTAGCCAACCCCGCTACGCGGGCCCGGGTGCCGTTCAGATCGGCGGTCGTTTGCTGTAAAACCTTCAGCGCACTGACATTCTCGCGGCTAAGTTCCTGCTGCCGGGCGAACTCCGTTTCCAGATAGGTAAGTCGACTGCGGTTTTCAGCATAGTCCTGTTGCAACTGAATCAGGTCCGGGTTCTCAATGCGGGCCAGCAGTTGCCCTTTACGCACCGGCTGGCCCGGTAGTAAGGGCAGACTGCGCACAAAACCGCCCTGCAAGGCCGTTATATTGACCTGACTTTGGGCGGGTACGGCCAGCCGCCCATTCACCTGAAGCCTGGGGGATAGGTTCCGGTATTCGACCTGCCCCAGTTCGACCCCACCGATGCGGAGTTGATCGGGAGTTAGTTCAACCAGGTCTACTGGTGCTTCTTCATGTGCCTCGGCGGTCTGGGTTGTTTTGGCCGCTGCCGGACCGGTACCCTCGGTGGTCGTATCTGCCTGCGGCTGGCAGGCGGCCAGACTGAGCAGTAATACACTGAATAATAGGTTCGTTCTCATAAAAGATGCGGATATAACACTTAGGGTATGCCTACGATTTGTTCCAGGTCAATAACGGCCTGATTGTATTGGTGGATGGCATCCAGGTAGGCCATACGGGTCTGGTACGCCCGGGTTAGGGCCTGTGAGTATTCCAGGTAGTTCACCTCCCCGGCGCGAAAGGCTTTTCGGGCTCCTTCTGCCAGGCGCTGAGCCACCGGCAGACCCGTCTGCTCAAAGTACAGCAGGCTGGCCTGCTGCTGACGAATCACCTGAACAGCAGTCGATAACTCCCCCTGCACATTGCGTTGACTCAACGCCAGCTGCGCTTCGCCCAGCTGCTGTCCCAGGTGAGCCGATTCAATCCGGGCTCGCTGAGCCTTTTGAAATACGGGAATAGACACGCCAAGCTGCACACCCTGAAATCGCTTCCCTCCGCCGAAAAAAACATCCTGACCGTCTACCCGCTGTGTACCAATAAGCGACTGGTTAAAGTAACCCACGGAGAAATCAGGCCGCAGCCGGGCCCGCTCAACGGCAATCTGCCGGGCAGCCACGTCGATCTGCCCCCGCAGCAGGGCCAGGGCAGGAGTCTGAGCCAGGACTGAATCGGCCAGCGGGGGAATGGGCCGGCGCGTCAGCACACTATCTGTCAGGGTGAGCGCCTGACTGGTATTGAGCAGGGTTTGCAACTGCGCCAAGGCAATCTGCCGGTCTGCCTGGGTAATGGCCAACTGATTGCGGATCTCGCCTACTAAGTTTTCCGCCGTAGCCACTTCGAGCGCCGTGCCTTCACCCGTGCGCTGGCGCACTTCGGTAGCCCGCCGAAACTCGACCAGGAGGCTGTCCTGCCGGCGCAGGAGACGGAGCCGCTCGCCCACGTACGTGAGGGTATAATACACCCGCTTCACCTGCGTTCGCAGCTCATGACGAGTCATGGTGGCCTGCAACTCGCTGCTGCGGATGGACGCATCGGCCAGGTTTTCGAGCCGCTTGATCAACCGGAAGTTGGGAATACCCTGGGTGAGCGTAACATTGTTGTCCCAGTTCACGGAATTATATTGCCCCGAGATAAGCGACAGGTCGGTCCGGCCAATTTCGCGGGCGGTGCGCCGGTTCGTGCGCTGAATGGCAATGTTCAGACTGCTCACCTGGCTGGAGCCATGGTTCGTCACGGCCTGATTGATGGCGGCCTCCAGCGTCAGCGGAGCTGGGCTGGGAAGCCCTGCCTGCCCGTTGGCTCCATTACTGCTTAGTAGACCGGCCACCAGCAGCCACCCGGCCACCTTTCCTGCCCGATCCGGTTTGGCACCCGAATCGGACCCATCGGCAGGTTGACGGCCGAAGTTCGTTTGTTCCCACCAGTACAGGCAGGGGAGCACCAGCAGGGTCAGCAGCGTGGCCGATATCAGTCCCCCGATAACGACCGTCGCTAGGGGTCGCTGCACCTCGGCACCGGCCGAGGTGGCCAGCGCCATGGGCAAAAAACCCAACGAAGCCACCAGGGCCGTCATCATCACGGGACGGAGCCGGGTCGCGGTGCCCTGTAGAATCCGCTCCCGTAAATCCAGACCGGATTCCACTTTAAGGTGGTTAAACTCACCGATCAGCACGATACCATTCAATACTGCTACGCCAAATAGTGCGATGAAGCCCACGCCCGCCGAAATGCTAAAGGGCATATCCCGCAGCCACAGGGCGAAAACACCCCCAATCGCCGACAGGGGAATAGCCGAAAAAATCAGCAGGCTCTGGCGCACCGAGCGGAAGGTAAAAAACAAGAGCAGAAAGATGAGGCCTAATGCCACCGGGACGGCAATGCTCAGCCGGTCTTTGGCTTCTTTCAAGTTCTGGAACTGGCCACCATAGGTGACGTAGTAGCCCGCCGGCAGGTTGATCTGGGCATCGATTTTCTCCTGCAACTCCCGCACGACGCTTTCCACATCCCGGCCCCGCACGTTAAAGGCTACAATGATGCGCCGTTGCGCGTCCTCGCGCTGCACCTGATTGATGCTGTTCTGAAACGATACATCGGCGATTTGACTCAGGGGTACCATCTGTCCGTGCTCGGCTGGATTGTCCACGGTGGTGATCAGCAGGTTCTGCACATCCTCCAGCCGCTGTCGGCTCTGGGCCTGCAGGCGCACCACCAGTTCATACCGCCGTTCGCCTTCGTACACCAGACCGGCCGAAGCACCGGCAAAAGCCGCCTGTAAATAGCGGTTGGCGTCTTCAATGGATAAACCAAAGCGGGCCAGGGCATCCCGGTTGAACTGAACCACAATCTGGGGTAGTCCCGACACCTGCTCGACGTAGAGGTCTTCCGCCCCCGGCACGGTGGCAACTACCCGTCCAATGCGGGCGGCATAATCGCCCAGCACACCGAGGTCTTCGCCGTAGAGCTTGACAGCGACATCCTGCTTAACGCCCGAGATCAACTCGCTGAACCGCATCTGAATGGGTTGAAGAAAGCCGAAGCTGACCCCGGGAATCTGCTGAAGCTTGGCCTGCATCTTTTCGGCCAGATCCTCGCGGCTCTTCGCCGACGTCCACTCGTGGCGATCCTTGAGAATCACCATCAGGTCAGTGGCCTCCAGGGGCATGGGGTCGGTGGGTATCTCACTGGCACCCGTTTTACCGATGGTTTCAATGACTTCGGGAAAGTTTGCCTTGAGTATGCGGCCCGCCTGCAGTGAGGCATCGGTGGATTGGGATAAGGACGAGCCGGTCATCACCCGGGTCTCGACGGCGAAGTCGCCTTCGTCCAGTTGCGGGATGAACTCGCCACCCAGGCGGCTGAAAAGCAATAGGGCCAGGGCAAACAGACCCACGGAAAAGCCCACTACGAAGCCCTTACGCTGTAGGGTCCAGCGAATGGCCGGGTCGTAAAGCCGGTGGAAGAAGGCCATGATGCGGTCCGAGATAGTTCGGGTGCCCTCCCGCACCGGCTTCTTACTCAACAGCAGTGCGGAAGCCATCGGTACATAGGTAAGTGAAAGAATAAAGGCCCCCAGAATAGCGAAAGCAACGGTCTGGGCCATGGGTCGGAACATCTTGCCTTCAATGCCCACTAAGGCCAGAATCGGCAGGTACACAATCAGGATAATGATTTCGCCGAAGGCGGCCGAAGAACGGATCCGGCTGGCGGATTCATAGACCTCCTCATCCATTTGGGCCTGGGTAAGCCGGTGGCGGAAGTTTTTCAGGGCGATATGGTGGAGGGTAGCTTCCACAATGATGACCGCCCCGTCCACAATGAGGCCGAAATCAATGGCCCCCAGGCTCATCAGGTTGCCTGACACGCCGAAGAGGTTCATCATGGATACCGCAAACAGCATGGACAAGGGGATCACCGAGGCCACGACCAGGCCCGCCCGCCAGTTTCCCAGCAGCAGCACCAAAACGAAAATAACAATCAGAGCCCCTTCAACCAGGTTCCTTTCTACGGTACCGATGGCCCGGTTGACCAGCTTGGTCCGGTCCAGGAAGGCATGAATTTCTACGCCCTGGGGCAGGGACTTTTTAATCTGCGCAATGCGTTGCTTGACATGACCGATCACCTCGGAGGAGTTTTCCCCCTTCAGCATCATAACGATGCCGCCGACAACTTCGCCTTCACCGTTACGGGTCATGGCTCCGTAGCGCACGGCACTACCAAACTGCACGGTGGCCACGTCCCGGACCAGTACGGGAATCCCCTCCTCGGTCCGGTGCACGACGATCTTGCCGATGTCACCGAGGGAACTGACCAGTCCTTCGGAGCGGATAAAATAAGCGTTGGGTCGGCGGTCGATGTAGGCTCCGCCGGTATTCTGGTTATTCTTTTCCAGCGCGGTGAACAGCTCGTCC
The DNA here is from genome assembly GCF_039541915.1 of Nibrella saemangeumensis. Lineage (NCBI taxonomy): Bacteria > Pseudomonadati > Bacteroidota > Cytophagia > Cytophagales > Spirosomataceae > Nibrella > Nibrella saemangeumensis. The sequence goes on from NZ_BAABHD010000078.1 coordinate 75,246, forward strand.
ATGGTGACGCCAGCGGCTTGCAGGCGCTGGGGATCCACGGCTACTTCGTATTGTTTCAGGTAGCCGCCAAAGCTGCTGACATCGGCCACTCCGGGGGTTCCCAGGAGTTGTCGGCGAACGATCCAGTCCTGAATGGAGCGCAGCTCCATGGCCGGGTAGCGTTGCTGATAGCTAGCTTTAGGCTGGATGATGTATTGGTAGATCTCACCCAAACCCGTGGTGACCGGGGCCAATTCGGGGTCACCCGCCTGGGCTGGAATCTGGGAACGGGCCTGCTGCAACCGCTCAAACACCTGCTGGCGGGCTAAGTAAATATCTACCCTATCTTCCAGGACAATGGTAACTACCGATAAGCCAAAGCGGGAAATGGAACGTACTTCAACCAGGTCCGGAATGGTGGCCATGGCCTGCTCGATGGGAAAACTGATAAGCCGTTCCACATCCAGCGCCGACAGGGCCGGACTTTGGGTAATGACCTGCACCTGGTTATTGGTGATGTCGGGCAAGGCATCAATGGGTAATCGACTTAACGAGTAACCTCCCCAGATGATGAGCCCCAGGGTTAAAATACCAATGATAAGTTTGTTTTGTATGGAATAACGAATGAGGGAATCCAACATAGGATAGTGAGACTAAGACTAACAAAAGGAATACGTGTGCTGCGCATCTGCAACAAGGTTGCAGGGTATGGTTGGGGCACACTACACCCGTCTTAGGCTAACTGAGGTGGCTGCCAGGTAGACAGCGCAGGGGAAGGAAACTGGAGCAGCGGTCCGGCAAAGCGAGTTCCGTCAGCAGGGAGCTGATGAACCGGCTGGAAGCTGAATACTGGAGGCGTATCAAGGACAGTCCCGCAACAGACACACCCGCAAAAAGGAGAACATAAATCACTGGTGGCCTGACCCTCATGCTGGTGATGATCGGCCGCTACAGTAGATACCTTACCCACTGAACGCAGCTGCAGGCAACCGTCGGTGCAGGGCAGCACCGAGAGCAGCAGCATGTACACGCTTAGAAACAGGTAGGTCCACGATTTCATACGGCAAAGATACGGGTTTACTTAATGCAACAGGTAGTCAAAAGCAAGTGGGTCTGCCAGGGGCCTAAAAATTCCCTTGCTGCCAGTGTCTTGACCTAAAATAAGTGTTCCCTCTACAAAAACAGATGGAACAGGTGTTTACCTCATTCATGAGCTTTAAGATTTGTTTTTAGAAGCTGGGCATTCAGCGCCACAATGACGGTGCTGGCGCTCATGAGCACCGCGCCCAAAGCCGGGCTCAAGACAAAATTGGGATACAGTACGCCGGCCGCCAGCGGAATGGCCACCACATTGTAACCGGTAGCCCAGAGTAAGTTCTGAATCATTTTGCGGTAAGTGGCCCTACCGAACTCTACCAGGTTGGTAATGTCGGTCGGTTTGCTGTTAACCAGAATAATATCCGCCGTTTCGGCGGCAACATCCGTGCCCGAACCGACGGCAATGCCCACATTAGCCTGGGCCAGGGCAGGTGCGTCATTCACCCCGTCACCCGTCATGGCCACAAACGCCCCCTGGCGTTGCAACTCCTTTACCACGCTTACTTTCTGATCGGGTAGCACTTCGGCGTAGACGCCGTCCAGACCTAGTTCCCTGGCTACGGCATCGGCAACCTTCTGGTTATCGCCGGTAGCCATGAATACCTTAATGCCGGATTGCTGCAAGCGCTGCACCGCTTCTTTCGAATCTTCGCGGATTTTATCGGCCAGCGCTATAAACCCTGCCAGTTGGTCGTTCATTAAGACAAACACCACTGTTTCGGCACCGCTGCTGAACGCATCCGGCGGGGTGGGAATACCTTTCTCTTTTAGATACCCTGGACTAACAACGAGTACCCGCTGGCCATCAACCGTAGCCGATACGCCTTTGCCGGTAATCGATTGGAAGTCGCTGATAGCCGGTAAATCCAAGTCGCGTTTTTTGGCTTCACGGACGATACCCTGCGCAATGGGGTGCTGCGATTGCTGCTCTAAGGCAGCCACAATACGGAGAAAGGTATTCTCGTCAGATTGTTTTGATAATACACGGATGCGGGTAACGCCAAATTCCCCTTCGGTCAGTGTACCCGTTTTATCAAAGACCATCGCTGTTATTTTTCGGGCCTCCTCAAACGCAGTACGGTTACGGATTAAAAGCCCTTTCTGGGCTGCAATGGCGGTGGATATGGCGACGACGAGCGGAATGGCTACGCCTAAGGCATGGGGGCAGGAGGTAACCATCACCGTTACCATGCGTTCAACAGCGAAGGAAACCTCCTGGCCACTCCAAAGCCACGCTACCAAAGTGATAAGGCCCACCGACAGCGAGAGAAGGGTCAGCCAACCGGCCGCCCGGTCCGCGAGTGTTTGCGTCTGCGATTTGGCATTCTGAGCCTCCTGCACCATTTTTACTACTTTGTTCAGGTAGCTGTCCTGTCCTTTGTGCGTGACCCGAATCGTCAGCGATCCCTCCCCATTTACCGCACCGGCAATGACGGGATCTTTTGCACCTTTCTGCACGGGCACGCTCTCACCCGTCAGCATGCTTTCATTCACGGCACTATCACCCTCTACTACTTCCCCATCGGTAGGAATCCGCTCGCCGGGTCGGACCAGCACCAGGTCGCCTGGATTCAGGCTTTCAACTTTTACATCGACAAGTTTACTGCCTTCTACTTTATGGGCGTCTGCCGGCAGCATCTGCACGATGAGTTCGAGCGAGCGCGACGCGCCGGCGACCGATTTCATTTCCAGATAGTGGCCTAACAGCATAATATCGATTAGGGTGGCCTGTTCCCAGAAAAAGTCCATACCCTGTAGCCAGCCAACGGATACGGCAACACTATAGACATACGCAGCGGTGATGGCTACCGCGACCAGCGTCATCATACCCGGTTGACGCGTACGCAGTTCACCGGCCATTCCGGTCAAAAATGGCCATCCGCCATATACATAAATAATGCTGGCTAATACGACAACGATAGGTTCACGGTAAGGGAAATCCAGGTGATATCCCATAAGATCCTGGAACATCATGGATAGAGCAATGACCGGCACCGATAAAACCAGACATACCCAGAAACGACGCAAAAAATCTTTAATCATGGCTTCGTGGTCGTGACCACTGTGCCCGTCGTGTCCACCTGAACCGTGTTTCATGTTGCCGTGATCCATCTGGCTATGGTCCATTCCGGTACCACCCCGGTGCTGGGTATGATCCATAATGCCGCTGTGTCCATCGTGGCCAATGTGTTGCTGGGCCTGTTGTTCGGCAGGTGGTTCTTTGGTTTGTTGCGCCGTGGCATGGGGTTTGCTCATGGGAGTCCCCCTGTTTTCAATAGGATGATGGCTATGGTGGGAGTCACCAGGCTGCTGGATGGGACCGGATGTACCCATCGTACTCTGGTGGGAATGATCGCTATGGGAATAACCACCTTGTGTTGGATGGGCATCCGGTCCAGTTTCCATAATATGGAAGTTGCCAACAGTAGAAACCAACTGCTGTAGCTGGTCTACCGAGGGATGCTCCTCAACGGTAATTGTGGCCTGGGGCGGTTGTAGGGTCACCTGAGCATCCTGCACAGCGGGAAGCGTTAATAAAGCCCGTTTGATTTGTTCGGCTTGTTCCACAGTGGTTAGGCCGTGAAGCATATACTGGTGTTGATGTCTCATATATCCGGGTGGCAGAACGTTTTTCTTTTCGCTAAATAACTCGTTATCAGTCACACCGGCTTTACAAGATTTCCTAGTAGAGTTGCAAAATTTCTATAATTCTCTGGTTAGGCCCCGGATCAAAGGATTTATCAATTACATGCATTAAGGAGTAAAGGGGAAACTGCTGCAAGGGAAAGCCCAAACATCACCTAGTCCCAGGTGATGTTTGGGCTTTAGAAACTGTTCTTACCTCAGGCGGCCATGCTCATCATCCGACGACATTCCTCGGCGCACCGGCGGCATGCTTCGGCGCACATCCGGCAGTGATCATGGTGGTCGGCATGCTGCTCACACTCCTGGGCACAAGCCTCACAAAGGTCAGCGCACAGCTGACATACCTGCGCGGCAAACGCACTGTTACTAGCCATAAAAGTCACGGCCGTATAGCAGATTTTCGCGCAGTCCTTGTCGAGCTTGATACAGCGGGCCATCATCTGCACATCTGACTCCTGAAGGCAGGCATCCGCGCAATGATCACAGGCAACTGCACAGGCAATGCAGGCCTCAATACAAGATTGAAATTTTTCGTGTGCCATAAGACTGAATCAGTTTGGTTTACCTCCTTACTAACCCCCAGAGGACCCGATGGTTAGGCACTCCGGTCCTCTCCCTCATATTTCGGCGCTTTTCTAAAAATTTTGTAAATCCTGCACCGAATCCTGTAATTTAATTGTGCGGGAAACCTACTATGTTTGTCCCGTGAAGGATTCTCCCATGAAACTGGCCTTTTATCAGCGATTTGTCTGTTTGCTCCTGGCGGCGCTGGTGCTGCTGGGTAGCGCCGGTCATGTCGTGGTGGAGCATTGGTGCCAGATGAAAGGCAAATCCTTCGAGTTGCTTTTGAATAGTAAGGATTGCCAGAAACATTGCTCCGACAGCCCTAAGGCCCACTTACCCGGTCCTCAGGTTTACAAGACCCCCTGTTGTAAAGATGTTCAGCATTTCGAACGCCTGGATACTCAAAGTCAGGCGTGGGCCAATGGCTATCAAGTGACACCAGCGGTGACTGACTTGTGGCCAGTTGAGCCTTTACAATGGTTATTGGCCTCTCTCTTTTCTCCTGCCCGTACCCCGACACGCTGGCTGTCGGCTGACGATCCGCTGGTCCGTACTGGTCGTTTCCGATTAACCCAACACTGCACCTGGCTCATTTGAGTCAGGAAGGCTTCCTATTGGCTTCTCCCGGCAGTCACTGGCCGGATTTCCTGCCTGTGTAAAGCACATTTGTTCCTTGTCGGTCGGCGTTTCACCCGGCCTGGATTCGTGTTCCGTTACAACTAACAGCTTTCTTCCAATTATTTCTTATTCAAACTGCCATGAAAAAAATTTGGTGTATCGCCTTGGCGTTACCGTTGGCCGGCTGCATGAACCACAATATGGACAGCACGCAGCCCAAATTAGCCATTACCTATCCGGCCGCTTATGTGGTCAATGGTGAAAGCAACTCCTTATCGGTTATAGACCTGTCCAGCCAGCAAGTCCGGGAAACCATCGTCTTGGGAAATCCTTCTATGAGTCACTCAGGCAGTGCTATGAGTGGCATGATCATGTGGCCCCATCATATTTCGCTTTCCCCCAACGGAAGCCGGCTAAGTATCGGGGTACCGGGCATGGATTTAAGCGGTGGTCACGCGGGAGGCATGGCCGGCATGAAAGGTCGCCTGGTCGTGCTGGACAGCCAGAACGGCGAAACGCTGAAGAACCAGGAGCTACCGGCGATGAATCACAATGCCGCTTTTTCTCCGGACGGCACGGAACTATGGACCACCAGCATGCAGGATGCGGGTAAAGTGCTGGTTTATGATGCCAACACCTATCAGCTAAAGAAAGAAATTCCTGTTGGCAAACAGCCGGCTGAAGTAACGTTTACCGCTGATGGCCAGTTCGCGTTTGTGGCCAATGGGGAAGAAAGCAGCGTAAGTGTGGTTCGGGTCACCGACAAAATAGTGGTCAAAACGATTCCGGTGGGAGAAGACCCCGTCGGAGCCTGGCCCGGCGCGGATGGTAAGATGTATGTCGATAACGAGAAAGGACAAAGCATTTCGGTTATCGACCCGGCCTCGCTTCGGGTGGTAGAAACCCTACCCCTTGGCTTCACACCCGGTTATGCCGCGTATAATTCCGTCACCAACGAGCTATGGGTGAGTCAGGCCGGCTCGGGTAATAAAGTAGTCATTTTTGGGCGGAGTGGAGGAGCTTGGCGCCAATCGGCCGAGATCGTGACCGGCCTGGATGCCCATGCTATCGCCTTTTCCAAAGATGGTCTAACGGCCTATGTGACCAACCAGGGAGCCGCTACCGTGTCCATCCTGGACACCAAGAACCGGACCAAGATTAAAGATGTGGCCGTGGGTAAAAAGCCTAACGGTATCGTATTGAAATTTTAAGTAGACACCTTATGAAGAAGAAAAATCATCAGTGGACTCTCGGCTTAGTTACCAGTTTGGTGTTCACTGGCTTTTCCGGGTTTGCTCAACTAAACCTACCGGAACCCAGTCCATCGGCTACCGTACAGCAGAAGATTGGCTTTACAGACGTAAAAATAAGCTACTCCCGCCCGGCCGTGAAAGGGAGAACGACCTTTGGGGGATTAGTACCCTGGGGAAAACTGTGGCGTACGGGAGCCTCGGAGGCGACCATTGTGACCTTCTCGGACCCTGTCACTATTGCCGGTAAACCGCTGCCGGCGGGCAGCTACTCGCTGTTTACCATTCCTGCTCCTCAGCAGTGGACGATCATCTTCAACAAGCATGTGGGTGGCCACGGCACCGATGGCTACGAAGAGAAAAACGATGTGCTGCGGTTCACTGTAAAGCAAGATTCGTCTTTGCGATTTTACGAAACCTTTACTATTGAGGTGCAGGATTTAGTACACAACCAGGCTAACCTCTACCTGAACTGGGCAAATACATCCGTACGTTTTCCGGTGGTGAGCAACGCCGATGAACGGATCACCGCGGAGATCGCGGACTGGATTAATGTCAAGAAGGAAAACAGCCCTAGTCTGTATTACCAGGCGGCCCTGTACTACTTTGATCAGCAGAAAGACACCCGGCAGGCCCTGGAGTGGGCCACCAAGGCGGTACAGCTAAAGCCCGCCTTCAACTACCTTCATCTGCAAGCCAAGTTGCTGGCCCAGTCGGGCCATTTTAAAGGAGCGATTGAGGCGGCTCGCCAATCCGCCCAGGCGGCTCAACAGGAGAAGTTTCTGGACTATGTAACGTTGAACAACCGGCTGATCGCCGAATGGGAGAAAAAGCTATAGGCCATGAAACCCGAAACTTCCGTCTATAAACCAGCCCTGCGGTGGAACGGCCTTACGCCGTTTTATGATCGCATAATGGCCCTCACCATGCGGGAATCTCGGTTTCGGACGATGTTGTTGGAGCCGCTCCGGCAACGGCAGCCCCGCCAGGTACTGGATGTAGGCTGCGGCACCGGTACGCAGGCATTACAACTTCGGGTGCTTTTTCCTGAGGCCTGTATTTTCGGTATGGATGGAGATGCCCGGGTGCTGGCGTTGGCCCGTCAGAAGCAGCTAGAGGCTCACCGCCCGGTGCTATTTGAGTATGGGCTGGCAACGGACTTACCGTACCCCAGCCAAAGCATGGATATCGTTACCTGTAGCCTGCTGCTCCACCACCTGTCGGACTCCGACAAACAGCAAACTATCCGGGAGATGCATCGGGTATTGAGGCCGGGCGGTGAGCTGGCGTTGGCGGATTGGGGAAAGCCGGCCAATGAGCTGATGCGGCTCTTATTTCTGGGTTTGCAGCTGTTCGATGGATTTGACACCACCCAGGCCCATGTGCAAGGGCGGCTGCCCAACCTGCTGTACGATAATGGTTTTAAAAAGATCTTTCCAACCGGCCAGGTGAATACCCTTTTCGGTACCCTGGCGATTTTTCATGCCATCCGATGAAACAGATACGCCTACGCTGGCTTCTGATACTTTTTCTGGTAACTATCCAAGTTGGTTTTGCGCATGATGACCATAAGAAAAAGAAAGCTCGCGCCAAGTCGGATTCCGCCCGGCTGGACTCCTTGCGGAGGGCAGCGTCAATAGGCACGGTAGCCGACAGCCTAAACATGGAACGGGTGCAGGAAATGGCTCCCATGCCGGCCCCGCTGGCGGATTATCCGACCTATCACCCGCTGGTGGTACACGCCCCGATTGCCTTGTTGATCCTGACGGCGTTGTTACAAGTAGTCGTGCTCATCAAACCCTCGGACCCACTCAACTGGCTCACCGTCGTGTTGGCCGCCGGGGGAACCGTGGGGGCTTACGTGGCCAGTACCCTCGTCCATCCGCATACCGATGGCCTGAGCGATGCCGCTCAACTTGCTCTGGAGTCCCACGAAGCGTACGCCTTCTATACCCAGTGGCTCGGCCTGGCCGGTACGCTGCTTAAAGCAGGGACGTTGTGGCGACCGGTGAAATGGCTGGAAGGGTTAGCAGCGGTAGCGCTGGTAGGTGCCGGGATTACCGTCGCCCTGGCGGGCCACCAGGGAGCAGCCTTAACGTACCAGTTTGGTATCGGTCCACGGGGTGCCTACCTGGAGCAGCACGAAGAAGGCCATGCCGACGGTAAATTACGCGAGCACAAACATCCGGAAACACCCTAGATGAGCATGAAGCGAAGCTGGCATTGGCGCATCCGGAAAACGCACCGCTATCTCGGTGTACTGATTGGCGTTCAGTTTCTGTTTTGGACGGTAGGCGGGCTTTACTTCAGCTGGTCGAATCTCGACGATATCCATGGCGATCCGATGAAACGTCCTCCTGGGGCATTACCGCTTCAGGGGGCGCTGGTATCGCCGTCGGTTCCGCTGGAGATCCTGCGTCGTCGGGCCGGTATTGATTCCATTATGGGCCTTCAGCTTATTGACGTGCTGGGACAGCCCATCTACCAATTGACTTACCGGACGCAGGATGGTCATGGCCATGCCAGAACGTACACGCAGTTAGCCGATGCCCGCACGGGGCAGTTACGCAACGAGTTGACTAAAGGGGAGGCGACTCGCCTGGCCCAACGGCGCTTTGCCGGATCATCCGCGGTGGAGCGGGTCGAGTATCTGATGGCGACAGACCCTCATCACGAGTACCGAGCCAAACCGCTGCCCGCCTATGCCGTTACCTTTCGGCAGCCCGCTCACGCCACGATTTATGTCGCGGCCCAGCTTGGCACCGTGCAGAGCATACGCACCGATCCGTGGCGAATGTTCGATTGGCTGTGGATGCTGCATACGATGGATTACCAGGGCCGTGACAACATCAACAACGGACTGCTCCGCGCTTTTTCGGGGTTGGGGCTGCTAACGATCCTGTCGGGCTTTGCCTTGTATTTTGTTTCCTCACCCCGGTTTAGGCGCCAACGGCCTAATTCCAGAAAACCTATTCCGAATCGACAATGAATCGACAGCACTTTTTAAAAACAGTGGGCTGGGGCGCGGTTGCTTCGCTGACGGGTACCGCCCTGCTGACGGGTTGCAATAACCATGATATGTCGGATATCGACATGATGCCGGATATGGAGGGTATGGGACCCGCCGTAAAGGAAACCCCATTCACAACGCCGCTTCGGTTTCCCGAAACAGTAACGGGAAGTGCCCAGTTGACCGCTAAATCAGGGACCGAAGCCATTTTGCCGGGCAAAAATGCCCGTGTACTGGGATACCGGAATGGTATTTTGGGACCCACCCTTCGGGTGCAAAGCGGTTCAGAGGTTACCTTCCGGTTTAGCAACAACCTCAGTGAAGACTCGAACATTCACTGGCATGGACTTTTAGTACCCGCCGAGATGGACGGACATCCCGCTCAGGTAGTGCGGGCGGGGGAGTCCTTTCCGTATACATTCCGAATCAATCAGGCCGCCAGCACGGCCTGGTACCATCCCCATCCGCACGAAAAAACCGCCCGGCAGGCCTACCTGGGTCTAGCCGGGATGATCATTGTGGAGACGCCTACCGAACGGGCGCTTAATCTACCGTCGGGAAGTTATGAACTTCCCCTGATCATTCAGGATAAACGGTTAGACGGTACAGGATCGCCCCAATACACACCCACCATGCAGGATGTAATGATGGGCTTTATGGGTGAAACCATTACCGTCAATGGCGTGGGGGGCGCTTTTCATCCCGTGGCAACGCGCATGTACCGGATGCGGGTCGTGAACGGCTCCAATGGACGTATCTATAATTTGGCGCTGAGCAACGAGGCTCCTTTCTGGGTTATCGGCACCGATGGTGGGCTTTTGCCCACCCCGGAAGCGGTTACTGCCCTGCTGCTATCACCCGGTGAGCGGGCCGACCTGCTGGTGGATTTCAGCAAACTACCGGTGGGTACGGAACTCTATCTGAAAAGTAATACGTTCCCCGGAGCTTCCGCCCAGGGAAAACAAGCGTTTAACATCCTCAAATTTAGGGTCGATAAAGCAGAGACGGATTCGTTTCAGATGCCCGCTTCGCTGGCAACGATAACCACCTTATCAACAGCAGCGGTCGCAAAGTCCCGTTCCTTCAGCATTGGCATGAACATGGGTAACATGAACATGGGTAACATGAAAGGCATGCATACCATCAACGGTAAGGTGTACAGCATGGACCGAATTGACGAAACTGTCAAACTGGGTGACACCGAGATTTGGGATTTCGATAACAAAGGTGATGAGCCGCACCCGATGCACCTGCACAGTACCTTTTTTCAGGTTTTGAGTCGCGTGGGAGGCCGTAATACCCTATTTGCCAATGAGAAGGGCTGGAAGGACACCGTCCTGGTCATGCCCGGTGAGCGGGTACGGGTCATCTGCCGGTTTGACAAGCCAGGACTATTTGTCGCTCATTGCCATAACCTCGAGCACGAGGACGATGGTATGATGCTCAACTTCCGAGTCAGCTAACGGCTGATTACCTGTGAATTCACTTAATTTTTTAATTAAACTAATCAATACAACCATGAAAATCACTCGTTTCGCGGCAGCGCTGGGTCTCTCGCTGGCTACGGTAGCTAGTACCTGGGCCCAAAACACCGCTCCTGCATTAACCACGTATTATGCCGTAAAAGATGCCCTGATCGCTACGGATGCCACCAAAGCAAAGACTCAGGCGGCCACGTTAACGGCTGCGCTAAACAAAGTTGATGCCGCTAAGCTGTCAGCGGCTGCCAAAAAAGCCTTGGCTACGGCTAAAGCCAAAGCGTCGGCCATCAGCAAAACCACCGATGTCGACCTACAGCGCGAGCAGTTTGAGGCGCTTTCCACCAACATGATTGCGCTGGCTAAGGCTACCAAACCCGCGAAGGCGTATGTGCAGTACTGCCCGATGGCTGCCGGCGGTAAAGGTGCCTCCTGGCTAAGTGACAAAAAGGAAGTCCGTAACCCCTATTATGGCGACAAAATGCTCAAGTGTGGGTCGGTGAAAGAAGAAATCTAAAGAAGGCCCCATTCGAAGGGTGGGGACGAAACACGCATAGCTTATGGCCATTCAGGAGCTTCACATTAAAAATATGGTTTGTGACCGCTGTGTGCGGGCAGTACGTCAGGAACTCGAACGACAGGGATACATCGTCCGTCAGGTTGAGTTGGGCCGGGCTACCGTGGAACGCAACCAGATTGAGCTGGCAGCTATTGAAGAAGGCCTGGAGGCACAGGGGTTTGAGCTGCTGACTGACCGGACGGCTCGTCTGGTTAATCAGATTAAAACGCTGATTATTGAACTCATTCAGAGTGGACAGGTGGCTAAATTGAACATTACCTTGTCCGAGTACTTATCCCAGCAGTTGAACATGGACTATGCCCATCTGAGCCACCTCTTCTCGACGACGGAACACCTGACCATTGAGCGGTTCTGGATTTTGCAGCGCATTGAACGGGCTAAGGAATTGCTAAGCTATCGCGAACTACCCATTCGGGAGATTGCCACTCAGTTAGGCTACAGTAGCTTATCTTACCTTTCCAATCAATTTAAACAGGTGACGGGTATGACGCCGGCCACATACCGCGACCTGAATGCGCCTGATCGGAACCCGCTGGACTGGATTTAACGCATTTATTGACTTGGAAAAGCAAGCGGCTGGTTAAGGGATCTGACCCAGCCGCTTTGTGTTTAGAAAGGTCGATTATCCTCAGACGGAGCATTCGTTTTCAGGCGGTTGTATTCCCTTTTTATGCCACTTAATATAGGTAGGTTTCATCATATTTATTTGCTACGGTGCCCGGACAGCACTACCCCTGGAGAGCCACAGCAACGGGAGCCTTTTTACGATTTTTTGGAAAACACCGGAACCACCCGGTGGAAAGGAGGAGTTACCGTTACCAACTTAGGCAATCTCTGGCATGACGACACAAAAATCTGTAAACTAGACCAAAAATTTTGTAAGTAAAATCCCGCTCTAATCAGGCATATTTGTTCCATGGACACGCATATAGTACGTGGGAATGTGGGCATGGTTACGGTAGCGGTGAGAGGACTGACCAACGCCGGGTTAATTCATCATGTCCGGCGGGAACTTGGGGACGCCGGGATTGAGGTGATAGGGATTTGCCCTGGCCACATTACCGTGAGCCAGCGAACGTTAGTAGCTGATTTGGAGGAGGTACTGGACGCCTAGGGAGTTGATGTGCTAGATGATTTTGACCAGCAGTTGAGTAGCCAGATTAAGCATTTAGTACAGGACACCTTGGAGCGACAATCTATGTCGTTACGAAGCTGTATCCAGCTCCTCTGCCAGCAAACAGGGTGTTCTGCCCAGCGGCTTAATCGATTATTTTTAGGCGTTGAAGGTATTACGTTGCGTCGCTATGTGCTCCAGCAACGGATAGATAAAGCCATTGAGCGGTTAGTCTACACCACCGATTCCGTTGGGGAGATTGCCCGGCAGACGGGTTATCACGATGAACATCACCTGGGAACACATTTAGTGGCGGAACGAGGTCTGCCACCCGATCATTTTCTGGCGTTACGGGCCGTTCGACATCAACCAAGTCCGTACCTGGTTACTATGTCGCAGGATACGGTACCCCTGATTGTCCATTCCAAATGTCAATAAAGGTTCTCAGGAAGGGATTCAGTACAGCCGGGTGAATTCCACCGTTGTGGCCCTCAGCCAAGTGGCCAGTGCCCAAGAGTCCCCAATCGGCTATTCATAAGGACACATCGACAAAAGCACGGAGGGTTAATCGTCGGTAGCGGAGTAAACCCACTAGGTGGGCTACCGGTTAATCAGGCTTGTTATCCAGACCACCTACCCAACCGATTCAATTAGTTACCATCTCTACCGCGCTTAGGCACATTCATCGTGAAGGGTATAAACTTATCCTGATTACCGCTGTAGTATTGCTGATATTCAATGTGATCGGTTATTTGTACTGGTTTCCGAATACGTCAACGACCATTCTTTCCCTGGTCATCAGCCTACTTCTTTTTGGCTTGATTGTGCAGTTTTTCCGTGTGCCGCACCGGACCCTGTCCCGGCATAACAAGCAGGTGATTGCCCCGGCTGACGGCACCGGGGTGGTTATTGAAGAAACTACCGAAAGCGAGTATTTCAACAGCCGGCGGCGGCAGGTTTCTATCTTCATGTCGCCGCTGAATGTGCATGTTAATTTCCATCCTATAACGGGCACGGTTCGGTACTTCCGGTATTTTCCGGGCAAGTACCTGGTGGCCTGGCATCCCAAATCCAGCACCGAAAATGAGCGAACCACCATTGTGCTGCAATTGGCTAATGGTATAGAGGTGCTGCTGCGCCAGATTGCCGGGGCTGTGGCCCGCCGGATTGTCTGGTACGTCAAAGAAGGGCAAGCCGTAGAGCAGGGAGCCGAACTGGGTTTTATCAAGTTCGGTTCCCGCATCGATGTGTTCCTGCCGTTGGATGCAGTCATTAAGGTTCAAATCGGGGAGAAAACCCAGGGAGGGGTAACCGTACTGGCGGAATTGCCGGAGGCCTCTTGGACAAACAACCCGAATCGATAGGGGCCACCGCAACGAGGGGTAAGTGGATCGCTGTACGTAGTAGGCTATAGATTTTACAAGCCTTCTCCGAAATTGTGTAACAGACGAATCCCACCTGGCGGTGATCTTTGTCCTAAATTATCCCGTAAAAAATGAACATCATGGAAACGACAACACAATCTCCGATTCGGCTTAAAACCAATATTAAGTGTGGTGGCTGCATTGCTACCGTTACCCCCTTTTTAAACGAAGCAGTGGGCCCGGACAACTGGCGGGTGGACACGGCCAGTCCGGATAAGGTCCTCACCGTAGAGGCAACTGATGTTTCACCGGAACAAGTGCAGCAGGCGGTTCAGCGGGCGGGGTATAAAGCCGAGCGATTAAGCTAATTACCTCCATAAACCAGCCTTCAGCAACCAAGTTTGGCTCTGTGCTGGAGGCTGGTTTATGTTTGTTTTGCCCTTTGACGAGAAGGATCCACTATTATTTTACAATAAATCCACCTGAATTTTATAACTGCTTCCTAGTATTATAATCTTAATTTTGTACTTCTTCAATTCTGCTTTAAACAGCCATTGGTGCGGATAATCAAGAACATAGCACTGGTAAGTTGGGTACTCTGGCTAACGGTGGTACTCTCAGGCTTTCGGTTGCCTGACAGTGAGCACTGTCAGGAGCATACTGCAAAAACCTCTACCTGTTGCTGCCCGAGGCCTTCCCATTCTGGGGCCGCCCACGAAAAACCGGCTTCAGATGCTATGTGCCCGTTGGCCGCCTGTTCGTCCAATACAATTCTAGTCAACACCGCCCCGGTCAAAACAATAGTGGCCCCCTCGGAAGACCTGGGTACCTCCTCCCTTCCTGTAGGGCTGTACCATCGGTGGCTTTGGTCTTATCTGGTGGCTGTTCATCAAGTAGGTAATAGACTCGTTCATACCTACGCTTCTTTTCCCTTCGAGCGCGATCTCTTCCTGCGTCTGCGCGTGCTGCTTATCTGATGTTTATGCTGGCTGGTTAATAAGGTAGGCTTCTCGACAGAGGATGGCCTTTTTACGCCATTTTATTCGCCGGAGAGTTACTCCCGTATAAGCAATATCTAAAACAGTTCATAAAATCTTTTTCTAATGATTGAGAGCCTAATCAAATTCTCAATTCGTAACCGCTTTCTGGTCCTACTGATCGCCGCCGGCTTGTTCGGCTGGGGTGTTTATTCGGTGAGGACCGGCAAGATTGACGCGATACCCGATCTCTCGGAGAATCAGGTCATCGTCTTTACCGAATGGATGGGACGTAGTCCACAACTCATTGAAGACCAGATCACCTACCCGTTGGTGACCAACCTTCAGGGGTTGCCCCAGGTAAAATACGTCCGGGGTACGTCGATGTTCGGTATGAGCTTTGTCTATGTTATCTTCAACGACGACACAGAGGTCTATTGGGCCAGAGAGCGGGTGCTGGAGCGACTCAACTACGCGGCCCGGCTGCTGCCGGATGGGGTTTCGCCGACGCTGGGTCCCGACGGCACCGGCGTGGGACACATCCTTTGGTACACCCTCGATGCACCCGGCTTAGACCTCGGTGAGCAGCGGGCCATTCAGGATTGGTACGTCAAATTTGGGTTGCAGAACGTTGCAGGT
This sequence comes from Nibrella saemangeumensis, assembly GCF_039541915.1. Classification (NCBI taxonomy): domain Bacteria; kingdom Pseudomonadati; phylum Bacteroidota; class Cytophagia; order Cytophagales; family Spirosomataceae; genus Nibrella; species Nibrella saemangeumensis. Next base: position 90,563 of record NZ_BAABHD010000078.1, read on the forward strand.
GTAGCGGAGATTGCCTCTTTTGGCGGCTTTCAGAAACAGTACCAAGTTACGCTGGACCCCAATAAATTGACCTACTACGGACTGTCCGTGCCCCAGGTAATTGGAGCCATTCGCGCCAACAACAACGAAGCCGGCGGACGAAAGTTCGAACTGAGTGGCATCGGTTACATCATTAAAACGACAGGCTATCTGCAATCCGTCGAGCAGATTGGGAATATTCCCCTTCAAACGATTAACAGTGTACCTATACGGGTGACCGACGTAGCCACCGTGCAGATGACAGGTGAAACCCGGCTGGGCATATTTGACCTTAATGGGCAGGGTGAAGCGGTTGGTGGCATTGTCGTGATGCGCTACGGCGAAAATGCCGATGAGGTCATCGGTAATGTAAAGAAGAAGATGGAAGAGGTAGCCAGGGGCCTACCCGAAGGAGTCAAATTCAATATTGTTTACGACCGCAGTGGCCTGATTCAGGAATCAGTAGCGTCCATTCAGCATACGTTACTCGAGGAGATGATTGTCGTTTCACTGGTCGTGCTTGTATTTCTGCTGCACTGGCGGAGTGCTATCAGTATCATTATTCAAATTCCGATTACCATCGCCACCAGCTTTATATTGCTCAATGCCTTTGGAATTTCTTCTAACATTATGTCGCTGACAGGGATTGCGCTAGCCATTGGCGTCATTGTCGACAACGGGATTATCATGGCCGAAAATGCCTATAAGAACTTAGCGACCCGTCAAGCTGAATTAACCGCCACACGTCCGGCGAACGACGGGCTTGGGCAAACCGGAGACCCGGTCGGTGCCAATGGCAAGTTGGGGCCTAACCACGGCAACAAACAACCAAAACACACCAGCGAACAAACATAAATCGCCTGCTAACTACGCCAATAAGCCAAACGTATGTGGAAAAAAATCAAAAGGTTCTTCGGGTATGGACCCAAAAATTATGTGGAGATTCCCGATGAAGAACGGATCGCCATTATAGAGCGGTCGAGTATTCAGGTCTCACGGGGGGTGTTTTATTCAACGGTAATCATTATCACCTCTTTCCTTCCGGTGTTTTTGCTGACCGGACAAGAGGGCAAGCTGTTTCACCCGCTGGCCTGGACCAAAACGTTCATCCTGCTGGTTGACGCGCTGCTGGTGGTGACCTTGGCTCCGGTGATGCTATCCTTATTTATGAAAGGCCGCTTCAAGGACGAACAGGCTAACCCCATTAACCGGGTACTGGAGCGGCTTTATGAACCCATAATCCGGTGGGTCATGCGCTGGCGTAAAACCACCTTTGGCATCAACCTGCTGGCACTGGCTATTAGTGTGCCTATGTTGTTGAGTCTGGGCTCGGAGTTCATGCCGCCCCTGGACGAGCAGTCCATTCTGTTCATGCCGGTCACGCTACCCGACGTTTCCAACGCCGAAGCCAAGCGTATCCTGCAGGTGCAGGATAAGCTTATCAAGTCGGTACCGGAAGTTGAGAAAGTATTAGGTAAAGCGGGCCGGGCCAGCACCGCCACCGATAACTCCCCCATCAGCATGATTGAGACCATTATTATGCTAAAGCCAAAGTCGGAGTGGCGGGAAGGACTAACCAAAAAAGATATCATCAACGAATTGGATGCCAAACTACAGATTCCCGGCGTCGTTAACGGCTGGACGCAGCCCATCATCAACCGCATTAACATGCTGGCCACGGGCATCCGTACCGATGTCGGCATCAAGGTGCATGGTCAGTCGCTCGACAGCATCTACGCCGTCTCTGAAAAGGTGAAGGCAGCCCTGGAAGGTGTACCCGGCGTCAAAGACCTCTATGTGGAGCCGGTAACGGGTGGTAAGTACCTGACGGTGGATGTGAACCGGGACGCCCTGGGCCGGTATGGGTTAAGCGTAGAGGATGTTAATGGTGTAGTGGAGTCGGCCATCGGAGGCTCGCCCATTGGACAGACCATTGAAGGACGTCGACGGTTTTCCATCAACGTCCGGCTGGCGCAGGATTACCGCAACAGTGTGGAACGCATCCGGCGTATTCCCCTTCAAACCGGCAGTTTCGGTACGGTCCCGCTGTCGGCGGTAGCCACCATTAAATTTGAAGACGGTCCTCCGATGATCTCCTCGGACAATGCCCTGCTGCGCGGGGCGGTCATGTTCAACGTGCGCGACCGCGATCTGGGGAGCACCGTTGAGGAGGCAATCGATAAGGTAGGTCGGGAGCTAAAGCTACCGAATGGCTATTTTTTGGAATGGAGCGGCCAGTATGAGAATCTCATTCGGGGCAAACGAACGCTGCTGTTAATCGCCCCAATTGTGCTGGTGATCATTTTTCTTTCGTTGTATTTAGCCTTTCACTCCGCCCGCGAAGCGTTTCTAAGCCTGATCACCATACCCTTTGCCCTTATTGGCGGAGCATACATGGTGTATTTCTACGGGGTGAACTTATCGGTAGCCGTCGCGGTAGGTTTCATCGCGCTCTTCGGCATTGCCGTCGAAACAGGTGTGGTCATGGTTATTTACCTCAACGACGCCATGAAGCAATTGGTGGAAAAGCGGGGTAACTCACGAGAGACCATCAGCCGGGAAGAGTTACAAGAATACGTCGTTAACGGGGCAACCAAGCGGTTGCGGCCCAAAATCATGACCGTGTCGGTGGCCTTATTCGGGCTGGTGCCTGTGTTATGGGCATCGGGCGTAGGTAGTGATGTGATGTTGCCCATTGTCCTGCCGATGATTGGTGGCGTACTCACGTCTTCCACCCATATTTTGCTGGTGACACCTTTAATTTTCTTAATGACAAAAGAATATGAACTCAAGCGATTTGGGAAACTGGATGTGCTGGAAGCGTCGCATTAATTGGCTGCTGATGGCATTGCTGTTGACTCACCTTGGTTATGGTCAGGCGCGACCCGGTCAGGCGCGACCCGGCCAACCCAGACCGGGTCAGCTTAGCGTGGATTCCTCCTCCGCAACCGCCAAGTCACCTACCAGCCTCACTGGCTCCGTTCGAGCGACCCCCACCGCTCCTTTGGGGCGGGTGCTGACCTTAGACAGTGTACTGGCCCAGATTAATCAAAATAACCCCCTACTGAAACCCTTCGGCAGCCGGGCGGCAGCCGCCCGGGCCTATGCAGAAGGGGCACGGAGTTGGATGGCTCCCATGGTAGGCCTGGGAACGTTTATGGCCCCTTACCCCCTGCAGATGGTGATGGACGAGCGGGACCGGGGCTATGGCATGGTGTCGGTTGAGCAGGACATTCCCAATCCATTTAAACAGCGGGCAACGCAGGTTTATCAACAATCCAAAGCGGCCGTGGAGGAAGCCGGACGGGGTGTGACGCTTAACCGGTTGCGCTCCGACGCCAAGCAACTCTACTTCGATTGGCTGGTGCTGGAAAAACGACGCCGGGTACTGGCTGAAAACCGGCGTATCCTGCAGCTGATGAAGAAGTTAGCTGATATCCGCTACCCCTACCAGCAAGGTAGCTTAGGCAACGTCTACAAGGCCGAAGGACGGCTTTATGAGCTGGACAATATGGTGATCATGACGGACGCTGAGATCGACAGAAAACGCATTGGCTTGAACACGCTGATGAACCGGCCGACGACCGAAGTGTTTGGGATTGACACAACCTATCGTCCGGTGGAAGCAGTACAGCCCGTACCGACGACCGACGAGTTGGCTCGTCACCGATCCGATATTTTACGGATGGACCGGCAGATTCTCAGTATGCAGGCCGGTATTGAAGCCCAGAAAGCCCAGACCAGGCCCGACTTCCGCGTCCGCTTCGACCATATGCAGCCCTTCGCCGGTACGAAAAGCATGATGCCGACCCAGTTTACATTGATGGGCATGATCTCGATTCCCATTGTGCCCTGGGCTTCACGCATGTACAAAGCCGAAATTAAAGGCATGCAGCAGGACATCGAGGCTATGCGATATGAACGAGAAGGTATGCTCAACGAAACCCAGGGTATGGTGGCTCAGATGCTAACCGATCTTCGGGCGGTACAGGCTCAGTTAGACAATTACGAACGCCGGGTGATCCCTACCCTACGTAAAAGTTACGATACCCAGCTTATTGCCTACGAACAGAACAAAAGCGAACTGCCCGTGGTCATCGATGCCTGGGAAACGCTGAATATGACCCAGATGGATTACCTAACCCGCCTGCAGGATTACTACCGCATGCTTGTGACCTATGAAAAAGAACTGGAAAAGTAAAGAGGGGGGCTGCCTACTAGCAGGAGTCTGGCTGCTCCTGCTGCTGGCAGGACTTGGTGCGTGTAGGCAGGGAAAGGAAGAAACTCATCAGCACGCACAAGGCGACGTTTGGACTTGTCCCATGCACCCGCAGATAATTCAGGACCAACCCGGTGCCTGTCCTATCTGCGGCATGGACTTAGTTAAAAAAAATCATGCCGCCGGGGATAGTCTGGCGGCCACTGCCGAGTTGAAGGCCCTGCTAGAACCTACTAACACTGTGGTGGTAGCGAACATTGCCACGGTACAACCACAGCGCCGCAGTGAATCCATTCAGTTGCAGGCCTCGGGGATCGTTACCTACGACACCCGCCGGTTGTACACCATTCCCGCCCGGTTTGGCGGTCGCATCGAGAAAATGTACGTTCGTTACGCATATCAGCCAATTCGCAAAGGGCAGAAGCTGCTTGAACTTTACAGTCCTGACCTTGTCACGGCCCAGCGGGAATTCCTGTATCTGCTCAGCGCCGATGCGGGTAATGCCGCCCTCATTACCGCTGCCAAACAGAAACTTCGGTTGCTGGGGGTCACCGACAGCCAGCTTGCAGACCTCGCCCGCAGCGGCAAGCCCAGCTACTCCCTGGCGGTGTTTAGCCCCTATAATGGCTACATCGCTAATGAGTCGGCTGGCGCGCCGACCGCTGTCACGCCGGCTGGTACCGGAATGGGGGGAGGTGGCATGAACCTGGGAGGCGAATCAGCCGGCATGGGAAGCAGCATGAGCAGTGGAGGAACGGCTTCCGGCGTAGATGAGATTACGTTTTCTCCGCCGGCCCCTTCTCCTGGAGGTGAGCCAGCCGCTGGGTCGTTGCTGCTCCGGGAGGGTCAGTACGTACAGACCGGACAAACCCTGTTCCGGGTTGTAAACCCCAGCCGTTTATGGGCCGAGTTCCGCCTCTACGCCCGTGACGCGGCCCACATCCGGCCAGGCGACGGGCTCACCATCCGGTTCGATCAGACGAACCAGCCCCCGCTACCGGCTAAGGTGAGTTTCGTCGTTCCGTTCCTTGAAAACGGGAGCCAGTTTGTAACCATCCGGGCTTATTTACCGGGAAATCGCGCTGTGCGGGTTGGTCAACTAGCGCGCGCCGTCATTCGCCGGTCTCGTGTAGAAGGGCTTTGGATACCTGCTACCGCCGTTCTGGATCTAGGTAACGAGCAGGTAGCCTTTGTGCAACAGCAACCATCCGGCGTAGGAACATCGGGCATATTCCGGCCCGTACGGGTCCAGACAGGTGCGCAAGCTGATGGGTACGTGTCGGTTACGGGAGGGTTGACTTCGGAGCAGGTTATTGCCCGCAATGCCCAGTTTTTAATAGACAGTGAAAGTTTTGTTAACCCAGGAGCCCCCAAGCAAGAACCATGATTAAACAATGGATATACGGCTCTGCTGCTCTGCTGGTCATGCTCAATGCAGCTTGCCAGTCGGGAGACAGGGCCTCGACTACTTCCAAGGGTACCGATACTAGTCAGGTTGCCCTCGATGATCACCAGCATAATCAGGACCCGGACCAATCCGGAGGTACCACGTACACCTGCCCCATGCATCCTCAGATTGTACAAAGTGCGCCGGGTACTTGCCCTATTTGCAGCATGGACTTGGTGCCCGTAGCCAAAACCGGAGCAAAAGCGACGGAAATCATGCTGAGTGAAAGCCAGATGCAACTCGCCAATGTGAGGGTACAACCCGTAGCTAGGGGCAGCATTGGCAACAGTACCGTCTTAAACGCCCGTTTGGCGGCTAATCAGGAGCAGACCGAGGTGATCAGCAGCCGCGTAGCCGGACGTATCGAGCGGTTGTACGTTAAAGAAACCGGCCAGCGCATTCGCCGGGGGCAGGTGCTTTACGAAATCTACAGCGAACCGCTGCTAACTCAGCAACAGGAATACTTACTAACACTGCGGCAAGCCGAAGAACTGAAGGAGCCGCGCTATGAGGAGATTCGACGGGCGGCCGAGCAGAAGCTTCGCCTTTACGGCATGACGGGTGATCAGATTGCTCAATTGGCCCGCAGTCGTACGGTGCAAACCCGGATTCCATTTGTGGCTCCGGCCGGGGGGACGGTTATGGAAATTGCCGTCAGTGAAGGCCAATATGTAGGTGAGGGCGCGTTGCTCTACCGGCTGATCAATCTTGGTCAACTTTGGGTGGAGGCCGAATTGTACGCCGGAGAAGCGCGTTACGTGAAGGTCGGCGACAAAGTACCCGTGCAAGTCGTAGGCCACGAAGGTGAACCACCTCTCAGCGCTCAGGTAACGTTCATTAATCCGGAGTACCGGGCAGGCAGTCAGGTGCTGGTGATGCGCGCGGTAGTGGCTAATCCGGGGGGGCGGTTCCAGCCAGGTCAGCAGGCGCGGGTGAGGCTCCGGCACGGTGTACAGCGTGAATTAACTTTGCCGGTCGATGCGGTGGTGCGGGGGGGAGAAGGGGCCGTGGTATTTGTGCAGACGGGACAAGGGACGTTCCAACCGCGTCGGGTGCAAACCGGCACCGAAACGGATCAGCAGGTCGCTATTACGAAAGGCCTCAATGGCGACGAAACCATTGCTATGTCAGGAGCGTACCTGCTGTATAGCGAGTTGATCCTAAAGAAGGGCGTTAATCCCATTACGGCAAATTTGGAAGAAGAGGGTCAACCTCCAGCATTGCCAGCGAGCAACCCCACACCAGTAGCAGAGGCGACCCCACCTGCCCAAACCCATAACGTACCTGATCCATTCAAAAAACAGCTGACGAGCGTGTACGAAGCTTCCCTGGTCTTAACCGAGGCTTTCGTGGCTTCGAATGCGACACAGACTAAAACGGCTGCAAAAGAAGTTGAAAAGGCCCTGACAGCGGTGGACATGAAGCAGTTGGCTGGTCAGGCGCACACCGTATGGATGTCCCACCTAAAGGCTATGCATTCGGCCCTGGTGGCGATTCGGAACGAGGGTGAGCTGGAAAAGCAACGAGCCGCCTTTGCCCGGTTCCAGGAAGGGTTATATCAAAGCGTCAAGACGTTTGGCCTGACCGACAAACCGGTATACCGGCAGTTCTGTCCTATGGCCCAGAATAATAAAGGAGGGTATTGGCTCAGCGATAAAAAGCCCATTCGCAACCCTTATTTCGGTGAACAGATGCTGACATGTGGGGAAACAAAGGAGACCATAAATTAAGTAAAGTAGTGGGTGATTCACCGGTAGAGTCACCCACTGCTGTTTTACAGGAAATGGACCTATGACGGATTTTACGCAGGGTCGGCTGGGTCCCGGCCATACAGGGGGAACCGTGCGCTCGGCAAATCCACTAAAATCTGACGCAAATTAAAGCAGCCGACCATTGTTCAAGGCAGGGGTATCACCCGTATGTTTTTCTGCTCAATACGGGACAGTTCGGGTAATTGATGGCTTTCAAATAAGCGGTCGTACTGACCGACAGACAGGGTGTCATTCGGGTTGCCCCGATAGTTAATATAGTCCTGAAAGCGAATGCCCCCCACGATTTGGGGATTGATGGCCTTCCGAAAACGGGGTCCTCCTTCGCTATAAGCCAGGTAATCCATCGTATGCGTTTGCTGGTTGAACCAGTAGAAAAATGTATCCTGATAATGAGATCCGCCGCCTTCCGCCTGAAATCGGACTCTTACTTTATGATATTGCTGCCCCTCAATACGGCTTTCGCCCGCGTAATCCGCCAATACTGCCGGATCACTGAGCTTTTTGGGCAGCAGCACAAAATAAGCAATTGAATTCACGGCTTGGCTGTATCGACTCGTCTGCGCGGAATCCAATACCTGGCGCTGTCCGTTTTGAGTCCGGGCCAGGCCGTCGTTGGTCAGCACTTCTTCGATCAGTACTCCGGTCGAATCCCGGTAGGTTCGCTGGTAGCGGAAACGCCCGTTCTGTTGATCCAGCACCAAATGAAACTTCCGGAAATCAAACTCAATTCGTTTGTTGTCATAAGCGGCGCCACCATGCGCCTGAATGGCTTTGGCTATAATTATCCGCGCCTGATCTTTAGGCTGGCAACCGGCTACAATACTCAGGGTAAGGCACAGGATTCGGACCAAATGCTTCATTTGACGATACTAAAAAAGTCATAAATTACAGAAACCCTCCCTTTTATCTTCATCAATGAATACTACCGGTTTACAATAGATCATGAATAGTCATAATCAACCAGACAGGTAAGCAGAAGGCCCAGCCTGTTTTGGCAACAAGTCATTTTCTGCCCAGTTGCAAGCGGCTAATCCACGCATTCAAGTCGCCTGTTTCTTTCGCTACGGTTTTATTGTATGCTTGCTCCCTATGACTTCCTGGAAAGTGACTGGGCCAAACTAACGCTAAAAATTTATTTGCGGAATACCCGTTGGCTTACCCAAGGCTCTTCCCAAAAATTCTGTAATAATTTGTGGGCAATCTTGCAAGTAAATAGCAGCCGACCCGAATAGCTTTGTGGTAGTTAAAATTGTTTAAGCGTCAGGAGCCAGTAGGTTAAGCGCAAAGCATGAAAACACCGAACCTAACAACAGCAACTAGGGAAACAGCAATCGCTGTTCGGGGTATGGTATGTGCTCGTTGCATTGAAGTGGTACGCCGGGAACTCGAAAGGTTAGGGTTGGATGTAACGGAGGTGCGGCTGGGGCAGGTGCAGGTGCGCGGCCATGTTTCCACAGACCAGATGGCGCAGGTTAAAGCCGCCCTCGAAAAACAAGGTTTTTCGTTAGTGGCGGATGCGAAGGCGACGCTCGTGCAGCGTATCAAGGCTTTTATCGAGCAAACCTTAAACCGCAATGATCTGGGTGAACAAAAAATAAAATTCTCGGAGCTTCTCCCTGCAGAGTTACATACGAATTATGATGCCCTGAGTGCTTTATTTTCTGCCAGCGAAAATCAAACGCTGGAGCGCTACATTATCGATCGACGCTTGGAAAAAGTAAAAGAATTGCTGGTTTATACCGATCTGCCCTTGCATGAGATTGCTTACCAGACGGGGTTCAGCAGCGTCGCCCATCTGTCCAACCAATTTAAACGGTTGACGGGCTTATCCCCGACTTACTTTCGCCACATTCGCCACCAAAAACAAACGCTCCAGAAGGCCACGACCTAATCAATTTTACAAGCAAAGTAGGTAATTATGTAATGTTTTCGGCACCGGAGAGGGCGATCTTTGCTTTTAGAAATTCAGCCAAACGATTATGAGGAATACAGAGAATTCCACGCTGGAAAAGCCAAGTCGGTCCGGTGCAACGACAATTCGTCAGACATTTCCGGTGCTGGAGATGACCTGCGCAGCCTGCGCCGTTAGTGTCGAGTCTATGCTTTCTAATACGCCGGGAGTGGCAAGCGCGGCCGTTAACTACGCCAACCAATCGGCAACGGTCGAATATGATTCGAAGGCCATTACCCCGCAACAGATGCAGCAGGTGCTGCAATCCATCGGCTATGATCTGGTGGTTGAGGCAGAAGACCCTCAACAAGTGCAGCAGGAAGCCCAGCAACGCCATTACGAACAGGTTAAAAAACGCACCATCTGGGCGGGGATCCTGTCCTTACCGGTAGTCCTGATCGGTATGTTTTTTATGGAAGGTTCCGAGCGGGCGGTGCCGTACGGCAATTACCTCATGATGGGGTTGTCCGCTCCGGTCGTATTTTGGTTAGGCCGGTCGTATTTTACCAATGCCTGGAAGCAGGCACGACACGGTAAGGCCAATATGGATACGCTGGTGGCCCTGTCAACGGGTATTGCCTTTCTGTTCAGTGCCTTCAATACGCTCTATCCTGATTTTTGGCACCGGCGAGGCCTGCATCCCCATGTGTACTTTGAAGCGGCGGCGGTGGTCATTGCGTTTATTTCGCTGGGCAAGCTCCTGGAGGAGCGCGCCAAGTCGAACACCTCCTCGGCACTGAAGAAATTAATGGGCCTGCAGCCCAAAACGGTTCGGATCGTTGAGGATGACACCGAGCGCGAAGTGCCCATTGCCTCCGTCAAAGTTGGTCAGCTACTTATTGTGCGACCGGGCGAGAAAATTCCGGTGGACGGCGTAGTCGAGTCCGGCCAATCCTACGTCGACGAGAGCATGATTTCGGGTGAGCCGATACCAGTCGAAAAGCAGGCTGGTGAGCGGGTGTTCGCCGGTACCATCAATCAAAAAGGGGCATTCCGCTTCAGCGCTGAAAAAGTAGGGGGCGACACCATTCTGGCTCAGATTATCCGCATGGTGCAGGAGGCCCAGGGCAGTAAAGCTCCGGTGCAGAGGCTGGTGGACAAAATTGCCGGCATTTTCGTGCCTATTGTCATCAGTATTGCTATCCTGACGTTTGCCGCCTGGATGTTGTTTGGAGGAGATGATGCCTTTACCCATGCCCTGCTCACGTCGGTGACGGTATTGGTGATTGCCTGCCCCTGTGCGTTGGGCCTGGCTACGCCCACAGCCATTATGGTCGGGGTAGGCAAAGGAGCCGACAACAATATTCTCATCAAAGACGCAGAAAGTCTGGAATTAGGTCATCAGGTCAACGCCGTAATATTGGATAAGACAGGGACCATTACGGAGGGTAAACCAACCGTAACCGATCTCCAATGGCAGGTAAATCAGGCGGAAACGCCTGAATTGGCCGCTGTGCTGTACGCTCTGGAAGCCCAGTCCGAGCACCCCCTGGCTGAAGCGGTCGTCAATTGGCTAAAACAAGCTGGCGTTAAGGGCGCAGCGCTTACCAATTTTGAGAGCCTGACAGGCCGGGGTGTAGCGGGACGCTATCAGGACACGGATTACCTGGTAGGTAATGCCCGGCTGCTGAATGAGCGTGGTCTGCGGTTAGGCCCAGCCCTTGAAAAACAGGTAACTCGCTGGCAAGCCGAAGCCAAAACGGTCGTCTTTTTTGCCGGAGAAAATCGCCTTCTGGCCAGTATGGCCATTGCCGATCCGGTCAAACAAACCTCCAGGGAAGCCATTCATACGCTGAAAAAGCGGGGTATTGCCGTGTACATGATGACGGGCGATAATGAACAGACGGCCCAGGCCGTGGCTAAAGCGGTAGGGGTGAACGACTACCGGGCGGAGGCTCTACCGGCGGACAAAGCGGCTTTTGTGCAGGAACTGCAGGCTCAGGGTAAAGTAGTAGCTATGATTGGGGATGGAATCAATGACTCCCAGGCGCTGGCCCAGGCGGACGTCAGTATTGCGATGGGGCGCGGCTCAGACATTGCCATGGACGTGGCTAAAATGACGCTTATTACCTCAGACCTCAACAGCGTTCCCAAAGCGCTGCAACTGTCCCGGAAGACCGTGCAGGCGATTCGGCAGAATCTATTTTGGGCTTTCATTTATAACCTGATCGGCATACCAATCGCGGCTGGCCTGCTGTATCCCATCAACGGGTTCCTGTTGAATCCCATGATTGCCGGGGCAGCCATGGCATTGAGTTCGGTCTCGGTGGTCAGTAATAGTCTTCGATTAAAGGCGATTAAGCTTTAAGGTCCTCGCCAAAAGTTTTGTAAGCCTGCCATGAAATCTTACAAGCCGTTCGGTTAGCTAACCGAACGGCTTTTTAGTTTCTAGTAAAAAAGGTTATGAAACAGATCTGCTTTATCCTATTCATGTGTTGGTGGCCGCTTACCCCAGCGTTAGCCCAACATGAACAGCATACCAGACAGCCTCAGAAGAATCCCTCCTCCACCCGAACGGCTGACAAATCGGTCTTCTCCCCCATTCATACAACCTTACCCGTATCTCGTCCGCAAGCTGCGGCCAAAGTAAAACTTACTGGTCGCCGGGTGGAGTATGATCTGGTAATTGACGAAAAACAGGTGAACATCACCGGTAAGCCTACGAAAGGGATGGTCATCAACGGGACTATCCCCGGACCAACGTTAACCTTTACAGAAGGCGACATCGCCGTGATTCGGGTTCACAACAAAATGAACGTCGAAACGTCTCTCCACTGGCATGGCATTTTACTACCTAATCAGATGGATGGCGTATCGTATCTGAATACCCCTCCCATTGAGGCCGGCAAGTCCCTGACGTTCGAGTTTCCCCTCGTCCAATCCGGCACCTACTGGTTTCACTCCCACACCCGTTATCAGGAACAAATTGGCGTGTATGGCTCCCTGGTTATTAAACCGCAGCAATCAACCGTCAAAGTGGATCATGAACTGGTGCTGGTACTGTCGGATTGGACGGACGAGAACCCTTCCTATATTCTCAAGAACCTGAAGCGCCGTCGCGATTGGTATGCCATTAAAAAAGGAAACATGCAAAGCCTGAACCGCATCATTGCCCACAAAGCCGTCGGGGCTTACCTGCGGCAGTCGATGATGCGAATGCCGCCCATGGATATTTCCGACGTCTATTACCCACGCTTTCTGATTAACGGAAAAGATACTAGTTACCACCAGAATTTTACAGCCGGGGAAACCATCCGGCTCCGGGTGATCAACGCCAGTGCTTCCACTTATTTTCATTTGAACTATGCCGGCGGCACGATGAAACTGATTGCCACCGATGGCGTTGATGTCCAGCCTATCGAGGTGGATCGTCGGCTCATTGCCATTGCGGAAACCTACGACTTCTTGATTACCATCCCCAAAGGTGGAGCGTTTGAGGTGCGGGCCAGCGCGCAGGATGGAACGGGTTATGCCTCCTCCTTTTTGGGAAAAGGACCCAAGCAGTATGCGCCGACCATTCCACGTCCAGACTTGTTTGCGCTAACTAAATCCATGAGTAGCATGACTCACCAGGGTATGGGTCACCAGATGGGGCAAATGGACATGAACCACTCCGATACGACATCAACAGGAGCCGGCCAGATGAATACGGAAATGGACCATTCGGGGCATACGATGGGGACTCAAAAAGCACGCCAAACGGGAACAAAGGCCCAAAAGGCCGATCCAAAAAAATCTGCCACCAGTAAGGACATGTCGACGATGGATCATGCCAGTATGGGCCATACCAGCCCTCAGCCGGAGCGTAAACAACCGAACCAACCGAGTAAGTCGGCCCAGGGAACCGCCACGCCAGCGGTGGACCACTCAGCGCATACGATGAGCCCAACGACCGGTCGTGCCAATGACAAAACTACACCGGCCGCAGGTCATCAAGGGCATACGATGGACAAGAATGCGCTGCCCAAGAACAACAAGAAAAACCCCAAAGAGAAGGCAGACCCTACTGGGATGGCCAAAACCCCCCATCAGATGGGCCAGAACAATCCAGGTGCTGACGGCACCAACGGAATGGGGAGTATGATGGACCCCCTGAATACAATCGATTATAGTGTGTTACGTTCTCCGGAACCCATTCGCTTTCCGGCCGACCGTCCCGTTCGGGAAATCCCGCTGACCTTAACCGGAAATATGTACCGGTATATTTGGGGTATTAATGGACAGCCCCTGTCGCGGGCCGATAAAATCATGATCCGGCGGGGGGAGATAACCCGCATCCGCATGATTAACAACACCATGATGCTGCATCCCTTTCACCTGCATGGTCATTACTTTAGGGTACTGAACGGGCAGGGGGAGTACTCCCCCCTAAAACATACGGTGAACGTGTCGCCGATGGAGTCGGTGACCATTGAGTTCCTGGCCGATGATGAGAAGGACTGGTTCTTCCACTGTCACCTGTTGTACCATATGATGACAGGCATGGCCCGGGTGGTGAGTTACGGAGATCCGCTGGACCCTTCCATCGCCAGTATTCAAAAGCTGCACATGCGGGATATGCGGGATAACCAGATTTTTGCGTGGGGCTTTGCTCAACCCGGCTATCCCAGTAATTACTGGAACCTGACGTTTACCAACAACAAGAATGCATTTATCATTGAGGGCGATGCGGACTGGAAGGGAAATTTTGAGTTGGATGCCGATTACGAACGCTACCTGGGCGACTGGTTTCGGGTTTTTGCCGGCGTCGATGCTGGTAATGAACTGTTTCTGCGGCGCTCCCGCACCAGCGACGAGGCAGGGTTGGACCCGGGAGGCCGCCGGATAATACGGGCGGTGGCGGGTATTCGGTATGTACTCCCTTTTATGATCGAATCAGAAGTAAAGGTGGACGCCCGGGGAAATGTACGCCTGCAACTGGAAGGGCAGCAGGCCTTATTTCCTCGTTTAGCGCTTGACTATACAGCACAGTGGCTTATTGGAGGGTACACCCGGCTGCATGCCGGTCTGCAGTATACGATAACAAAAAATCTCCATATCCATGCTGATTACGATAGCCGCTATATGGGGGCTACGGGCCGGTTTGGGGGAGGATTGGGTTATAGTTTCTAGGGATATTAGCCGCTTAAGAATCGGTCTAAAAAACATGGTTTAACTAAATAAAAACACAATGAGGAAAATCCATCTGATGATGCTTCTGTCGCTTGGCTTGATGGGAACCGGTTGCGATAGTAATCAGAAGTCTCAGGAAACAACTACCACGGTAGAGAGTAAGCAAGAACCCGGTTCTTTAGCGGCAGGTGAAACCTTCACCTGCCCTATGCATCCTGAAGTGATGAGTGATAACTTTGGCCATTGCCCTAAATGTGGCATGAATCTGGAAAAACAGAAAATGACGGCGGAGCAGGTGAAAATGAAGCAGGAAGGAACATTCGTCAAATCCAGGGAGGAACAACAATAAAGCGGAGGTACAAGAAAGAAGCCCCCCGGCTCATTGAGCGGGAGGGCTTCTTCGTTCATTATTCATTTCAACGAGCAGCGACACGATTCTGCAGGCTTTTCAGGTCTTCAATATCTTTAGTCTGGTCCTTTATAATCTTGTTAGCCAGTGCTTTCATTTTATCCGTTTTGCCTTCTTTCAGAAACGCTCGGGCCATATCAATACCCTGCTGATGGTGCTGAATCATCATAAGGGCATAATCTTTATCGATATTGCTCGTCATGCTATGCTTTTTGCCGTTATGCATCATCTGCATGGCAGACTGACCGAATTTTGAGGCGGATGCGGTGGGTTTGTGCGTGTTTAAAAATTGGGTGAGTTCGGTAATTTCCTTCTGGTTGGCCGCTTTTATCTTAGCCGCCTTGTCTTTCACGGCTTGACTTTTACCCTGTTTGATTTCAAGGTTGGACATTTCCACGGCAGATTGATGATGCATCTTCATCATGGAAGCAAAATCATGATCCGGGTCACCGGTCATCTTCATGTTCATCATTTGGTCCATACCCGCTTGCATGGAATGCATCATTGCATCACTACTCTTCATGGTACTATGGCCGGCGTGTTCGCTCTGGCTATAGGTTGTTAAAGAAAAGGCCATTCCTAAAGCTAGAAGGCTTATCTTAACTGGCATATTTTTCATACGTTGATAATAATTTATTGTGTAGTGAATTAACATCGGGATGGAAGGATAGTTTTTGTAAGATTACCCTGTGAGTTTTACAAAATTTTTAACGTATGAAAAAAGTATCAGCTTAATATTTGACATAAGGAATAGCTTAAGTAACCTTAAGACTAGGTTTACGCTATTTCTCCCACCCTACTTATTGCCTGAAAATAGCGACTGCGGTAGAACTACCCTGAGGTGTTCTGGCCACGGTGCTATATCAACCTATACTATTTGTCGGCGGTCATTAAAGGCAATTTAGAGTTTGCGCGCTGGTTGGAGGTATGCACCTACCTTAGCAAACAGGATACAATTGCCCTACGGCTCCACAGGAGATAAACGCTTTAGTAAGTTATTGGGTTAAGTATTGTCTTGGTCCTTCTCTGTAGGAACTATAGGTAGGGTTAAATACAGATATATTTGCTGTGGGGCACATTGTTCTTCATTTTCTTACTCCGGGTTTGGTCGCCCTGCTTTTTTTCAGAAAGCGGTGGTTGAAGGTTTGGATGATCATGGGAGCAACAATGCTGGTGGATCTGGACCATCTATTAGCTACCCCCATCTTTGATCCCAACCGATGTAGCATTGGTTTTCATCCACTACACTCCTATTTGGCTATTGGTGTTTATGTTCTGCTACTTTTTGCACCTAAACTACGGATAATAAGCCTGGGGTTGGTTATTCATATGGCTCTTGATTACCTGGATTGTTTGCTGTAAATCCGGACCATTTTTCAGAAGAAATCTGAAATTATTTTTGCTACAGAGTCGTTCCAAAAGGTCAATGCAAGATAGTAGCCAACACTCCGCTATCCGACTCCCAAACACAAATGGCCCCCTGAGGCAGCGCGGCAACGCGGGGGAAAGCACCCGTACCAATAGCGACCGGCATCCGCTGTTTGGGGGTTATACCCCATATTTTACCGTCAGCCTGCCAGATCACATAATCTCCCAGCGTATTGCTGGCCACCGTGATGTTTTTCCCTCCCTTCGCCAGTTCCTGTTCTGGTTTACCCGGCTCGGCTTTGTAGATTCGGTTCTCCCGTCGCCAGGCCGTTACCACATGACCTGGTTTTGCTACGGATACGCCCCCGCCATCCATGGGACAGCCATCGAGTTTCCAAGAACCTAGTCCCAGCTTTTGGGGCTGGTCAAAGCGTTGTCCTCCATCCGAAGAGGTGAGTAAATAGATATCTCTGTTACCCGCCAGCGCGTTGCGAAAGGTAATGTATACATGTTTTCCCGCGATGGCTATCGCAGGACTACAGCATGGACAAATAGATCCGTCGGGTGACTCATAGAGGACCTGATTCGCCGACCAGGTCTTACCACCGTCCAGAGACCTAGCACCAACAACTTTATTCTGGGCGTTGCCCCGCAGATCATTCCATACGGCGTAAAACAAGTTGCCGGGTCCTGGTGCAAGGCTGACAAAGCCTTCCTTGGCCACATCCGGTTGATCGGATACCCTAATCCGTTTGGTCCATTGGCCGGACTTTTTATCCTTTACATACGCGAAAATATTACCTGCCTGATTAAGGGCCAGAATCAGAGCCACCCGGTGGTTGGAAGCTACCTGAGGCCGGCGCCCGGCTACCAGAAATAGGTTTGGTAGTGTATCGACCACTTCCGCTGGCGCATACGTCTGACCATTATCATGGGACTGTGTATAGTAAATAAGGTTTCCAAGGCCATACACCACGTCTACGTCTCCGTTTGCGTTCGTACTGACGACGGGATGACGGCCCTTCGCCGATAAGATCGTAAGGGATGGTTCTTCCCGCTGAGTCGTCAGCCACAAGTACAGACTAGTTAGGAAATAAATCAGCATAGCCTATTTCGTTTGGTAGTTCTTTACCCCGAAAAGAATGCAGAATGGCAAGCATACTTATTCTGCTTTCCCTTCGGGGTTATGGCCCCTATTCATCCTACTCAGGAGGAAGGCAGCGATTACCAATGCACCGGGAAAACACATTGCCCATACCTGTTTGCCACGTGAAAAACAGCAGAAGGACCTTAACCGACTAGATCTGTCTATGAATCCAATCAGTAAACAGAAAACGTGGATTTGTATTACGCCCTGCGGCACTGTTGACAGGCACTGAATGGTAGACAAGCTTTCACGAACAGTACATTTGTCCCGTTTGTTTGTCCCTGACGGTTAAGGTAGGAGGGATGAGGAAAATCATCTTGTTTTCTGATGATAATCAGTCACCTACATAAAGCGATGGCTCACGGGCTACTTACCTTTGTGATGATAACTTTTTTAGAAAACCAGCACGTATGGGCCGCTTACGCAACTGATGTTTTCGGAAAAGTCTTGTTCTAATCACTAACAATCAATCCTCAGTATGAGAACTGTTCGTAACGTACTCGCCTTATTCCTTATTCTCGTCGCTTTGCCTACGCTGCTATCGGCCCAGTCTGCAAACTACAAGCAGCCCTTTCGTATCGACCAAAGCGGAGTAATTAAAGATGCCACTGGCTTAACCATGGGTTCTGTTTCCAAAGACCAGATTATCAAAAACCATGAAGGCGAGAAAATTGCTTTTATTGACAACCAGGGCAACTTAATTGATGCAAAAACCAACAAGAAGCTGGGCCGCATTGGTAAAGATGGAAAGACCTATTACAATGCCAATGGCCAGGTTGAATTAATGGTCAAAGAGAATAGTAACACCTGCGACATTCTGGACACTAATGGAAAGAAAATTGGGAATGTCCACGCCAGCCTGAAAGGTTCAGCCTGTGCCCTTGCGTGTTTCCAGGAAAAACACATTGCCGCGAAGAAATGAATCGTTCCTTAGCCTCCGTGCAGTATTTTGGGTATTACACTGTCCTAATGGGAAGCACACTCTTGTTTATACCGGGTGTGCTTCCCTTTTTTCTGGGGCCGGGGGTGGATACCAATATCTGGACCCGGCTACTGGGCTTTGTGCTCATCTGTTCCGGCTATTATTACATTCAATCTTCCCGGAAAGGTTTCCTTGACTTTGCCCGTTGGACGGTGCATACTCGCCTGGCTGCCAGTCTGGTAACCTTGGTGTTGGTCCTTTTCGAATTGGGATCCTGGCAATTTTTGCTGTTCGGCCTGGTGGATACCTCAGCTGGCTTGGTTACCGCCTATTTTCTGAGGCAGGAAACGTATTCAATGCGGGGAAAAGAAACGCATCGGATGTAATTTGCGCGTCATCGACTCTTAAATGGACGCCAACGTTCCTACCCTTATTCGGCCGGCCTTGCACAATTACCTTGACCAGGTACACCAGCAATTGCCAGGGTTACTGCATGGATTTCACTTAGAAGGCTCTGTTGCCTTAGGGGACTTTAACGAACGCTTCAGCGATATTGATTTTATGGCGCTGCTGACGCGTCAAGCTACTTCACCTGAAATTAGAACCCTCCGCCAAATTCACCGTCAGGTTGAGCAGACATATCCATTCCCCCTGTCCGGTAGGTATTTCCCTGTGACTGATTTAACCCAATGGAAAGAGCCATTGGTAGAGCCATTGGTATCCCAATTACATTTCCACGACGGGGTACTACAGCCCCTAATCCGACCCTTTGATCCGCATTCGGTCGAAGGATGGCTGCTCAAGTACCACGGCATCACCTTGCTGGGGCCTGAAATTCGGATATTCCCCTTTTCGGTAAATTGGGCTATCGTGGTTGAGCGGATGCGAGAGAACCTAAATACGTATTGGAAAGGTTGGACCAGACACCCATACCGGCTCATGGTCATGCTATCGGATTGGGGTATTCAATGGACCGTATTGGGGTGCTGCGGCAGTTTTATTCCTTGCGGGAACACTCCATAACAACGAAAGTGAAAGCCGGTGTGTATGGCCTTACCTGCCTTCCGCCACGCTGGCACCCGCTGATTGAAGAAGCCATCGCTATCCGGGAAAAGGGACGCCCATCCTTATTGCCTATCCGTCCAGGCCGAATGTATAAGGCCGTGGGTTTCTCCGCTTTATTATTCAAAAATGTAACGAAGAGTTCCCCGGCCTCCAGGGCAGCACGCAGTCAGTGTTGGTGTGAGGTGTTGGCCCCTCGGCGCAGGATGAATTCACTATTGAGCAGGTATGCGCCGGATTTGATTATTTGTTCACCCGCTTCTATTCCAGACCGGATTTCAACTTCGCCTGCATTCTCCAGGCCTGTTTCCACCCGGCGTCGCTCCAGCACACCCTTGCCGGTATCGACCCAGACCATTACCATACCGGCCGTGGTAATCAGGGCGGATTTAGGAATCACCAGCGCTGTTTTCTGTTTGCCGGCGATTTGGACATTCGCCATCATTCCTGGCTTTATCCGGCCGGAGGGATTAGTTATCTGAATGCGTACCAGGCTTACCTTTTGATTTGGCTCCAGTGAAGGATTGTGGTAAACAAATTTTCCAGTAAAAACCTCGCCAGAGAACTCCTCAAAGCTTACCTGTGCGGAAAAAACATTCCGGATGGCCGGAATGTCCTGCGCATAGACGATGGTTTCGACCCATACCGTGTTCAGATCGGCCAGTCGAAGCACTGGGCTTCCCGCCTGCACATACTCCCCTTCTTTCACGTATAGATCAGACACGTAACCGCCAAAAGGGCTGAAATACGGTACCCAGGCCGGGACCTTCCGTTCAAGACGTATTCGGTTAATTTCAGTGTCACTTAAGCCCAATACGATCAACTTTCGCCGGGCACTTTCAGTAAGTGATTTGGCCAGGTCAGTGTACCGGATGGTATCGGCAGCATTGAGCGCGGCTACGTAGCTGGCCATATCACTCATGAGCGATTCGCTATAGATGCCGTAGACTACCTGCCCTTTTTCAATGTAGGTACCGGGGCTGCGGAAAAACAATTTTTCGATGCGACCAGGGACGCGAGCGGTCAGCTCCTGCACCGTTCGTTCATTCAAGGCAACGGTACCGGTAAACTGGCGGTTGGTA
The DNA here is from genome assembly GCF_039541915.1 of Nibrella saemangeumensis. NCBI lineage: Bacteria > Pseudomonadati > Bacteroidota > Cytophagia > Cytophagales > Spirosomataceae > Nibrella > Nibrella saemangeumensis. Next base: position 111,072 of record NZ_BAABHD010000078.1, read on the forward strand.
CTAATGGGTTTAACCTGGGCTACCTGCGTTCGAATGTTGGCGACAGTCCGTAGCTGATCCTCCAGATAGAGTGTATCTGGAATGGGCAGACCATGGCCGGCATGTTCATCGGCTGTCGGCGCTTGGTGTTGATGCTCCCCGGTTAACAAGCTATTCCGGCTGTCGCAGGCGGTTAACAGCGCAAAAAGAACGTATATCGAAATCAGCGGTTTCATAGCTATTGAGGTAGCGAGATTAAACTTTCACTATCGGTCAGGTAGCCGGCATCCAGCGCAATTTCATCACCGGCCGAGAGCCCTTTCTTCACTTCAATCTGGTCGCCGGATCGGTGGCCTGTCACCACCTGGCGGGCTTCAAACTGCTTCTTGCCGCCCGCTGCTTTGCCTTTCACCACCCACACTACTTGCCGGTTACCTAAATCATAAACGCTGGAGACGGGTATCCAATGCTGACCCGTAGCAACCGACCGGATTTGACCCGTGAGCAGCGAGTTTACCTTGAGCTTACCGTCTGCGTTGCGGAGATAGGTCCGGACACTAACCGATTTCTGACCCGCCTGGTAGACCGGCTCGACGTATCGAATCTGGGTGTGAATGAGCTTGTCCGGCGCAAGCTCACTGGTCAGTGTGACGGGCTGGTTAACCTGAATCTGGTGCTGTTTGGGTGCTGGCGACAGTATGCCCCAAACGGTTTGAAGGTCGTTGATGCTAAAAAGCGTTTCACCGGCATTGACATAACTACCTTCTCTGAGCCTACCTGCCGGCTTAGCGTAAACCGGGGTGCTTGAATTCTGATTGACGCTGCCCATGTCGCCAGACATGCTCTCCTGGCTATTGGCTGCCGCGGGCATGACCGGCCCAGCCTGCTTCTGAGTGTCGTCCCAGATTACGTAGCCGGTATAAGGACTGTAAACCGAAAGGGTTAGGACCGGACGATCAGCCTCCCCTATATGCCTGATCTGGTTGGCAGACAAACCTAACAGGCTTAGTTTTTTTCGGCTGATTTCCAGCAGCGTGGAGTCAGCACCGGCCCCAAGCAGGTACTTGTATTCATCCTGATAGGTACTTAGTTCCGGGCTGTAGAGATCCAGCAACTTCTCGCCTTTGCGCACAAACTGAAAGGCGTAGCGCACGTACAGTTTTTCAATGCGTCCGCCCACGCGAATGGCTACGTTACGGCTTCGACGCGGGTCGATAGCTATATAACCCGTCAGGTTCAGCGGTGTCGCTTCTCCAATGCCGGCTACGGTTATGGTTTTCTGGCTCGACAGCACCAGCCGGTTGGGCGAGTCTGTAACCTCCGCCAGCCCCAATGAATCAGGCGCCTTGGTATGGCCGGCAGGCTGTGAAGGCGCCTGATGCCCTAAATGTTCAGCAGGTTCGGAATGCAGCTTCGAGGTGTCGTCTCCGGCACGGCACTGCCAGCAGGCGACGGCGACGACTAGTACCAGTCCTAAACGCCAGCTGGCTACACTGATCCGGTTAGGGTTGCTCTGTTTCATAATCCATACCGGCTTGTACTAAAAGAACCGACAACTGCTTGTCGAGGTAGGTCAGCCGCTTCATCAGCAACATATCCCAGGCATCCAGCAGCACGAACAGGCTGCCTGTATTCTGCCGGTAAGCTATCAGACTGGCATCAAAGTTTTTCTGGTAAGCCGGCAGGATCTCCGACTGATAGGCCTGCAACTGAGCGTTTTCGTAGTGGAGCATGGCTATTTTTTCGGCCAGCATTTGTTGGGCCATCAGCACCATCGTTTCCTTTTCCCGCTGCATAGCACTGATATCGAATTGCATCGATTTAACATCAGCCTTAAACATTGGCGACGACCAGGGAGCCAGTGGCAGGGTAATCATCCCCATCACAGAGACTTGATTCGGCATACTCAGCATCTGCATGTGCTCGACCCGAACCCCGAAGTCTGGCTTGCGGGAGGAGGCCATTACCTGCCGGCTCAGTTCCATGCTTTGGATAGTATGGCTCATCGCCAGTACATCACTACGGCGGTCAATTAATAATGGCTGAGGGGTGAACGAGGAAGTTGGTAGTACCAACAAGGTATCAATTTGAAAGGCAGTCTGGGGTGGCCGGTTCATCAGCGTATTGAGGCCGATGGTAGCCTGGACAACCGCTGATTCCTGCATCAGTTGCATGGTTTTCAATTCGCTCAGCTTCGCTTCAACCTTGAAGACCTGGCTCAGGTCGGTCTGGTTGTAGCGGTAGTTCTGGCGGGCTGTACTGAGCAGTAGCCGCAGCGACTGCTCGCTCTCAGCCAGTATCCGCACTTTTCGTTCGGCTACATACCGCTGAAAGTAGTAAGTCTTTGTCTGCATCCGTAGCTCATTTTTCGTCCACGAAGCTTTAGCTCGTTCGATTTGTGTCAGCGAGAGCAGATAATCCCGCTTCAGGGTTCGCTTTACCGGATTGGTAATCATCTGCTCGGCGGTAACCATCACACCAGCCTGGTTCATGGGCAAATCCATTTCCTTCAGAACGGCGGTCCGGTACGGAAATCGGTTCAGCCCCACTGATATCTGCGGAGCCATGAGGCTACGGGCACCCTCCGCCTTGCCCTGCAATGCCTGGATATTGTCCTCATATTGCTGAATCCTAGGATACGACTCCTCAACCACTGCCAACACCTGCTGAAGGCTTAACGAAGATGAGGGTTGACCCACTACGATCCGGGACGTACTCACGACTAAGCCAAAGCAGAATAGCCATCGGCTTAGCTTCTTAATTGTGTATGTAGGTGATGTTTTCATTCGGCTTCAACGACTTGTAGATCAGCTTGGCGATACTTTCTAAATTCCCATTCCTTTACCAGCGCACAGATGACCGGCAGGACAATGAGCGCGTATAGGGTTGAGGAGACCAGTCCGAATACGTAGGGCAATGTCAGTGGAATCATCACATCGCTGCCGGGTCCGGTAGAGGCCAGCACCGGGTATAGCCCCAGCATATCGACGGTTACGGTCATCAATACCGGTCGAATCCGCAGGACGGCTCCGCCGAAGATGGCGTCTTCGATATCGGCCGGGCTGATAGGTTCTTTATTGTGCTTTTTGCGGCTGACCATCTCGTCTACCGAGCCATTCATGTAGGTCAGTATCAGTACCCCTGTTTCCATGGCTACCCCAAACAGGGCAATCAGCCCCACTATTACCGAGACAGAAATATTGACTCCATAGACATGCAGGGAGAGAATACCGCCAATTAGCGCTATGGGCATGCCACTGAGCACAATCAAAACGTCCCGCACGGATCGGAAGGTGAAGTACAAGACAAAGGCAATGATGAGTAGAACTAACGGAAGGATGATTTTCAGCTTGTTCTGGGCGCTGACCTGGTGTTCATACTGACCACTCCATTCGATAAAATACCCGGCAGGCAGCTTTTTGAAGTGCTGCTCCAGCCGCTGTTTAGCGTCGCTGACCACACTACCCATATCCCTTCCCCGGGCATTGAACAGAACGGTACCGCGCAACAAGGCGTTTTCGGAGGTAATCATCGGCGGCCCCTCCTTGATGGCAATATCCACGACCGCCGACAACGGAATGGTGCCGTACTGCTCGGTTTGCACCGGAATGCGTTTAAGATCCGACAAATCCCGGCGGAAGTCCTGCGCCAGACGCAGGTTTACGCTGAACCGCTCGCGACCCTCTACGGTGTTGGTCAGGGTCATACCCCCCAGTGCCGTTTCGATAATCATGGTCACATCCTCGACATCCAGCCCGTACCGACCCAGTTCGCTGCGTTTGATCTTCAGCTCGATGTACTTGCCACCGGTCAGTTCCTCCACGTACAAATCGGCCAAACCGTTGATGCCGCGCAGAGACGTTGCGATCTCGCGGGAGAGTGCATAGATGCTGTCGAGGTTATTGCCGTAAACCTTAATGCCGACATCGGTGCGGATACCCGTCGAGAGCATGTTGATGCGGTTGATGATAGGCATGGTCCAACCAACTGTCACGCCAGGGATGCGCACCTTCTCGTTCATCTCCGCAATAAGCTGCTGGGTGGTCATGCCCGCTCGCCACTCGGAGCGGGGTTTTAGCACGATAAACGTCTCAATCATACTGAGCGGGGCATTGTCGGTGGCGGTGCTGGCCCGACCCGCTTTGCCCAGTACATTTTCGACTTCGGGAAAGCTCTTCAGGATTTTGTCCTGCACCTGCAGGATACGCTTGGCTTCGGTGTAGGAAATATCCGGCAGCGTCACGGGCATCATCAGCAGCGAGCCCTCGTCGAGGGGAGGCATAAACTCCGTACCGGTTCGGAGGACGAGTGGAAGGCTCAGGGCCACCAGCAGCAGGATGACAGCCAGCGTTATTCTTTTCCAGCGCAGGCAAAAGCGGACTACGGGACCGAAGACGACGATAAAGAAACGGGATACTGGGTTGCGGCTTTCGGGTACCAGCCGGCCCCGAATAAAGACCCGCATCGCCATCGGCAGAATAAACAGGGTTACAATGGCCGAACCAATCAAGCAGAAGGTCTTGGTCAGCACCAGAGGTGTAAACAGTTTTTTCTCCTGTCCGGACAGAAACAGCAGCGGAGCAAAGGAGATGAGCGTTATCAGTATGGAAAAGAACACGGCCCGTCCAATGGTTTGGGCGGAGCTTTCCAGAGACGCAATGCGCTGCTCTTCCGGTAGTTCACGGGTATGACCGATGCGGAGCTTTTTCATCAGGCGTCTGGTTGTTGGTCATCGATGTGTAACACCTGATTGGTAAGCTGACGGTAGCCGTTTTCGGCCATAACAATGCCCGAATCCACCAGGTCACCAACGGCCAGGGCTACCCCACCGAGCGACATCAGGTTGGAGGTGACCCCAAAAGTCTTCATCAAAATAAAGCCAATCAGAATCGACAAGGGAATGTTGATAATGGCCACCAGGCCGCTGCCGAAGTGGAACAGGAAGATCAGCACGACGATGGACACCATAATGACCTCTTCGGAAATGGATTCCTTCAGCGTATCAATGGCACCGTTGATGAGCTCGCTGCGGTCGTAGGCAACATTAAAGGTTACGCCCGGTGGTAGCCCTTTCTGGACCTGGGCAAGTTTAGTCTTCACCCGCTCAATGACATCTTTGGCATTTTCACCGTAGCGCATCACCACAATGCCACCCACAACTTCGCCTTCACCGTTTTCATCGGTGATGCCCAGCCGGAGTTCACCGCCCATCTGAATCGTAGCGACCTGCTGGAGGGTAATAGGGATGGAATTATAGGTACCCACCGGAATATTCTTCACATCCTCCAGGCTTTTGATATAGCCAAGGCCCTTAATGAGGTAGCCGGTGTCATTCATTTCAAAAAGACTTCCGCCCACATCGCGGTTGTTGCGGCTGACGGCACTGAGCACCTTCATTAATGGAATGTTGTAATAGACCAGCTTATTGGGGTTGATGACTACCTGGTATTGCTTTTGAAAGCCGCCGAAGGAGGCGACCTCGCTGACACCCGCTACGTTCTGCAGGGCAAACTTGACGTACCAGTCCTGAATGGCCCGAAGTTCACCCAGATTGTAGTCGGTACCCTGTAAGGTATACCAATACACGTGACCTACGCCAGTGCCGTCGGGGCCAATGGTAGGCGTAATGCCTGGCGGTAGCAACTTTTGGGCGTAACTGAGCCGCTCCAGTACGCGGGAGCGTGCCCAATAGATGTCGACATCATCCTGGAAGATGACAAAGACGAAACTCATGCCAAACATGGACGAGGCCCGCACCGACTTTATCCTGGGAATACCCTGTAGGTTCGCCACGAGTGGATAGGTGATCTGGTCCTCCATAATCTGGGGATTGCGGCCCATCCACTCAGTGTAGATAATGACCTGGTTTTCGGACAGATCGGGAATTGCATCAACGGGAGTGGTATAAATTGAATACAAGCCGGCAAACACAATCAGAGCAATACCGATGCTGACGAAAAAGCGGTTGTGAACCGACCAGGAAATTATTTTTTCAATCATAGGGGAGTAGCTTTCAACGTAGGGTGCAGCGTCGGCCCCCTTCCACAAAGCTATTCTGCCTGGTGAGTACTACCTATGACGGTTGGCAGGTCCTGGCCTGATACAAGTCAGTAGTTGTTTAGTCCTTAATGGATTAGAGTATGTAATTAATAAGTAAGTTCGTGAAAGGTAGAATTGAGCTTCTAACCCCTGGTTGAATTTCTCACGCAATGCTTTTTTAAGGAGAATACTAACCGAGTTGATGTTTGATAGTAGAAAATGAAACCACCCCCTCCCCTACTCCACCCACATAGCTTGATGTAGGCGCGGTTTAATGCCAGAATTATCCGATGCAGAGTGTTGCATGGGTAAAGTACTAGATAGATCCATGTACCAGTTTAACGTTGAGGCATCAAGCCTTTCCAGTTCGTAACGCCATAATACGTAGATACAAGTAGTGTAATGCGGTTTAATACGGTGGAGAAACTTCACCACTAAATGTCAGTAATCGGCTCGGATAAGTTGCTAATGAGTGGGCTTTACCTGTAGATAGTGTTGTCGGTTACGTTCAACTGCCAAAGTACGGCATTAGCCGCTCGCTCATTCAGAGCCGGAGCCGCTGCAGCACGTCAACAATGCTGATCATCTGCTCCGGTTTCCAAAGATCAGGCCGTTTTTTGCGTTTGTAGAAAAGATCGTAAGGGATGGCTGCCTGTTCCAAAACAAGGCCAATATTCTTGGTTTGCCACAGGCGTTGATTTAGTAACTCCTGCGCCTGCTGAAAGGCCGATAGGGCTTTTCGGTCTTCCTCACTGCCAAGGGTGTTGATAAGCCGCTCGACATCTTCGGTCGTTAACGGCCGGTGGCCCATGCGCTTGAGGTAGGCGGAACCGGCACTTCCGGACAACAGCTCGTCCGAGGCTGATCGTGCCAGAACATTAGCCTTTTTCTGAAGGGTAAGGTATTTTTGGGCAACGTTTAGTATTTGCCCGTAATTGACTCCCTGGTCGGCCATACAGTGTTTAGCGTGTGCTTTTGATGGAGTCAATATTACGGATTTTGCATCCATTTTCTTTCAATTTTTGTAAAAGGAAGATAACAGGGTCAGTAAACAGAGGCTGGATACTTCAGCGTTGGAAAGGGGACGAAAGTCCCACAGCGCATCTACATCCAACAGGCTGTTGATTTCCCGCAGGGAACTGGCCAGGGCCGGTGTGTCAAGAGCCTCGGCCGGCAGGGCATTACTACGTTGCCATACCTAACGATTCTGGAGCCGGCGGGCGCAGGTTGTTTCGTGGTATATCTGCCACCAGGCTTTCACCAGAACGCGCAGGTGCATCGCTGGCCGCCGGCTAAAGACAACGGGTACATGGCCAAACGCCCAGCGCCTGGCCAGCTCCACCTCCACGGAGTTGAAAAGGATTTCAATTTGCAGCGGCTCTTTCATCGCGTTTAGATTTCTACCAGGATGGGCTTATTAACCGGCCGGTACTGCTCGTTGAGTAAAGCCGCATTCACGTAACTGGTCTTCACGTTTTTCCCGGACGTACAGCCATACCCGTTATGAATATGCCCAAATACGTGAAGCATTGGGTTAAGCAGGTTTACCCGGTCGAGTAAATCCCTACAGCCAACGTTGCCCCCCGTACGGATGGACCCACCCCACCCTATCACCTCATCAAGGATACCAAATGGCGGGGTATGCGTTATCAGCACGTCCGTGTTCTGGGGAATCATATCCCAAAGTGCCTGCGCCGGCTCTCCCCGCCGGTACATGAAGTGCCAGTTCATAAACTCGGGCGAATAGCTGGAACCGTAGAAATTCACCCCGTCGATGGTGATGCTTTCGTGGTGCAGGTACCAGATGTTGTACCTGGCCAGCAAGTCGCGCAAGGTTGCCAGATACGAGGCTTCTACCTCCAGAATGCGATCATGATTGCCACCTACAAAGACTTTGTGTGGAATGTGGTTAAACGCCTTTAGCCAGGTAAGAAAGTCTTTCAGGTTGAGAAAACTACCTTCGGCGGTGATGTCGCCGGCATGGACGAGCACGTCCGCGTCAATCGACTGAATCTGGTCCGTGAAATGGCGGTGCTGTCCATGAGTGTCACTAATGCAAAGTATTTTCATGATAGTAGGATGGGTATTTATTACTTTATTCGTCTGTTCGATTTTTAATTTTAAAGAACTCCTCCTCCTCCTCAACGACTTACAATATGGCCCGGTACCGGCCTAGTGTGAGCTTGGTTACCGTAGCCATATCTACGCCCATGGTAACGACTCCCCCTTTCGGGTTCGCATTGGCTGATACCAGGTGTGTCGAACAACTGATGTCCAGATTACGCTGGATCATCTCGGCCATTACCTCAAAGTCTGTTGTCTTGTTAGCTCCCATTGTGGTGTTTGTAAAATCTTTTGGTTAATAAAATAATTGCAATTGCTCGGTTAGACCCACCGCCTTCGGAGCCCGTACCTGGTTCAACCATTCCTCCTTCTCAACGATTGTATGCCACAGAGCAAAGAATGGCTCCAATTCTGGCCGTAGCAGGTACTTCACCACGTCAGGATATAAGAGCAGGGTTGTGTCTAATCGTGCGGCTACGTGCCGGATTGCGGCCTCTATGCACTCGTCTTTGGTTGCATAGTGAGGATGGCTTGCCCGGATGTTATGATCCTGGTCATGGTAGAGGTAACCCCTCGGGTCGTGACTGGGTAAAAGGCCTACCGTGTGGCACCAGCCGTTTCGGCTGCCGCAGTCGGTCACATGGCCAAACCAGATGTTACAGCCAAAACGCCACCCGGCTGGGAAGTGCCGGCCATAATGCCAGGCGTGGCGACCGGTAAGCCGGGGCGGCCCGGCATCTTCCCAATAGCCATAGTAAATCGCGAAGACAAAGGTGACCGGCACATTGCTACGGGGTCGCCCGGCGATGGACACCAACACCGTCGGATTATCACAAAGCGGGTCGTTGCTGGCTATCCAGCTATACTTCGTCTTCTTCATGGCTCAGACGAAAAGTTCGGCTTGGGCAGCCTCACCCGGCATGGTTGCGGCCGACATGGTTGACGGATCGAATACTCCGCGCTGCGTATAGAGGCTGAACTGAATCAGCTCCGAAATGCCGCAGGTCAAATCACCTTCGGTATATGCCTTGTGGTAGTAGGTTTGCAGCGGCCGACAGCGCGGAAACTTGCCGTTAGCCCGGTGAACACTCGTTTCAAGGTGCTTCTTAAATTCCTCCGGATTCTCCACCGTGATGCACTCCAGTGAGCGAAGCTGCTTTTGCAGGTACTCCTGAAGCCGGTTCTTAGGGTGATGGTAATTGGTAATTTTGGCGAAATACATGGCTGGAAAAGTTTAGTGAATAGGTTGTTTAAACTGTGTATTTACGAAGCCATTTCGGCCTTCCAGGAGGACGGAACAAAGCCGCTGCGCTGAATGCCCTTCAGCAGACTTTGGTACTTCTTACGACCGCCTTCTATGCAGCCACGAGTTGCGGATGCCTCAAAATAGAACACCTCATAAGGGGCTTTCTTCTGGACGCCCAGCAGCACAAACCGGCTGGCCTCCGGCAGGCCGTCGAGGTAAAAGGCTGCCTGTCGGTCGTAAGCAAATTCGTTACAGGCATCCAGAAATTCCCCGTAGCTTTTAGCACTGGTGGTCTTCACATCGACAATCAGTTCGGTAGCGGCTACCCAAATGTCGGTTTGGCATTTACAGGGCAGGTCCGTCTGCGGATCGTCCCAATGCCAGACCTGTTCAACCTGACCAGCTTCGAGAACCTTGCTGGCAAAGCGGTTTTGGCGTACCGAATCCCGCATGGCGTACAGGTGCTTTCGGGTGGCCTGTGGAATGGCCTGCGGCTCGCTGCCTTCCAGCAGCAGGGAATGAAATAAGGTTCCAAATACCTGCGCGGCCTGAAACGACTTCTCAGGCTTAGTCGAAAAAAGCTGATTGCGGTACTCAGTCAGATCGGAGTTGGCGTATCGGGGTAAGCTGCGGTAATCCATAAGGAGTGAAGAATAAGGCAGGTCAGCCAGTCCCTGACCTGCCAGATGATTAGAAGGAAAGGATGGCAAAGAAGGGTTGCGTGTGAATGTTGCCCAGCCAGCGTACCTGGTCGCGCACCTGCTCAAGCGTTGTCTGCGGCTCAATGGTTTCGCCCTCCTCATCCGATCCGGCCAGCAGGGCAATACCATGAATGGGCTGACCATAGCTGCCGAAGGAGAAAGCGGGTAGTTGCGGGTCAGCGTACAGGGCATCATCATCCACAATCAGGGCATCGCCGTTATCCTGCCGGGCACAGAAGTCGATGCAGCGGCAATCAATAATGCGGTAGAGGTCTTCCAGCTTGGCCGGGGTGTCGATGACCTCGATGGTCTGCGTAGTCGGATCAATTTTTACCAATCGCATGCTTAATACGGTTTAAGGGAGAAAATAACAGCCCGGTCGGGCGCGACCCGGACTTTTACCCGCCGGGCCAATCGGGCGGTCCGCCGAAGCGGCACTCACTCAATGCATTTTCCGGCAGACCGGACAGAGTAGACGGGCCTTCTTGCGATTCTTCAGCTTGCGTTCAAGGTCTTTGCCTCCTGCCCATTCGCGCACAA
>NZ_BAABHD010000079.1:0-128290 GCF_039541915.1 Nibrella saemangeumensis
TAGTGCGGTTGAGCTTGTCCTTTTCTAAAAAGCTGAACCGACATATCAACTCCATTCGGTTTGTAGTGACTCACTACAACCTATCATTACAACTTTAGGACTACCAACTTACATAAGCTTCTTCGAGAGGCTTACCTTCCTCATCAAAAATTACGTACGCCATGAATTCGTGTGCCCAAAAACACCTGACAACAGGAATGCTGCTGTGCCTGATGGCTTTGCTAGTGTCAATCTCCTCTAATGCGCAGTCAGACCTCTATGCGCAACATCCTACGGTTTCGGATAAAGGACACTGGAAACTGTTTACCGACAACCAGAATCGCAACACGGTAATCAAATTCTTCAACGTCGAGAACCAACTCGTCTACGAAGAGGTGATGGCGGGTAAGTATATCAAGCTTACCGATCAGAACGTACAGTTGATCAATGAGATCTTCGACCGGGTAATGGCTAATAAGCTCATTGCAGGCACAGTCAAATCCGCTCCGCTGGAGGAGGTAGCCATCAGCAACCGGACCGCAGTCTGGACCGGCCCCGCGTTGAAACCTGAATCAGTGGCGGAGGTAGCCGTGCATAATCAATTGAACTACAATATTCGGTTGAATTCACACGTGACGGAATACGAATCCCGGCGATTGCTTCGCGTGCAGGTCGAAAACCCGGAGCAGTACCGCTTAATCGTTAAGCTGCAGGATAAAAACGGGCAAAATATCTATTGGGAGCCGCTTACCAAAAAGGCCAGCCTGGTTAAGCTCAACCTTTCTGAACTAAGATCGAGGTCGTACACTTTGGAGGTCTCAACGCCGAATAGAAAGTATTCGTACATCCGGCATATAGCGTTGTAAAATTCTTATTAGGTTAGGGATGACCTATTTACAACTCAGCATGCAACCTGTTGGCTGCATGCTGTTTTAGCGTTTATCCAATGCCTGAACATGGGCCATCAACTGCACCGCTTCTACCGCTTCCTTTACATCATGCACCCGCAGGATAGCCGCACCTTTCAGCAGCGCTACCGTATTCAGCACGGTGGTGCCGTTCAGCGCTTCTTCGGGCGTTATACTGAGCGTTCGCCAGATAGTTGATTTACGGGATAAACCGACCAGCAGCGGCTCATCAAACACCTGAAAGGCGTCTAGCTGGTTCAGCAGTTGAAAGTTCTGCGCCGGGGTCTTGGCAAACCCGAAGCCGGGGTCCAGTATTATGTCTTTCAAACCCAGCCCCCGCAGAGCCGCCAAAGGAGTTTGTAGTTCATCAATAACATCGGTGACTACATCCTGATACTGCGTTAACTGCGCCATCGTCTGCGGAGTCCCGCGCATGTGCATCAGCACATAGGGAACACCCAGGTCGGCTACCGTCTGAAACATCGCCGGGTCCAGCCTTCCCCCCGACACATCATTTACCAGACAGGCCCCGGCCGTGACTGCCTGTTGCGCTACCGACGCCCGGTAGGTGTCTACTGAGATCAAAGCCTCCGGGAAATTGGCGAGAATGGCCTCGATCACAGGCAGAACCCGGTCGGCTTCTTCGTCGGCACTAAGTTCGGCGGCTCCCGGCCGGGTGGAGTAGCCACCCACATCCAGAAACGTAGCGCCCTCAGCCAGCATACGTTCTGCCATTTCGACCACCTGCTCGGCACCGACCCGGCTGCCGCTGTAGAAGGAATCGGGGGTAATGTTCAGTATTCCCATCACCGTAGTCGTGCTTAAATCGACCAGCTTGCCCCGGCAATTGAGCGTTTTTTTCGTAACTTTCGCCAACAAATGAGTTAAGAGTTATGAGTTAAGACAGGGCCGCCCGGCGGTTCTGAGTTAAGAATTAAAAGGCTCTGCTTTGATTCTAGCTTATAACAGCCGGTCAGCCCTGTTTCAACTCTTAACTCTCAATTCTTAACTCTTAATTATGTCTTCTACCGAGGGTCAATATCGGCAAGTTATTCAGCGCTGCAAAGAGTTATTCTTAAAAAAGAACCAGGATTACGGCACGGCCTGGCGAATCCTGCGACTGCCGTCCATCACCGACCAGATTTTCATAAAAGCGCAGCGCATCCGTACGCTGCAGGAAAAAGGCGTGAGCCGGGTAGGCGAGGGCATTGAGCCGGAGTTTGTCGGCATTATCAATTACTGCGTCATGGCGCTGATTCAGTTGCACCTGCGCGCGGACGCCCGGATGGAAATTCCCACCAGCGAACTGGAGCAATTGTACGATAATCAGATGCAGCAGGTCATGGATCTGCTGTTTGCCAAAAACCACGATTACGGCGAAGCCTGGCGGGATATGCGGGTGAGCTCCATGACCGATATAATCCTGATGAAGCTGTTCCGTACCAAGCAGATCGAGGATAACAAAGGCGCTACGCTGGTGTCGGAAGGGGTAGAGGCCAATTATATGGATATGATTAATTATGCCGTTTTTTGTCTGATAAAGCTGGAGGAAGAAGTGTTACAATGAATACAAATCAAGTCAAACCACCGAAGATCAAGACCGGTACGCCGGGAATGAAAATTGCCGCTCAAATCGCCCGGGTTCTGGTGGGCGTGGTGTTTATTTTTTCGGGTCTGATCAAGCTGAACGACCCTGTGGGTACCCAGATCAAACTGGAGGAGTACTTTGAGGTATTTGCCCAGGATCTGCCCCTGCTGCACAACTTTTTTATGGCGCTGGTGCCCCTGACGCTCGGCTTGTCTGTATTTCTGTGTGCCGCCGAAGTCGTGCTGGGCGTAGCCCTGCTGGTGTCGTACAAGCCCCGGCTTACGTCCTGGATCATTCTGCTGCTGGTTGGATTCTTTACCTTCCTGACGTTTTATTCGGCGTATTTCAACAAAGTAACCGACTGCGGCTGCTTCGGCGATGCTATCAAGCTGACACCCTGGACTTCATTTGGCAAGGATGTGGTGCTGATGGTATTGATCCTGTTCATCATTGGTCATCGCAACCGCTTCCGGGCAGCCAAAACCGGCTGGATCGTGGCCCTGACAACCGTGCTGTCGGTTGGCTTAGGGATTTACGCCATTATGTACCTGCCTCCGCTGGATCTTCTACCGTACGCGGTTGGTAAGAGTATCCCCGACCAGATGAAACCATCGGAGCCGCTGCGGTATAAATACATTGTGGAGCGGGGCGGCAAAGAGTTTGAGTTTGAACAGTACCCCACCGACACCACATATAAGTTTAAGCAGATGGTGCTGGTAAACGAAAACGCCAAACCCAAAATTACTGATTACCGGGTCTGGACGGATGAGAGCGACTTCACCCAGCAAACCTTTGAGGGGAATAAGCTGTTCGTGATTATAAAGGATACTAAAGACTTTGACTCTGGTACCATTACCTCTATCCGGTCGCTGGTCAATGGGCTGAAAACCTCCACTATTACGGCCCAGATTTTAACCTCCGTCAGTGACGACGACATCAAGCGCTTCCGCCAGGAATACCAGCTTGACATTCCATACTATAAAGCGGATGCTACTGTGCTGAAAACCATTATGCGCTCCAATCCGGGCACCTGGCTGGTCAGCAATGGGGTCGTCAAAGGCAAATGGCACCACAACGCCACGCCCGATCCGGAGGAAGTAGTTGAATTAGTTAAATAGTTTTGAAAAACATCTTTCTAATTGGTATGCCGTCGTCGGGTAAGAGTACGATTGGCAAGCAACTGGCGCGGGAGCTGCATTATCGGTTCACCGATACCGATAAACTCATTGTCCGGCAGGAAGGGCGGAGCATCAACGACATTTTTGCGCAGGAGGGCGAGGACTACTTCCGGAGGGTAGAAAGTGAGGTGCTGCATTCGATCCGGCCGGGGAGCAGCCTGGTCGTAGCTACCGGGGGCGGAGCACCCTGCTTTCATAACAACATGGCGTACATTAAGGCGACCGGAATTTCGGTATTTCTGGATGTGGAGCCGGAAGTCCTGCTGCAGCGTATGATGGCTCACGCCATCGCCGACCGGCCGCTCTATCAACAAAACGACCCGGCTTTGCTGGAGAACCTGCGGAAGAAATACACGGACCGATTACCATTTTATTCGCAGGCCACTATTATCATGTCCGGCGAAACGACGGCGGGAGAGATTATGCAGCGGTTGGGCGACTGGTTGTGACAAGGGTAGACATAGCAAAGGCGCCAATACGCACTGAAAATCGCTGCGTATTGGCGCCTTTGACGCTTTAATGTTGACCTTTTAGAAAAACACCCCTACCGTCAGCATCAGGTTCGTATTCCGATTCGTCAACTGTGCCGACGCAAAATCCTGGGGGCTGCTCAGGGTGTAGGGCGTATAGGCTGACTTAAACATCAGGTAAGAGCCGGCCACATCGGCAAAGAAGCGGTCGTTGCGTACACCAAACCCGCCCGAAAACAGGAACTTGGTCCGGTCGAGGTTATCGATCTTTACTTTATACGGGTCCGGCAGATAGGCTACCCCGGCCCGTACCCGGAATAGGTTGATCCGGGCTTCGCCCCCGACCCGGAAGTTAACTACGCTCTGATACGTATTTTGTACTTCCCGCTTGTTATCTTCACGGAAGGCCTGGTTGTCGGCGGCTGCCTGGTAGAAATTGGTTCCGATGCGCATGCCCGAATACCCTACATATTCGGCGGTAGCCGTTAAAAAACCGGACCGGCCCAGAAAATACGTTGCTCCTCCCGATGCCCGTAGCGGGCTGGTAATCGAGTACTCAAAATTGTTGGGCGCGACCTCAACCGTTTTAACGTCCGGAACAAATAGCTGATTGTTTTCGACGGGGATACCAATTGGATCAATGGTGATCGAGCGGTTATACTCTTCGCGCAGGCTGCTAAAGGTCGGCGATGTCAGGGCGACCCCAATCTGAAAATTCTGGTCGGGCTTGAAAATAGCCCCAAAGGAGGCATTGATTCCTCCGCCGGTAACCGTCAGGTCAGAACTTTCGCTGAAGCCTCTAAAGACACGGCCTCCGATGTACTGATCGTCCAAGACGTTGGTAAAATCAAAGCGGGTGCGGGTCAGGCCCAGCGATGCCCCTAAATACAGCCGGTCTTCCAGATTACCAGCGTAGGCAATCGTCCACTGTGATTGACCTCCCCTGGCGGTATAGCTGCCCCGCTGCTCGGTGGGCACCCCAACATCATAGCGAACATACTGGGTACCATTACCACTCGGATCGGTTGGGTTAACCAGGTACAACTGATAGGCGGCTGCCTCTATGTTGTTGGCCGTGTTCGTTTGGGGGTCAAACTCCCGGTCCAGATTTGCCGAGGATATATTGCGTCGGTTTACATCCTGCACATACGCATCGGCCAGCGAACTGCGCAGGTTACGGCCCTGGTAGGTAAAGATGTTATTAAGGTTGACCTGCCGCGAGTAGGTGACTGCAAATGACGTACGGCGCCACGCCCGGCTGTCGCTCTGCGGGCTGCCGGCAAAAACCAGCGCGGCCTGCCCAATGGTTGGGAACGCTTTCTGGGCGTTGGTAGTGGTCCCGGCATAACTGCCATCTACATTAACCAGCCGTAAGGCAGGGCTGATGCTGAATTCAGAGCGGTTGTAAAAGCCCAGTCCGGCAGGGTTACCGAAGGCCGCACTGGCGTCGCCCCCGAGAGCGGTATGATTCCCGCCTAAGCCCTGAAAGCGGGCGGTTCCGTTTATCGTTTGTTCAGAATAGCGGAAGGCATCGCTGGCGTACTGTCCGTACGATACGGTGGCTGTCAGCAGCAAGCCACCGGTAATCCATATACTTCTGTTCATGGTGTTTATTAGATGTGGTGTATCATTAGACTACACCGGCTCGTAAAAGGTTTAGTCGGTGTGGTGATACCAATTATCCTATAAACGAAAAATCCCGCCGTTTGTAGAAACAGGCGGGGTTTTTTTATGAAAAAATGACGTAAGGCTGGTTAGCGAGGGCCGCGCGAGCCACCACTGGATGATCCCCCTCCGCCACCACTCGGTGCGCTGTATCCGCCACCCCGGCTTCCGCTCGACGGTGCCGAATAGGTATCCGCGCTGCGTGACGGCGGCTGATATGTTGGCTGCTGTTGCTGGCGCGGTGCCTGGTACTGGGGCGACTGGTTCTGGTAGCTACCCCGGGCACCTGAGTTATAACCGCTCTCGGCGGGCGTATACGAACCACGGCTGTTCTGACGCGGACGGGCATAGTAGCCGTCGTTCGACGATGAATTGCTGGGTGCCCGGTACGAACCCGCATCCGAGCTGGTACGACCTGCGCTGTTCGACGGATTCTCGTAGTAATACGAGCCCCGGCTGTTCTGGCGCGGACGAGCGTAGTAACCGTCATTAGACGATGAGTTGCTGCGGGCCGGTGCCGATGTGGTATAACCCGCATTATCCGTGCCAGCCCGACGGCCGCCATTATTCGGTGTATAAGTGCGTGGCGTATTGTTGAACGCGTTGTTGTAGCGATCAGATGAACCACCATTACGTGCTCCGTAAGTACGCGCCCGCTCCGTAGCCGGCCCGGTAATGATACCGGAGTTGCTTACAATAACCGGGCGACCGTAGAAACCACCACCGTAGAAACTGTTGTAACCATAGCCGTAGGGCGAGTAACCCCAGGGGTCATAAAAGCTGCCAAACCCGCCGTAGGCATAATTCGGTCCCCAGAACGGATCGTAAAAGCGGTTCCAGCTGTTGAAGCCCCAGGGCGAGTAGCCATACGCCATTCCCATGGGCATCATACCCATGCCGACGCCAATATTGAAGCCGTTCCAGAACATGGAGTTATTCCAGCCCCAGCGGTTCCAGCGCCAGGAGTTGAATCCGGGGCTCCAGGCGGCTGAGTTATAGCCGTCGGCAAAACCACTGCGGTACGCATTGTCGTTGCTCCAGCCCGGATCGGCCGAGATGCCACGCTGCAGCTTCCGGGTGCTCAGATCCGTGTAGTAATCTTCATTGTCGTAGCCGCGCTGCTCGTCGTACTCACTGTACTCCGGATTCCGGTCGCGCAGTTGCCGGTCAGACGATACCCGGGAGGGCCGTTCTGCCTGCCGCGTCCGGGTAGGCTGGGTACCGGCGTATACAACCGCATCGGACGAATTGCCGTACAGATCGTCTACCTCACCCGCGTTCTGAGCCGTTTGGCGGCTGGAGCTACAGCCCCAGAGACCCATGACGGCCAGCATGGTAATGTATTTCCAGGTATGACTCGTTCTCATGACTGATGCTTTTATGTAGAAAGGTTTGACCAAAGGTAATGTTACTATTATAACGTCAAAATATGCCAATTAATTCGGCCTGCAACAAATATAGGATAAAAACCTATCTTTGCAAGCTCCTCAGATAGTTAGACCCGATTAGCTACCTTATGGTTTAAACGGGCTCGAAAATTTTTATAAAAAATGGCAAAAGCGATTCCCTCACGCAGTGAAAATTACTCCGAGTGGTATAATGAATTGATTAAGAAAGCGGACCTAGCCGAAAACTCGGCGGTTCGGGGCTGTATGGTGATCAAGCCGTATGGCTTCTCCATCTGGGAGAAGATGCAGCGGGCGCTGGACGATATGTTCAAGGAGACCGGCCACTCCAACGCGTACTTTCCGCTGTTCATCCCCAAATCTTTTTTGAGCAAAGAAGCGTCGCACGTCGAAGGCTTTGCCAAGGAATGTGCGGTGGTAACGCACTACCGGCTGAAGAACGCCGAAGACGGCAGCGGAGTGATTGTTGACCCCGAAGCAAAGCTGGAAGAAGAACTGATCGTCCGCCCGACCTCGGAGACGGTGATCTGGAGTACCTACCGCAACTGGATTCAGTCGTACCGCGACCTGCCGCTGCTCATCAACCAGTGGGCTAACGTGGTGCGGTGGGAGATGCGGACTCGGATCTTCCTGCGTACCGCCGAATTCCTCTGGCAGGAGGGACACACCGCCCACGCTACTGCCGACGAAGCCATGGACGAAACCCGGCAGATGCTGGACGTGTACGCCCGCTTTGCCGAAGAGTGGATGGCCATGCCGGTGATCCGGGGCGCCAAAACGCCCAATGAGCGCTTTGCCGGTGCCGAAGATACGCTCTGCATCGAAGCCATGATGCAGGATGGTAAGGCACTGCAGGCCGGTACCTCGCACTTCCTGGGGCAGAACTTTGCCAAAGCGTTTGAGGTGCAGTTCCTGACTAAAGAAAACAAGCTCGACTATGTCTGGGGTACCTCCTGGGGTGTCAGTACCCGCCTGATGGGTGCCCTGATTATGGCCCATTCAGACGACGATGGCCTGGTGCTGCCGCCTAAACTGGCCCCGATTCAGGTAGTGATCGTACCAATCTTCAAAAACGAAGAGCAGTTGGCGCAACTGTCGGCCAAGGTGAAGCCGGTCATGCAGGAACTGCGCAAATTGGGTATTACGGTGAAGTTCGACGACAGCGATGCGAACAAGCCCGGCTGGAAGTTTGCCGAATACGAACTGCGGGGCGTACCCGTCCGGCTGGCGATGGGGATGCGCGACCTCGAAAACGGTACCGTCGAGGTAGCCCGTCGCGACCTGAAGACCAAAGAAACGGTGGCGCTCGATGGCATAGTCGGCCATATCCAGAATCTGTTGGACGACATTCAGCAGACCATATACCAGAAGGCGTTGCAGTTCCGCGAGTCTAATATGTTCCGCGTCGACTCGTACGACGCGTTTAAGGAGCAGATCGAAAAAGGCGGTTTCATCCTGGCCCACTGGGACGGCACCTCCGAAACCGAGGAGGCCATAAAAGAAGAAACAAAAGCAACCATCCGTTGCATTCCGCTGGATGCTCCGGAGGAGGAAGGTCAGTGTATTTATACCGGCAAGCCTTCCAGCCGGCGGGTAGTCTTTGCACGGGCTTATTAACAGTGTTAGATTGAATGAAAGTATTGAAAAGCGGGCCAGAGACCCGCTTTTTTGTTACGCAGGTTTAGCGGCATCATTACCGATAAATAGAAACTAAACTGCCTGATAAGGAAATTAGTACGGGATCGCTACGTTTGTGGATAGACTAACCTCCTGACCCATGAAAACCTCTTTTCTGCATAGCTTCCTCTTTCTGTTAATTCTTTGCCTACCGGCTGCCGCACAGGTTGAATTTACGCCCAGCAAGCCACTGGCCGGGCAAACCGTTCGCTTTGTGTATACGCCGAAGGGAACCCCGCTTGCGGATGAGTTAACGGTGCAATGCCAGGCTATGTATTACGGCTCTCCCGATTTTATGAAACTGAGCCGGCCTAAAACAGTCACTTTAACCCGCCAGGGGGCTACCTGGACGGGTGAGTTGGCCCTGCCAGAAGGAGCCGCCGGAGTAGCTATTGCCTTTGTGGGATCGGGCCATCCTGTTAAAGTGGACAACAACCAGTCAGTTCTTTACACGGCTATGGTGTGCGATGCCAGTGGAAAGCCGGTACCATATGCGTTCGGTGGATTGGGAGAGCTTTTTAGGGGGCATGGATATTTATATACTGTTGGAGCTGAGACAAATATCACCCATGCTATAAGTTCTTACAAGCAGGAAATTGAAATGTATCCTTCCAGTAAAAACGCTTACTGGGCTTCCATTCTCTTTGCCTATGTAGAGCAACGAGAAGAAGGATATAAGGAAAAAATTAGAAGGGAAACTGATTCCTATGTGGCAGGGAAAAAGGAGTTGACTTCCAGAGAACTGCTAAATCTAATTCGGCTAAGCGATCTCATTGGCGATAAAGCAAAAGTAGAATTTTATAAACAACAGGCAATCAGGCAAGAACCTAATGGTGCAATGGCTCAGCAGCAGCGAGCTATAGAGGTTCAGGCTGAAAAAGATATAACGAAGAAGGGGTCGCTTTTCCTTGCTTTTGAGAAAGATTTTGCCGGTTCTCCGTTTACTTGGGTACAGAATTTGGCTTATCAAATGGCACTATTTTATGCAGACAAAAACGAGTTCTCTAAATTGAAAGTCTTTGTTTCTAATTTCCAGAAATACTTTAGTGATCCTGGTGAGTTAAATGAAATAGCATGGAAATTAGCAGAAAAAGGTCAGGAGCTTTTATTCGCTGAAGAGCTTTCAAACAAGTCTTTAGTCCTCCTAAAAGATCAAAAGCAGCCGGAAAATACCTTTCTTGGTCCGGGCCGGAATTGGGAGGAAAGAAAATTAGGACCTTACCGCATGTACATGGATACCTACGCCTACATAGTAGAGCAACAGGGGCGTATCCAAGAAGCATACGAGGCTTATAAGGAGGCCATTGACTTGCTGCCCGACCGGTCTAATCCGGAAGTGAACGAGCGGTACGTGTTGTGCGCAATAAAAGCCGGCCATGTTGACGAGGCTAAACAGAACGGTGAGGCTTTTGTAAAGGTAGGTAAGGGTACGCCGAAGATAAAAGAAGCCTTGCGTGAATTATACCAAAAGCAGCCGGGTACGGCCGGCGATGCTGACGCGTATATTGCCGGGCTGGAAGCTGAGTACAAGGCTAAACACCATGAACAAATCCTGAAGTCGCTCGTGAATGAGCCCGCCCCGGCGTTTGCGCTGACTGACCTGAACGGAAACAAGGTGTCGCTGGCCGATCTGAAAGGCAAGATCGTGGTGGTCGATTTTTGGGCTACCTGGTGCGGACCCTGTGTAGCCTCCTTTCCGAGCATGCAGCAGGCTCAGGCCAGGTTCCAGAGCAATCCAAACGTTAAGTTTCTCTTTATCAATACCATGGAGGGGCGCGATGAGTCTCCGGTACTAACCAAAAAAGTAGCGGAGTTTATTCAGAAAAAGCAATATAGCTTCACCGTACCGCTCGACTTTGATAATAAGGTCTCCAGTGCCTACAGGGTGGAGGGTATACCGACCAAATTTGTCATTGATCAGGAAGGGAGCATTCGGTACCGGAGCATCGGATTTGATGGAAACCCCGAAAAGACCATCACCGAAATCGCGACCGTTATCGACATTCTCAGCACAAGGCCAATCAGCGCTAATAAGTGAGTGATGCTATGAACGTTCAATTCACGCCGGGCCAACCTCTGCCTGGTCAAACTGTACAGTTTATATACAGCCCGCAAGGCACTCCGCTGGAGAATGAGCCAGAATTGCAGTGTCTGGCCATGTATTTTGGCTCACCCGCTTTTATGAAAAACAGGCAGCCGGAGCGCGTCACCCTAACCCGCCAGGACGACACCTGGACGGGTGCCCTGCCCCTGCCCAACGAGGCAACCGGTGTGGCTATTGCCTTTATGGTGGCTGGCCCGCCGGGTGGCAAAGCAGACCATAATGAGGCTGCGTTTTATTCGGTGGCCGTGCATGATGCCGGGCAACCGGTTCAGTACGCACTCGGTGGTCTCGGCTCGGTCTATCGAACGGCCTTTCCGTTCATATTCGGGTTAGGACGAGACGACATACCTAAGTCCTTACCGCTATTTGAGCAGGAAATAGAGCATTACCCGGCCAGCAGGGCCGATTACTGGGCAGACATACTGGCTATCCATGCCATCGAGCGCAAGCCCGGCTACCGGGAACTGATCCTGAAGGGGATTGAGGAGGCCAAGGCGGGCATATCCGATATGGGCCCTACTGATTTAAACGCCCTGGCCGGCCTATATGGCTTACTGGGTGACCGGGAGAACGCTGAACACTATGCACAGCTTGTGATTCAGAAAGATCCCAAAGGACCAGTTGCCCAGAGCGAACGCGCCCGGCTGGTGGATCAGGAGGAGGACCTGGGCAGGAAAATAGCCTTGTTCTCGGACTTTGAGAGAGATTTTGCCGACGACAACCAGACCTTCTGGAAACAGAGCCTGACCACCGGTCTGATCACCGCTTTCCTGAAACATAATGAGCTGGAGGCCCTGAAACAGTTTATAGCCGAACGGCCGGCCTTGTTTAACGACCCAATGATGCTGAACGATGCCGCCTGGCAATTGGCTGAACAGGGAACCGATTTGTCGTTTGCCGAGGAATTATCCAGAAAATCATTGACGCTGCTGAAGGAGGAGAAGCAACCGGAACATGTGGTCCTGCCACCGGGACTGGATTGGGAGGAAATTAAGAAGGAGCGGTACAGTGCGCTAATCGATACCTACGGCTACATTTTAGACCGGCAGGGCCGGGTAGCCGAAGCGTTTGACGCGTATAAACAAGCCAACGCTAATCTGCCGGCCGAACGTTCAGATCCGGAGGGGAATGAGCGATACATTCGCTGCGCCATCCAGGCCGGCCATACGGACGAAGCCAGGGAGAACGGCGAAGCTTATATAAAGGCTGGTAAAGGCACCTCCGGGATGAAAGCGGCTCTTCGGGAGCTATTCCTGACCCAGACGGGAAGCTCACTGGAGGCTGATCTGTATATCGCCCGACTGGAGGCCGAAGCAAAAGCAAAACTGCGCGAAGAAGTCACGAAGCTGCTGGTCAACGAACCGGCACTGCCTTTCTCACTGAACGATCTGGACGGGAACACGGTAACCCTGGCGGACCTGCAAGGCAAAATCGTGGTGATCGATTTCTGGGCCACCTGGTGCGGCCCTTGTATTGCCTCTTTTCCGGCCATGTTACAGACCCAGGCCAAGTTCCGGAATAAGCCGGACGTGACGTTTCTGTTTATCAACACCAGGGAAAGGGAAGATGATGAGGCCGTGCTGATCCAACGAGTTGCCGGTTTTATTCAGGAAAATCAATACACCATCACGGTCCCCCTCGATCTCGATAGTCAGGTAGCTAGCAGGTATAAGGTTCAGGGAATCCCCACAAAATTCATCATCGATCAGCAGGGGAACATTCGGTACCAGAGCGTTGGGTTTGATTACAACGATGAAAAAATCGTTAATGAAATTTCCACCGTGATAGAGCTTCTCAGGGCAGAGCCGGTAGGCACCGGCAAATGAGCAGGAAACACGTACCAGCGAATACCGCCGGCCGCGTTTTGTTAAATAATTGGAAAAACAGAGGAAACGGTGCCCGGTTCCGGCCGGGTTTCGGTAGTTTTGTCGAAAATTAATTGTTTTTCAATATGGCACAAGCAAAAGCCGGCGATACCGTTCAGGTGCATTATACCGGCACACTGACTGATGGTACGGTTTTCGATTCATCGAAAGGCCGTGAGCCGCTGGAGTTTACCCTCGGCAGCGGACAGGTGATCAAAGGGTTCGATGAAGGCATCAGCGGAATGGCGGTAGGCGAAACCAGAACCGTACAGATTCCGGTGGAAGAAGCCTACGGCCCGGCTCATGAAGAAATGGTCTTTACGCTCAACCGCTCCGAAATACCGGATGATATTCCGCTGGAGGTAGGTATGACGCTCAATATGCACGAAGATGGAAATCCGCAGCCGATTCCGGTGATCGTTCGGGATTTGACCGACGAAAGCGTTACGCTGGATGCCAACCATCCGCTGGCTGGTCAGGATCTGGTGTTTGAAGTACAACTGGTCGACATTCGGTAAGCACAGCTGGTTTGTACGACCGTAAAAGCCCGCTCATTCGGTGAGTGGGCTTTTTTACAGGGTAAAGCCGGCCAGATCATCCAGCTCACGCAACGCATGTTGCATGGCTTTGGCGTTCCGGCGGGCCGTAGCCGCTGCCAGCGCTACCAGTATGGCTCCAATGTTCATCCCTATGGGAATGGTGCTGGTGGTTTGCAGCGATTTCTGGGCTTCGATGGTCACCACCGAAATAGTCTGAATGGCTTGTGCGTTGTCATCAAATCCGATTTTGACGATACCGGTCTCCAGGTCGTGAGCGCGGTTAAGCAGGCTGTTCTGGTAGGCATTAATGTCCAGGTGCTGTTCAATGGTGAGCGTGTCCCAGCAGCGGGCCTGGTATTGATTCAGGCTAAAGGCGGCTACCTTCCAGGTGCGGGCCAGCGCGTTTAGTTGTTCAGCGTTTAGATAGGTCATGGCTGTTACAGCCGGGGAAAAAGACGTCATATTGTCAATGTAAGCTACATAAACCGGATTGGCAATAAAATCGGCTACTTTTGAACGAACGGTAAATCCGCTAAACCCGAAGGCTGTTCAGGTAGTTCTTGCGGTATGGAAGTTGAAGCATCCCAGAATATCGGTTACGCCTGCATCAACCTGAGCCTGCAGGCCGAGAAGGTTACGACCAACCGGGGCATGATCAAAAAGACCTTTCAGGAGAAAGGAATTGCCTATGCCTCGCAACTGGCGTTGAAAAATGTGCAGGACCTGCTCACAATCGTCGACTGGAATCTGGCGCACGGATTCCGGATCTTCCGCGTCTCGTCTGACCTGTTCCCCTGGGCCTCGGAGTATAAAATCTCCTCGCTACCCGATTTTTCCGAAATTCGCGCCACCCTGGAGGAGATCGGCCGCCGGCCCATCCGGCTGACGGTACACCCGGGGCCATTTAACCACCTGGCCGGTCAGGGACACGTGCTGGAGAACACCATTAAGGACTTGGAATACCACTCGGATGTGTTTGACCTGATGGGATTGAGACCTTCGCACTGGAACAAAATTAATATTCATGCCGGCGGCACCTACGGCGACAAAACGGCTACCCTGATACGTTTTGCCCAGAATTTTCGGCTGCTGTCGGAAAATCTGCGCGCCCGGCTGACCATAGAGAACGACGACCGGCCTACCCTGTACACGGTCACCGACCTGGTACCCGTATACGAAACCATTGGTACGCCTATTGTCTTCGATTACTTCCACCACTCACTCAACCCCGGCTACCAGACCGAAGAAGAAGCGTTTATGACGGCCTACAAAACCTGGGATGTACGGCCGGTGGTGCATTTCTCCGACTCCCGCCAGACGCGTGAAGATCCTAAAGCCCGGCGCGAAGCCCATGCTGACTGGCTGTACTCGCCCGTAAATACCTACGGCAAGGAGGTCGATATTGTCTTTGAAGCTAAAATGAAAGAGCAGGCTGTCATGCGCCTGACCGGAGAGATGACGATTTAAAAAAAGTAGAGACGCAACGTGTTGCGTCTCTACTGGCATTGGAGGGGTGTAACCATCAGCCCCGTCCGAGTTGGGGCCGATGATCAGTGCATCGAAAGTAGTAGTTACTTAATGGTAATCGGCTCGACAAAATCCTTTTGCGCCAGCCGGACCACAATCTTATACGGGCCTGCCGGTAAGCGGCTCAGGTCGAACCGGTGCGGCCGCTCACTGGAAACAATATCGGCGTAGACTTCCTCATCCCAGCGGTTCAGAATCCACAGCTGTACATCGTCCCGGCTAACGCTGGGAAACGACACCTTGAACTTGTTGGTATCGTATGATTCCAGGGTAGGCTTCTGGAGCAGGTTGTAATCCAGCTCGTCGATAGACAGATTGTCGTTGTGAATGGTGAGCCCCTGCGACATATACCAGGCGTCGGTCGAAGCCCTAAGGTAATACCGGCCATCGGGCAGATTTTTCAGGTCGAACGAGGTAACGGCCTCGCCTTTCTTCGCTACCTTACCTTCGTAGAGCAGCACACCGTTGGGGTCCATCAGGGTTACATAATACGACTGGCTTGCCTGTGATTCCCCTTCGGGTGTATATAAACGAAACTTCTTTTGCTCGGACTTTACTACTTTCACCTTACTGACCCCTGGTTTTTTGTCGTCGGCCAAAGCACCTCCCATGCTGGCCAGACTCCATGCTGCAATGAGCACGGCAACCTTAATTCGGAACTTTTTCATTGGTGAAGAAAATTTGGTTTTTCCGGGACTAAGGTAGGCCGATGGGTAAATCAAATGCAAGCGGAAAGGAGCTGGTTAACAATAGCTTAACCAAAGTTCTTTAAAACGTCATACTCGAAATCTGAATAGTCAGGCGTTTCTCCGGAAAGTTCTAAAGGTTCCTACAGAGTTACAACGAATTGTATTTTTCCAATAATCTGAAAAAATAGAACTGGGTTTGCTCCGGATACTCAAATTCATTCATATAATCCAATAACAATCGAAGCACGGCTCAGTTGCCGGTTTCAGAAAGGGGCGCCATACCGGTCCGGTTCAGTGTTCGAGCGAGGTAAAGAGCAGGTGATGGAGGTAAGCCAGCAATTGATTTTCGTCTTTGGTAGCCCCAAAATCCGTCAGCGACGGCAGGTGCTGCATAAAGAACGACTGGTAATGGGCTGTTTCAATGATCGTACTGGCCAGCGAGCGGGCAAACGGATAATCCGGACGGTAGGTAAGCATCAGGCCGGCAATACGACCACACAAGTCCTTGTACGGCTTAAACAATTGCTGCCGGTTGTCTTCGGTCACATGCCGGGTCAGGTATGCTTTACTGGCTTCGCGGATTACGATGCGGTGTAGGGCCCGGATATCAATATCGTCGGACGCCATCTCCTCAATGTCTTTCAGCAACAGCAGCCGCAGCACACTTTCCAGTTTGTCGTGGGCGTTATTGAGGTTATGGGTCTGGAAAACCACCTGATATTCCAGCCACTGCCAGTACCAGGCCACCAGATACACCAGCAGCCGGTGTTTGTTTTCGAAATAGCGGTAAATGCTGGCTTCCTTGGTACTGATCCGGTCGGCCAGTTTGCGGAAGGTCGTCTCCTCGAACCCAATCTCATCAATCAGCGTTATGCCCTGCCGGATTATCCGGCGACCTAATTCTGATTGCTCCGGATCACGTAGAAAAAGTTTGTCGTTCATCCGGACATGTACTGTATATTCCATGCATGTGATGTCTTAGTGGCCTACCCCAAATTTTTCCTCAAAGTTAATGAACTTTTAGGTTTAATAGTTATGTTTGCGACTATGAAAGTAAAACTATCTTAATTGGTAGTTTAACCCTCTAACAAATAAAATATAAATTAGTTCGGACCTATAAAGCAGGATCAAAAGTCTGGTTGACCGCTACCCGATAGTCTGGATCTAAAATTTACGGTGAATGATAACTTCTTATACGGATAACCTTAAGCCTCTTACTCCCCTCCAGCGCCTGATTCGGCTTCTGACCAATGAGAAGCGGGATATCTGGTATATCTACCTGTACGCCATTGTAGCCGGCTTGGTCAGTCTGTCGCTGCCCCTGGGCATACAGGCGGTATTCAACCTGGTGTCGAGCGGAATGGTGTTCAATTCCATTTACCTGCTCATTGTGCTGGTGGTTCTGGGGGTCGTGCTAACCGGCATTCTGCTGATCAGCCAGATGGCGCTGGTGGAATACCTGCAGCAGCGAATCTTTGTAAAGGCCGCTTTTGAATTTACGTTTCGCCTGCCGCGTATCCAGCCCGAAGCCCTGGACCCGTATTACCCGCCCGAGCTGATGAACCGGTTCTTCGACGTGCTTACGTTGCAAAAAGGGCTGCCCAAGCTTCTGATTGATATTTCAGCTGCCCTCATTCAAATTCTGTTTGGTATCATTCTGCTCTCGTTTTACCACCCGATTTTTATCGCCGTGGGTATTCTGACCATTATGATGCTGATAGGAGTGGTGCTTATTTATGGGCCCTCGGGCTTACGCACCAGTCTGAGCGAGTCGAAATACAAGTACAAGGTAGCGGGCTGGCTGGAGGAAATTGCCGGTAACCTGCCAGACTATCGCCAGGATCCCGACTCGCCGGGCATGATGGACAAAACCGATGAACTGGTAGCGAACTACCTCAAATACCGAAATGAGCACTTTAGTGTACTCAGACGCTTTTATTACAATGCCGTTGGGTTTAAGACCATCGTGACTGGGGCACTACTGGTTCTGGGCACGCTGCTGGTGGTCGATCGTCAGATGACGCTTGGCCAGTTTGTGGCCGCTGAACTGGTTATTGTCTTAATCACCAATTCAGTAGAGAAGCTCGTCATGAGCATTGATGTCGTGTTTGATTTGCTCACGGCCGTTGAAAAACTGGGCAATGTGACCGATTTGCCCCTGGCCGAAACCGACGTAACATATCAGCCCTGAGCCGGGCTTCTGTCAAGTACTTAGATGACTGATTATCCATGCTAAATTTATCAAGACAACGGGTAGACGAAACCATTTTTCAGCACTACCGGCTTCGTACGCTGCATACCCTGCCTAATCTGCAGGCCGGACGGCGGTTGGCCAGGTTATTGCTGTTTATGCTGGCCATGCTGCTTATTGTCCTGTTTATGCCCTGGCGGCAGAACGTAACCGGTGAGGGCTCGGTTACTGCCCTAACTCCCCAGGATCGCCCGCAGACGATTCAGAACGCCATTGCGGGCCGGATCGAGCGGTGGGCTATTCAGGAAGGCGAATACGTCCGTAAAGGGGATACGCTGGTCGTCGTCTCGGAGATCAAGGACGAATACTTTGACCCGAATCTGCCCCTCCGGCTTCAGGAGCAGCGGTCGGCCAAAGAAGGTAGCATGGAGGCTACTGTGGCTAAAATTGCGGCTCTGGACGGGCAGATTGAGGCCCTGCAGGCCGGTTTGAGGGTGAAGCTGGAGTCGGCCCGTAACAAGGTGCGGCAGTCTCAGTTTAAGGTCGTCAGCGACAGTACCGACCTGATTGCCACCCGCAATAACTACCAGATTGCCCGGGACCGGCTGGAGCGGTTTGAACGAGGGTATAAAGAAGGTCTGTTTTCCCTGACCGATCTTGAGTCACGCCGACTGAAGGTCCAGGAAGATTACGCCAAGGTGATTTCTCAGGAAAACAAACTGAATGTATCGCGGCAGGAACTAATCAACGCCCGGCTTGACCTGACCAACATTCAGGCCGATTACCAGGAGAAGCTGGCCAAAGCGATGTCAGACCGCAGTTCGGCGGTCTCGTACCGGGCAGAAGCCTCCGGGGAGATTTCCAAGATTCAGAATAAAATATCAAGCGTTGATGTTCGTCGGGGTATGTACGTCATCCGGGCTCCGCAGGATGGCTACGTGGTACGGGCCCTGAAAGCGGGTATTGGTGAGACCATAAAGGAAGGCGAGTCCATTGCTACCCTGCAACCGGATTCACCCCTGCTGGCGGTTGAACTGTACGTACGGCCGATGGATGTGCCGCTCATTTCGCGGGGGCGCACGGTCCGGCTGGAGTTTGACGGCTGGCCGGCGGTCCAGTTTTCGGGCTGGCCACTGGTGGCGGTTGGTACATTTGGGGGTGAGGTGGCCGTGGTGGATGCGGTCAATAGCCAGGGCGGCAAATACCGGCTGCTGGTTAAGCCGAAAGACGACGATCATCCCTGGCCCAAACAGCTTCGGGCCGGGTCTGGTGTCTACGGCTGGGTCATGCTGGACGATGTACCGGTCTGGTATGAGATCTGGCGGCTGCTGAACGGGTTTCCACCGAGCCTGAATGAAGAACCTAAAGCGCAGGAGCCAAAGAAATGATACCAGCTGTCTTGTTATTAACTGTCCTGTGGACGGCCGAGCCGGATACGACTGTACTCACGGCCCGGTCGTTCTATGAGGTTGTTGCGCAGAATCATCCCCTGGTCCGGCAGGCAGCTTTGTTCAACGACGAAGCCCGTCAGGAGGTGCTCCAGGCCCAGGGTGCCTTTGATCCAAAACTGCTTGGTGAGTACTACCGGAAAGATTTCGGAAATAAACTCTACTACGATAAATGGCTGTCGGGCCTGTCGGTGCCGGTATGGCTGGGCGGGGCCGACATCAAAGTTACGCATGAACGCAACCGGGGCTCGTTTGTTAATGCCGAAGACCGGATGTCGACCCCTGGCCTGACGGCGGTGGGCATCAACATACCGGTGGGGCAGGGGTTGCTGATCGACGCCCGCCGGAATGCCTTGCGACAGGCAGAACTGGCGGTAACCCTAGCCGATGCCGACCGGCTGAAGCTCATTAACAAGACTCTGTTTGATGCCGCTAAAACGTACTGGGACTGGTATGTAGCGTACCAGCAATACGTGCTAATTCAGGAGGGGTATCAGCTGGCTGATGTCCGGTACCGGGCTGTTCGCCAGCGTGCCCTGCTCGGCGATGCCGCAGCCATTGATACCACCGAAGCCCTGATTACGGCGCAGGACCGGTTGGTGCAGCGCCAGCAGGCCGAGGTAGACTTACAGAATGCCCGGCTCCGTATGTCGGCTTTTCTGTGGAATACCAACAATCAACCAGTCGATTTACCGGCAAATGTGGTTCCGCAGGCTTCTGGTCTGGCGCTTGCCAACGAGGAAGTGCTGCAGTCGCTGCTGAACCGGGCGGCCGAGCAACACCCCGACCTGACCAAACTCGATACCAAGTTCCGGCAATTGGTGCTGGAAGAGCGCTTCCGGCGCGAAATGCTGAAGCCGCAGGTAAATGTCAACGCCAGTCTGTTGAGTGGCACGGCGCTCGTTGGCGGGCCCAATGACTGGCCAATGTACTACTCGTTCCGACCGGCCAACCACAAGATCGGCGTAGACCTGGTGTTTCCGCTATTTCTCCGGAAGGAGCGGGGAAAGCTTCGTCAGGTACAGATCAAAGCCCAGCAGGTAACGCTGGAGCGGCAGCAGACCGGCCGGTTTATCCTGAATGCCGTGCAGGGAGCCTACAATGAACTTAAGGCGCTGGAAAACCAGATTGCCGTCCAGCAACAGGCGGTGGCTAATCAACGCGTCTTACTTCGGGCCGAGCAGCAGAAGTTCGAGATCGGGGAGAGCTCCCTGTTCTTGGTAAACGCACGGGAGGCCAAACTGATCGATATGGCGGTAAAGCTGGCGCAGTTACGGGCCAAATACCAGAAGGCCGTGGCCGAACTGTACTTTACCGCCGGAACCAGTACGCCGATCTAAACACCCGCCAGGTCTGAAACCAGAAGATGCCGGTGAAACCGACCAACATAAATGGCCTGGTTAAACCGGGTTTGCCTCGTCTGTATACCCCTGGCTTATTTCGACAATGTTTCCGTCCGGATCTTTCACCCAAACGGTTTTCCAGCCGGGTATGAAATCGCTGAAATCGAGCGGGCCCAGGGTTGGTACGGCAGCGTCTCCCATCTCGGCCAGTTTAGCGTCTACATCGTCGACCTGGAAAGCAATGTGGCGGATTGCCGAAAAATGTGGACCGTCGCCCGTCTCAACTTTGGGGCTTGTAGTTTCGGCGTCGGCCCGGAATAACTCCAGGTAAACGTCCTGGTCGTTTTTCAGGAACACAATCGCATTGTCTTCGCCCAACGGAATGACGCGGGCCCTGGAAAAGCCAAAGTGAGTAGAGTAGAACTGCTCAATGGCAACCGGATCTGTGCAGGATAAAGCGATGTGGGAAAACTTTAGGGTAGGCATAATGGTCTCTGCTGGTCAATTAAGTTTGGCTACTACGTTCGTATTGAAACAGCCCTGCCAGGCGGCAGGGCTGTTGATGAATCAGGCGTTTTTTACCGTTTCAAGCACATTTTTGGCTGATGAGGCCAGTAAAAGGACATCAGCGCCTAATGTCAGCAGCCGGAATCCCTCCTGGATACGGGCCTTGGCCTGATTAGGGTCTCCGACAAACGCACCGCAGGGAATACCCGCTTGATTGCAGGCCTGCAGGACCTTCTGGATTTCGGCTTCTATCTGCGGATTCCCCAGATCATTTTGCAGGTTCATACTGCCCGCTAGGTCCAAGGCTCCGATGATCACACCATCTAACCCCTCCACCTGTAGGATTTCGTTGATATTCTGAACTGCCGTAACGTGTTCGATCATAAAGATCGTGGCTACTTCGTCGTTAGCCGACTTTATGTAATCGCCCAGCCGGAGTCCATACCCCTGAGCACGAGCCAGGCCAATTCCTCGCTCCCCTAAGGGCGGGTATTTGGTAAACTTTATGGCTTTCTCGGCTTCTTCGCGGGTATTGACCGAGGGGATGAGGATTCCGTCCGGGCCAGTGTCCAGAACGCGCTTGATGATCGTCTGATCGTTGCAATCAACGCGTACCACGGTACTGGTGCCGGTTCCCGAGATAGCCTGAAGCTGGGCCATAATCGTCTCCAGACCCATGGTTGTGTGCTCGGCTTCAATCCAGACCCAGTCAAAACCGAGGTGCCCTACTAACTCTGCAATGATTGGATTGCCAATTGTTAAAGTTAAGCCATATACGATTTCACCAGAATTCAGTTTTTGCTTAAAGGTCATGATCCAGGGCGATTATACCATTCCGAGTTCCGTCATCAGGGCATGCGAGTCGTACGAATACCACGTTAATTCGGCCAGCTTGCCTTCGGCAAACCGGCACAATATGTTATACCGGAATGTAATTACTTTGCCGTTTGGCGGGGTTCCATCAGGCAATGGACCCGTGAAGGTACCGGTGTAGTTAAGCACCAGCGTGACAATTTCGCCCTCACCGAAAAGGTGTTCGATATTATGAGAACCATCCGGAAAGGCAACTTCCTCCGTTACGTAAAAGAATCCGCTTAAAGCCTGATTGCCATGAAGATCACCGGGCACAAAGTGGGTATGGCCTACGAAATCTTCCGACACAAATTCGAGATATTCATTGAACGTTCTGGCATCGTTGTTTTCAACAATAAAGCGCATGATCGCTTTATAGCGCTCAATTCCGTGAGCCTCCGGAATGGCCGTTTTGGAGAGTGTTTGCATGATTTTTAGAATTGAAAGTGAAAATGAATGTGGTAGTACTGATACGGATAATTCTACTAAAAAGGAGCAGCTATCTACATCGCGGTGCAGATAACCACTCCTTTGAATTACTTAACGTCTGGAGCAGCGGATAAAAATGCCGATAACGCTAGGCTGTTTCAAGAGCAGGAACCGGTTCTGACTGCTTGGAGAGGATTTCGATTATCCTCTTGGCAAACAAGTGAGCGTGCCCCCCTGAGCGGCCGGTTACCAGATCATCATCCACAACCACATCTTCGTTGGTATATACCGCTCCATAAGCCTTGGCATCGCCAATCAGGTTATTATGACAAACCAGCGGCCGGCCTTTCACCAGCTCTGTGGCCGGAGCCACCAGCCAGAGTCCATGACAGATTATACCTTTCAGGACGCTTTTCTCGGCGAATACCCGCTTGAGAAACTCGGTGGCTGGTGGAATTTTCGTCACGTCTTCGGTGTAACGGAGCCGGTCAGATACCATCCCGGAAGGGACAATAATGGCCGCGTAACTCCGCAGTTCTTCGTCGCTCATGTTCTCGAAACTTTCCGAGCAGTCCATGGGTACTTTGTATTCATGGCCGTGAAAAGTGATGCGCTCCTGACCCCAGAGCCGGGTCAGAAAATGCAGGTCGGCACCCTCTTCCGGAAAGCGATACTTGTAATAGAAAATCTCGTTTTCGAAGTAATCGCTTTCCAGAAGAATACCGATTTTTTTGCCTTTTAGCTTCATGCTGTTGGATGGCTATGATCACCAGAAGGTGATCCGTCAGGATTGCTTAAGCCGGTACTTCGGCTGATACGGACAGAACCTCAACCAGCTTGTTACCAAACGCGATAGACGACTCAACCGATAGGGCGGTAACGAACGGATGGTCGTACATTACCTGTGGTTTCTCGCGGTTAGCGGTTGGGTCGGAGTAAACGCGTCCGCCTGGACCGACAGCATCCTCGACGACTACGCAAAGCGGGAAAATGAAACCCTGCGTTACCAGATCGGTTCCCGCATTCTGGGAATTCCGGCGCGACAAGGGATAATTCAACGGACCCGTGAAGTCCCACTCACGCGGGTGAGCCACAATTTTTTTGCCGTAAATGATACTGCGGTGTAAGGTATCCGTATCCCGAGCCCAGACAAACGCCCCAACGGCGTAGCAGAGGGCCCCGAGTATCTTACCCTGCGCGTATGCGTCAACACACAGCTTATGCACAAACGGGTTGCCTACCAGATCGAGCGGGGAACCGGGACCGCCAACCAGCACAAGCACATCGTAGTCGGCCATGTTGGCATCTTCTATTTTGATCGGATTATCCCACTCACCGTTATCCAGAATTTCATTGATGCGATCAACCACTTCACCTGGATTGACATGGTAGTTCTGCATCGGATCAATAAAATTTTTATCAACGCTCAGTTCGAGTGGTAGTGGCGTAATACCTTTTGGCGTAGCCAGCGTAACGTCGAAACCAGCTTTGTTCAGCGCATCCCAGGGAGCTTGCAATTCTTCTCCCCACAAGCCCAGGTTCGATGCCAGAATTAGTACTTTCTTGCTCATGGTATGTAGAAAATTAACAGTTAATTAAGGTTACTTTTTCAGATAATCAGCCCTGTGCATTGTACAGCATAAACGATGACAAATAGAGCATATCGGGTATCTTGTACCCTGGATAATGCGTCATGATTTTGCTGATCATTTCGTTGCCGTCGGTTGTCGACAGGACAGTTAGTTTAACAAAGCTGAGGTAGTCTATCATGCGGTCCAGGGCACTGGCGTCGGTCGGTAAGCCGTGGCCGGGGAAGATGACTTCATAACCCTCTGCTTTCAGTTCTTCCAGAATAGCCGTCCAGGTATCAAAGCAATACGCTTTGGTGTAATAATCCCGGTCACCGAAATACGGATACACACCGTTGTACACCGTATCCTGGGCGATGAGCACCTTCAGTTGGGGTATTTTAATCATCACCGAGTAAACGGATTCTGTATCAGTAAGCTTGACATAGTTGAGTTGTAGTCCGTCAAGCTCCTCGCTTTCGATATCCAGCACGTTGGTTGGCATCGTAATCACCTTCGTCACGGCATCGCCAAACTGCGGTGTTTTGCTGTCGAGCATACCCTGACCGTAGTTCTGAATTTCAAAGATGGTTTCTGACCGCGCATATACCGGTGCGTCGGGGAAAACCTCCAGGCCGGCCCAGTGGTCGGGGTGGCAGTGGCTGATGATGAACTTATGGATGGGTTTACCCAGGCTTTCGATATAGCTCTTGACTTCCAGCGCCTGACTCCTCAGTAACTGCGCATCAACAACGACCAGGGACGACGGGGTTTCAATGATTTGCGTGCAAACCATTTCCGCCGACTCCGGACTCAGGTAACTATGGATGGTATAAGGTCCTTTCTCTAGCTTTGTAATAGTGCCGGTAGCGGTCCCTGTCGTGGTATTCATATCTGCGTTGGTTAATAGGGGTGAGGAGCAATTTTATTTAATTCCGGAAAAATGACGGAAGATCTTTCCGTCTTTCATGTACAGTGCATCGTAAACTTTGGCCGGGCCATTGGTCGTTTCGATAGTCGCTTCCAGAAAGATGCTGTCATCGGTAATGGCCAGTTTTTCGGTTGATTTGAAGCCCCGGTAGATATACTTCAGGTATTCGTCCAACTGCTTTTTCAAAGCTTCTTTACCCTTCACGTAAATAGGCTCGTCGGCTACCAGCAAAATCATCTGTGCATCATCGTGGTAGTCATGTTCGACCAGCTCGTTTGCGTCGTTTTTGGCCAGCAGCTCCAGGTGGTTTTCGTAGAACGCGTGATTATCCATAGCTTAAGAAATTGTCTGTTATGTTGGAAAATAATCAGGTAATCAATCCCGTCAGGACACACCAATGGTGGAAAGTGCCCGATTAATGAGCACCTTAATCAGATGGCGCTGGAACCCGGCAGGCACAGTGGTCAGCCAGGTAGCCATGGTCTGTTCCAGTTGTAGCTGACTGACCGATCCGTCTACGCCATCAAAGCGGGCCGGGAAGGGTGTAAAACCAGCTACAACCAGTCTGGTTTGGTCCGCCTGTCCCTCCGCAGTCCTGCGAAAGCCCACCGCTATGCCTTTACGGGCATGCTGGCCGGGTAGTTGTTCCAGCGGTAGATAGGTGCAGGTAACATCCTGATTAAGGGGAACAACCACGCCTTTCAGCAGTTGGCCCGACGTTAACAGGCCCGACGACCCATTCTGGAGCAGTTCAGTAATCGCTACCCGCTTCTCACCTGCCTGGGTGGCCAGTACGGCTTCTGCATCTAGGGCTGCCAGTACGGCCAGGACAGGGCCATGGATAGGGCCACCCTGGTACAGTGCCCCCCCAATGGTGCTATGGTTACGCAGGTGCGGGTCCTGAATGGTGTTCACCGCTTCCGCCAAAGCCGGGATACCAGCCAGGGCGGAGTGCCTGGACAGGTCGGCGTACGTCACCAGGGCGCCGAGTTGAACGTCGCCGGCCGTAGCGTCAATGTTCGCCATCCCCGGTATTTTACGCAGACTGACCAGCGTTTGCGGTTGCGCTATGCCCTGCTTCAGCTGACCGATCAACGACTGATCACCGGTTAATACCTGTTGACCATCCTGGCCCACCAGGCTCAGGGCCTCCTCCAGGGTATCCGGAGCGGCATAAGTATAAGAGGTTCTGATCATGATCTTAAGCGGTTACGGGTTCAGATGCGTGCAGGACCTGCCAGATTTTTTCCGGCGTTATCGGCATATCGATATGCTCGACGCCCTGCTCCGCGAGTGCATTACAGATAGCATTAACGATGGCAGGGGCAACGGGCGGATTGCTGACGTCACCAGCGCCTTTAGCGCCCAGCGGATTTGAAGCCGATGGTGTTTCTGTCCGCAGCAACTCGATTTTCGGCAGCCAGCCTGCTCTCGGTATCTGGTAAGAATCGAAATCTTTGGTGATAACCAATCCTGTTTCGGGATCGTACCGGGCCTCTTCCGACAGTGCCTGACCAATACCGAGCGCAATGTTTCCGTAACTCTGCCCATCCACAACCTGCGGATTGACAACCACGCCAAAATCATTGACCGCGATATACCGCTTCAGCGAGACAGCGTAGGTCTGCTGGTCAACTTCAACCACGGCAATGTGCGTACCGAATGGGAAGTTGAAGTTTTTCGGGTCGAAGTAAGCGGTAGCTTCCAGTCCCGGGTCCATGCCTTCGGGCAGATCCCAGGCAAACCAGAGCATCAGGGCAACCTGCTGCAGCGACATAACTGCCTGATCTGGGGCGGGTGTTCCAATTACCTTACCGTCTTTGTATTCGATCAGGTCAATGGGCATCTTAAATAGGTAGGCGGCATATTCGCGGGCTTTCTGAATGATCTTCTGACAGGCCTTCTGCACCGCCGGGCCTTCTACGCTCAGCGAACGGCTTCCGTAACTGGCCTGTCCGTAATAGATCGGATTAGACGTGTCGGAGTGCTTCAGCGTAATGTAGTCCATAGGAATCTGAAGCTCCTGGGCCGCAATCTGCAGGAAGGTGGTATCCTGCGACTGCCCGTGCGGTTGGGCACCGGTGGTGATAGCTACTTCGCCCGAAGGAGCTACGTGGATATAGGAACTGCCCCAGGTGCCGCTCATCAACCCTTCGCCCGCCATTTTACCGGAGTTACCTACCCCGGCTACGGCAACGTACGACCCAATACCCAGACCCAGCCATTTGCCACGGGCCTCGGCCTCCTGCTTCATGGCCGGCAGGTCGGCGTAACCGGCTTTCTCCAGCGCCATGTCGAGGAGTTCCTCGTACCGGCCCGAGTCATAGGTCCAGCCTAAACCATTCTCATACGGGAACTGGTCAGGTTTAACCATGTTGATGCGCCGGACCTCGGCCGGATCTTTACCGATCTTCCGGGCAAACAGGTCGATCATCCGCTCCATGAAGAAAATAGCCTCGGCTCGTCCTGATCCCCGCATCGGTGCGGTAGGTACCTTGTTGGTGTAGACTACGTTGACCTCGTAACAGGGATTCGGAATCGCATAGGCACCGGTGATACTCCGGCCGATCAGCGCTAACGGCTGACCAGGCGCATTGATAACCGGGTAAGCCCCAACGTTGCTGAACGCCCGGCAGTAGAGTGCCGTAATCTTTCCGTCTTTTGTGCCGGCAATGGTGCCGTACTGCACCTGATCGCGTGACTGGGCAGTATTGCGGGAAAAGCCTTCCCGGGTATCCACCCATTTTACCGGTCTGCCCAGCACTTTGGCCATCCACAGCACCAGAGGAGTATCCGGGTACAGGTTTCCTTTGCAACCATTACTTTCGCCGATGGCTGGTACAATCACCCGCATTTTGTTGTAAGGAATACCCAGCACGTACAGAGAAATCAGGAGCCGGTGCGGGAATGGGATCTGTGTATTGGTCCAGAGGGTATACTGATCCGTAACGGCATCATGATTCGCTAACACACCCCGTACCTCCAGCGTATTATGCATCATCCGCTGGTTGTAAATACGCTGCTCTACAACAACCTCAGCATCGCTGATGGCCTGTTCTACCGCCGTCTTGTCGCCAAAAACGGTATGGATCATCAGGTTATTGGGGGCCGTTTCGTGGAGTTGAGGAGCGCCTTCGCTCAGGGCTTCTTCCGGATCGAGAACGACCGGCAGCGGCTCATAATCAACTTTGATTTTAGCGAGGGCATCATACGCCTGCTCACGCGTTTCAGCAACTACGGCCGCGAGTTGGTCGCCGGCAAAGCGCACACGGTCGGAGGCAAAAACACTATGCGATCCCGGTACAATGCCGGAGGGGTGAGGCAGAAAGTGGCTTTCAATATTGGGTGGTACCCAGATAACCGGCATTGGCATGATATGCTGCATGGTGTCCTGGGCCGTAAAGATCCGAACCACCCCCGGCATTTTGGCCGCTTCCGAGGTATCAATGCCTTTGATGATCGCGTGTCCGTGCGGACTCTGCAGAATGGCAGCATGGAGCATACCCGGCAGCGACATGTCCGCAATAAACTTAGCATCTCCGGTCAGTAAATCCCGTGTTTTTCTGGTTTTGACCGAATCACCAATACCGCCATTATTAACAGCCGCCGACTCCTGACCATTCAGCCCTACCATGTGACGGGCGGCAGTTTTTACCGCGTCGATTATCTGCTGATAGCCGGTTTCCCGCGACAGATTGCCCTGCATCCAGGCTTTGATATCGGCTTCGGTTGGAGAAGGGTTGTTTTCCAGGAGTTCGGCCATTGCCATAATGGTACCGGGCGTTGAGAACCCGTTCTGAACGGCAAAATGCTCCCAAAACGCTTCCTGTAACGGATGGAGCTGGCCATCGGTGGCTAATCCTTCGATGGTTGTTACCTGAGCGCCTTCGGCTTCTACGGCCAGCACCTGACAACTCTTGGTGGCTTTGCCATCAACAAGAACGGTACAGGTTCCGCAGGACCCTGAGCCACATCCCCACTTTGTTCCTGTAAGGCCGCCCTGCTCACGCAGCAAGTCAATCAGCAGCGTACGTGGTTCAACGTCAGCCCGTAACGAACTTCCATTGACAGTTAAATTAAGATCCATAAGTAGAAAAGGATATAGGGTACAGGAATCTAAGCCAGTGAACCATCCGGATGCTGTACCATTCCGGCAAAGTGAATGGCAATCCGGCCATCGCGCAGTACCCAGCTATCGGCAAAGCGCATCTGGCTTTCGCCATCCTGGGTAGTCATGGTAATCTGTTCGGTAATCATGAGCGTTTCAGGATCTTCGGTCTCGGCCCAGAAAATGATTTCGGTCTCCAGACCATCAATTCCCAGAATGCCCTGCATGTGCTCACGTATCTGATCCCGTCCTTTGTAGATGATCGGCTTTTTCGTAAAGCTGCTGATCAGCAGGGCATCGTCAGTGTACTGGTCAAGTAATGCGTCAATGTTTTTATCCAGAATGAACTGGATGTGCGAACGGTACATCTCACCAAGCTTGGAGCTGGGTACGTTTTTCATGGTCGTTTTACGTCGGGGGTGAATGGTGGTTGGTCTGGTTACAGCGTAGCCGAACCTTCGTGGTATTTCAGATCGTCAACAATATAGGTCGTAACGATCGGCGCATTTGTTTCGGGAGAGTACGCTACCTCCCAGGTTTGATAGGCATCCAGTTTGATGCGCTTACTGAACGGTTCGGGCGCATTCCAGACACTGGCTTCCCACTGCACAACCACTTTTACGTTGGCGGTATCCCCGTTAATGGTCGACTCAACGAATTTTACGGTATGTACCTCGTCGAAGAAGATCCGGATCACGCGCTGGTACCAGCCTTCGAAGCCGGCGTATCCGTAGACCGTAGCTTCGGGAAAAACCATTTTCAGTTCTTTATCGGCGAGCATCGGCAGAATCTCAACCATAGGCACATGGACATCGAGTTTACGATACCAATCTTTTGCCATTTGCTCGATGGCTTCGCTGGTCAATAGAGTTTCACTGGTAATCATGACTTTATGGGAATTAGTGAATGAATGATGTGACAAACTGGTTTAACTACACCGTATCGGCCAGCACTCGGGCTGATGACCGGGTTCTCTTCTCAACCGCTTCCGGTTTTACGTCGCCCTCTACTACCAGATCGATCAGGAAAGGCTGATCGTCGGCGAGCATGGCGTCAATGGCGTCTTCGATTTGGTCCGGATGTTCAACGCGCATGGATTTAATACCCATAGCCTGCGCAATCTGATCGAACCGGATGGCCGGGTACGACAGATCGAAGCTAATGGGAAATTCATGCTTGCCGATATTCCGCTCTTTCCAGTACTGGTCGATATTGGCCTGTAGCAGCTTATACGAGCCGTTATTACAGATCACGTATTTGGCCCCGATGCGATGCCGCAAATCCGACCATAAGGCCTGGATGGTGTACATGGAGCCGCCGTCGCCGGTAAAGCCAATTACCGTAGCGTCGGGGTTATAGAGTTTAACGCCCATAGCACCGGGTATACCGACACCCAGGGAACCGCCCCGGGTTACGAAATAGTGGCCGGGCTTACGCGGAGGAACATACCGGGTCAGGGCCGGTGAGGAGGTCAGCGCTTCGTCGAAAATAATGGTATTCTCCGGCAGTCGGCGGGCCAGAGCCTCGGCGAAGTCGGCCATGTGCAGGGGCGTACTGCCGCTTGTCTTCTGATCAGCCTCCAGTTCGGCCTGAAGTCTGGCCTCTTTAGCCTGTCTGATCTCATCGGTGCGTTTTTGGGCAGCCGACACCTGTTCGGGTGTCATGATTTCCTGTAACGCATCCCGCAGGGCAATCAGGGTCAGTTTAGGATCACTGACCGCGCCCAGCGTCACTTTATGGTTTTTGGCTATTTCGTAGGCGTTCAGGTCGAAGTGAATCACCTCGGCACCCGGCGCGTAAATGTCGCCCAGGTGGGGAAATACCTCCGGCACCATATACGTACCCACAACCAGATTAACGTCGCCTTTGCTGGTAATGGGGTGGCTGTAGTCGCCAAACATATGCCCAGTGCTTCCCTGATACAGCGGATGGGTGTAGTCCATGATGAAATCACCGTAATCGACTCCATAAACCTCACCACCCAACAGTTCGGCTACCTCCCTCAGTTCGTCGGTCGCGCCCGAGTAGGCCACACCGTCGCCGATAAAAATCATGGGCTTCCGGGCGTTCGCCAGTTTCCCGGCGGCTTGCCGGATTATGTCCGGATCGGGAGCTACCCGCGTTGAGGGTATGAACGTCGGAAATACCTCTTCCTCATTTACCGCGTCCAGCATATCCATGGGCAGGCAGACATACACCGGCCCCATTGGTGCCGTGCCGGCAATTTTGATGGCCCGGCGCAGGGTACGCAGCAGCGAACGCGGATCAGTTACCATAGTAGAATACTTGGTAACGGGGGCCATCATGGCAACCAGGTCGTTGGCCATCTGAGCGTCCATGTTCAGGTAGCTTAATCCGGCGTCACCCCCAATCACTACCAGGGGCGAATGACCGCGTTTGGCCTGATACAGGGCACCAACGCCATTGCCGATACCGGGCGAACTGTGCAACTGGACAATAGTCGGTTTCTGCGAAGCACGGGCATAGCCATCAGCCATCAGCACGGCCACGCTCTCCTGCAGGGTCAGGATGTATTTCATGTCCGGATAGGACTCCAGTGCATCCAGGAAGCCTTGTTCGACCGTGCCGGGATTACCGAACATGTGATCCATTCCGTCGGCCAGGAACTGCTCGATGATTGCGAAGTTTCCTGTCCTTTTTGATTGCTCTGCCATACGTTAATATTGTTGTGAATACCGAATTAAGGGGTAACAAGTATCAGCAGACGGGTTTTACCACCCATAGCGCTTCAGGCCATGATCGAGCACGTTGACAAACTGTTCACCAAACTCAAACGAGCATTGGAGGGAGCGGGCCGTAATGAACGGATAATCCACAATCACGGACGTCCCTTTACCGAAGTTGCCATGGTACTGGCCATCCGGTCCAACCGCGTCGGATAGAATATACTCCAGTACATATGGCGGTGGCCCCATATTCAGATCGGTATTGAGGAAACCTGTACCATCGTGGTAGTCGTATTCAATGCAGTGGCCCGTTACGTGCTTACCGCGAATGATAGACCTCCGCTCGTTGAAGTCACGGGCAAACACCAGCGGAGCCACCCCGTAACAGATAGCGCCGATCGGCATGTTCT
The DNA here is from genome assembly GCF_039541915.1 of Nibrella saemangeumensis. Classification (NCBI taxonomy): domain Bacteria; kingdom Pseudomonadati; phylum Bacteroidota; class Cytophagia; order Cytophagales; family Spirosomataceae; genus Nibrella; species Nibrella saemangeumensis. The sequence goes on from NZ_BAABHD010000079.1 coordinate 32,070, forward strand.
TCTTATAGAAGCCCAGAATGATATCGTGTACACGCTGGTTGTTGACAATATCAATAATTGGTCCGCTACCACCCACCAGCAGCAGCGCTGCATATTCTTCGGTGAGTTTATTCTGAGCTTCCTTCACATCGCTGAAATATTGCTCAAATTTTCTCAGGAAATCAGGTGATGAAAAATAAGGCCTTTCGGGAATCTCTTCCGACATATTCCGGCGCTGTTCGAGCCGGTTAGTAGCTTCAAAGGCTTGTACTTTTTCGGCAGCCTCAGGCGTGGTTACACACATTCCCAGCGGGGGATCTACATACGTAGTATCGAAGCTGGGAGGTAACGCCTGTGCTTTTTTGCCTTTCGGGGTCATAAACTCCACCGTATAGCCGGCCTGCTCCAGTTTCTCAAGCGGGCCCACCAACTCAACACCCCAGTAACCGAACTCTGATAAGATAGCTAGAACTTTCTTTGACATAAAGTCGAAGTTTTTAGTGAATGGCTTAAATGTTACTTAGAAATAGGGCAGGAAGAAACTCCTTAGAAAGTCGAATTTAACTAAAAGCAGAACTTTAGTAGTTAAACCGAAGCGTTGGCCGGAAGCCTCCGATGGAAAGCTGTTCCAAATGTTGTAAAGAACCTCACCAAACGCAAGAGTTATTCCATATTTTAATTTTTTGATAACGTGTTTACCCTGGCTGGTAAGATCTTGTTACCCAACTAGTTTAAAACAGGGGCAATATAGGCGTTGTAGGTATCGATCTGGTAAAATGAGTTAGTGATCGGTAATGATGTACCACAAGTTATCGGCGTATGTGACTGATAGTGACATACTTATCTTATAATTTCACTCAATGCTGTGAAACCGCCGGGGTAAGACCCCGGTCTTCATTACAGACTGGGCCAACCATTTGGTCAGTAACGGGCACCGGGCGGCCGGAGTCTGATTTTCCGGTGGGCTGTACGGGTGAGCCAGACTTGTATGGTTACCATCTGATTTACCATGTCAACTAAAATGCAGGTATGGCAAAGGTAAATTTAATGTTTCACAGGCACTTAGGGCATTACCGATTACTAAACTGTGCTGTTTGGAGTAGCTCTCCAGTGTAAGAGTAATTACTTATTAATCAGCTGGTTATTTGTGCCGGCTAATTGTCCTTCTTCAGGGCCCCAATCGATAAAGTACCTAATAAATTATTTCATTTGCAATCTAGTGTTACAAAACATATGTTTACGCAGAAAATAAAAGGGCATATTTAGAGTGGAATGAATAAAGAACCGTAATAGTTGCTTATCTTTCCAGTGCTAATCGGTCTTTAGACCTGTCCCGTGCCGCAAGGCAAGTAGATGTTTTCTGAACTTCCTGGCAGTCAAGCACTGACTGAGACTCCTCAGAAACATATCCTCTAAACATGTTGGTCTGTCTGATGCAATATAGTTATGCAGAAATCAGGCTGACTAACAATTCTCTCCATAATCTTTTCCGGGGCCGCCAATTTGATGGAACCGGGAATAGGTTGAAGTGCCAAACAATATCTGATTCGATACGCAGCTGAGTACTATACCTATAAAGTACTGAAGCTGTAAACAATAATAGCCCAAGGTCAACCCAGCAGGGGTTAATAGAATTAATCCCTGTTCATGCATTTGAACTGCTACTGTTGTAGCAGGGAGTTGTTGGGCCGTAGTTAGCCAGCTCCTATAAATCCTTTTTCACAACCATATACGTACACTATTTTAATATGAAAATCGATTTTACCTTTTCGGACACAATCGCCGGGTACATTTTAGATTTTAACTCTGCGGAACGATCGTTTACCGTAGAAACACCGGATAAACGGCAGTTTAAGCTAAACCTGATAGCCTCTACGTACGCCAAGGGAACCCGGAACCTGAATGAGCCTTATTCAGATGCGACGGGTGTGCTGCGCGAAATGCTGTCCCAGAAAGGCCAATTTGTATTCTGTTACGGTACATTCTATCCCAACGGGGATAGTGAACCCATTTTTGAGGTCCAGTGGATGGTGTTCCCGGGGAGTCAGCCTGGGCAATATCGTCAGGAAGAGCAAAACTGGTGGATCAACCAAATCGATTCGATTGCTTCCAAATACCTGCAATGGCAGTTTAATCACCCGCATGACAAGATAGATTATAAAAATTACCGGACGATCCTGCACCTGGCCGGGGCTAAAAAAGGAGATTATCTGCAGGAAACCGACACCATTTCCAGGATGATCTATGGCTTTGCGTCCGCCTATCTGCTGACGGGTAAAGATGAATTCCTGGAAGGAGCCGAATTGGGAACCGAGTACCTGCGTGAGCACATGCGGTTCTACGACCAGGACGCCGACCTGATTTACTGGTACCATGGCGTTAAAGTACAGGGCGATAAAGAGACCAAACTGCTCACGTCGGAGTTTGGCGATGATTATGATTCTATCCCCATGTATGAGCAGATCTATGCGCTGGCCGGTCCGACTCAGACGTACCGCATCACGGGCGATAAGCGGATTATGTCCGATATAGAAAAGACCATTGATCTGTTTGAAAAGTACTATAAGGATAATGAGAAGGAAGGCTATTTCTCCCATGTCGATCCGTTTGCGTTAGACCCCCGCGCTGAATCACTGGCCCATAACCGCGCCCGTAAAAACTGGAACTCCGTGGGTGACCACGCACCGGCTTACCTGATCAACTTGTACCTGGCAACCGGTGAGCAGAAGTACGCTGACTTCCTCGAATATACGTTTGATACCATCACCAAGTACTTCCCGGATTACGAGAATAGTCCGTTCGTGCAGGAGAAGTTCCACGAAGACTGGAGCAAGGATCAGACCTGGGGCTGGCAGCAAAACCGGGCCGTTGTGGGGCACAACCTGAAAATTGCCTGGAACCTGATGCGCATGCACTCGCTGAATCCGAAGCAGGAGTATCTTGATTTTGCCAAAAAGATCGCCGAAATCATGCCGGCTGTCGGCTCTGACCTGCAGCGGGGGGGCTGGTACGATGTGGTTGAGCGCGAGAACCCGATTGGGGGCAAGTATCACCGCTACGTGTGGCACGACCGTAAAGCCTGGTGGCAGCAGGAGCAGGGTATTCTGGCGTATCTGATACTCCACGGTATTCTGAAGGATGAGGAATACAAGAAATTAGCCAGGGAGTCGGCTGCGTTTTACAATGCATTCTTCCTGGATCTTGATGATGGAGGGGTCTATTTCAATACGTTTGCCAATGGAATGCCTTACCTGCTTGGCAACGAGCGGTTTAAAGGCAGCCACTCCATGAGTGCCTACCACAGCACAGAATTGTGTTATCTGTCTGCGGTATACACCAACCTGCTTATCACGAAGGAGCCAACCTATTTCTACTTCAAGCCATACCCGGATTCGTTTAAAGACAACATCCTGTATGTGTCGCCGGATATTCTGCCCAAAGGCAGTGTTCATATCAGCGAATGCTTTATCGACGATCAGCCTTACAGCAATTTTGACGCCCAGGCGCTGACGGTAAAATTGCCGGAGACAAGTAAGCAGGTTCGGGTAAAAGTTCTAATTAGTCCGGTTCAGTAAAGACATCAACGCTTATAGACCAATGGAAGTAACGGTTAAGTCTGAAGAAGGCATCACTGTCATTGAAGCCGCAGGGAATATTGACAGTAAAACAGCGCCTGAGTTCCAGAATAGTGCCGTATCGGCGGCCGAAGGAAAAGACAAAATTATAATTGATCTGACAAAAGTAGAATTCCTCTCTAGTGCCGGCTTGCGGGTATTATTGATGATCTACCGGCAGATTAAAGCGAATAATGGCCAGGTGGTCTTAGTAGGAACATCGGAGGATATACAGGATGTCATGGCAAATACCGGGTTTTTAAACTTCTTCATTTTGGCCGAAAACCTTGAAGAGGGTATTCAAGCATTTAAAGAAGTATAAAACTTATGGCTGATATACGGATCGACTATTATCCTACCCATGAAGAGCAAGGGATAAAGTTTAGAAGAGGGCATGCCTTGCCGTTTGGGGCCACAATGGTACCTAACGGTGTAAACTTCAGTATCTATTCCAGCGCGGCCACATCCTGCTCCCTCGTGTTGTTCGAACGGGGAGAACCGGAACCATTTGCAGAGATCACCTTCCCGGATGAATTCCGCATCGGCAATGTGTATTGCATGATTGTTTTCGATCTGGATTTTGAACGACTGGAGTATGGCTACCGGATGGATGGGCCGTTTAACCCGGAGCAGGGTCACCGGTTTGATAAGAGTATTATCCTGAGTGATCCCTACGGCAAAGCCATTGGCGGCCGGGACACCTGGCTGGCCAAACCAAACTGGGATAACATATACCCCTACCGGTCAAGACTGGCTTTTGAAGATTTCGACTGGGAAGATGACCGGCCGCTTGAGTTGCCCATTGAGGACCTGGTCGTGTACGAAATGCACGTCAGGGGCTTTACCATGCACCCGAGTTCTGAAGTCAGAAATCCTGGTACGTTTAGTGCTATCCGTAGCAAGATTCCTTATCTGAAAGAACTGGGCATCAATTGTATTGAATTGATGCCAATCTATGAGTACGATGAGTGGGAAAACAGCCGCGAAAACCCGGTAACAGGAGAATTACTCATCAATTTCTGGGGTTACAGCACGGTTAACTTCTTTTCGCCGAAGGCCGGTTACGCGGCAACCGGGAAGTTCGGGATGCAGGTCGACGAATTAAAAACGCTGATCAAAGAACTGCACCAGAACGGTATCGAAGTCTGGCTCGATGTGGTATTTAACCATACGGCAGAGGGAGACCACCGGGGGCACACTATTTCGTTCCGCGGGATCGATAACAAGACGTATTACATGCTCACGCCGGAAGGATACTACTTTAACTTCTCCGGCACCGGTAACACCCTGAACTGTAATCATCCGGTGGTACGGAATATGGTACTGGATTGCCTGCGCTACTGGGCGGCCGACTACCATATCGACGGGTTCCGTTTTGACCTTGCCGCCATTCTAGGCCGGGCGCAGGACGGTCGTCCGCTCAGCAATCCGCCGTTGCTGGAGTCTTTGGCGCACGATCCGATTCTGGCTAAGTGTAAGCTGATTGCCGAGGCCTGGGACGCCGGCGGTTTGTATCAGGTTGGGTCGTTTCCGGCCTATGGACGATGGGCCGAATGGAATGGAAAATACCGCGATAACCTGCGGAAGTATCTAAAGGGAGATGAAGGTCAGGTAGGGGATATGGCCCAGCGGATATTGGGGTCACCGGATTTGTATTACCAGCGCGGACCAACGGCCAGTATCAATTTCATCTGCTGCCACGACGGCTTTACCCTCTACGATATGTTTGCCTATAACACCAAGCATAATGAGGCAAACGGTGAGAATAACAACGACGGGGCCAACGATAACCACTCGTGGAATTGCGGCTGGGAAGGAGAAACGGACGATCCGGCGATCAATCATCTCCGCCATAAGCTCATAAAAAACGCCTTCGCCATTCTGATGGTCAGCCAGGGCGTGCCCATGGTGCTCATGGGTGATGAGATGGGCCGCACGCAAAAAGGGAATAACAATACCTATTGCCATGATAGTGAGTTGAACTGGCTCAACTGGTCCCTGATGGAAGAGAATTCGGATCTGTATAGTTTTGCCAGACATACCATCCGTTTCCGGCAGGCTCATCCCGTTTTGCGAAACTCAAAGCACTTCCAGCACCGAGATTATGTGGGCAGCGGCCTCCCGGATGTCAGTCTCCACGGCGTGAGCGCCTGGTTTCCCGACTGGTCAGAATCGAGCCGTGCGTTTGCCGTAATGTTTTGCGGAGACCATGCCAAACAGGGTTCAAGCAAAGATGACGTAATCTACGTCGCTATGAACATGTACTGGGAGGGGCTGGCCTTTGAATTACCTCATTTACCAAATGAGAAAAAGTGGTACCTGTCTGTCAATACCGATTTGCCGCATCCGGCCGATAGCTTCGAGATTGGGGCGGAACCCCTGCTCGACCAGCAGAACACGGTTTGGGTCGGATCACGCTCGGTGGTAATTCTGGTGGGCCGGTAAGTCGCTGGTTTTTTAATTTTAAATCTAACTTTTAACATAAAAGAGAGAATCATGAGCTTTTTTATTACTTCAGAGGTGAAAAAGGTCGCTATCATGACGTTGTCGGGCGAACTAGATTCTTTATCATCCAGGGAGTTTCAGGCAGAGATTGAGAAGGTCGCGGCTGAATCACCGAAGGACCTGGTTTTGCTGGTCGAAAATCTGAGCTTCATGTCATCGGCCGGCTTACGGGTGCTTATCTTTTCCAAACAGAAGATTGGACCGGATCTGTCCATTTACATTGTAAAGCCCCAGCCGGTCATTGTTGAAACACTGGAAAAAACCGGCCTTCATCACAGTGTCAATATTGTTGATGAATACTCTTTCTGACACGGACAAAAATGGAGTCGAAACTATTTCCGGGAACCCTTGACTCCCTTGACCCGATCAGGCAGTACGTGAAAGAACTGTCCCAGCAGGCAGGGTTAGACAAAAAGGCGACTTACAGACTCACGCTGGCCGTTGACGAAATAGCGACCAATATCATCCTCTACGGCTATGAGCAGGCGGGCCGGAGCGGAGATATACAGGTACTGTCTGAACTATCTGACGCAAAACTTACGGTTATTTTTGAAGATAAGGCGATACCTTTTGATCCGACCACTAAGGACTTACCGGATGAAGAAGATTTCAATAAGCCCCTGGAAGAAAGGCAAATTGGAGGAATGGGCATCTGGCTGACCATTAAAGGCGTCGATGAATTCAAATACGAATACGTTGATGATAAAAACAGAAATATATTTATCATGCACGTAGACCCGACGAAAACGTAAAGAAATCAGTTTCCTCCCAATGTTATTAATGGCCTGTGATACCTCGCAGGCCATTAAATTTTTTCAGGACCTTCTGCCCGAACCCGTTGAAATTGCCGTTTTAGTTAATTTTCACTAATATTAACCTTAGTTTCCTGAAAGGCGAAGTCGTGTTTCCTGAAGCGACATACTCACCGGAACGTTTCACCTACTGAAACAAGTACAAAACTATGTCGGAAGTTTTACTGAACGTTAACCCATTTCCCGGCTTACGTAGCTTTGAGCCTGAAGATGCCGGTTTGTATTTTGGTCGGGACTCCCAAATAAAAGAGGTTCGTAAAAAATTGGCGGCCAGTCGGTTTGTTGCCGTCGTTGGCTCCTCCGGAAGTGGAAAGTCATCCCTGGTAAAAGCTGGTGTTATTCCCGGTATTGAGCAGGGAGGCCTTGACAAAGCAGAATTTGACGACTGGTTTGTCATTACGTTCAATCCGGGTATTCATGCAACCGATTCGTTTGCAGAAGCGGTAAAGCAAGCCGTAGAGCGCCATACCCCTGAAGGTGAACTCCCACTGCCTGCTGATGAGCCTGACTGGATCAGCCCCCGGTTTTTAAGTAACCTTACGTATCGGTTCAATTCGAACCTGTTAATATTCATCGATCAGTTTGAAGAACTGTTTCGGTATGTTGATTCATCCGCGCAGGAGGACTCCCCAACCGACCGGTTCATTGAGATACTGCTGGAACTGCTCAGTACCAGCCAGCCCGTATATATCGTACTGACCGTCCGCTCCGATTACCTGGATGCCTGTACAAATTATGAAGGACTGACGGAAGCCATTAATCAGGGCTGCTACCTGCTGCCCCGCATGACCCGCGACGAATACCGGCAGGTAATCACGCGCCCCCTCGAGGTGTTTAACATTCCCATTACCGGGGAATTAACCGAGCAGATACTGGCCGATGTTGGTGACAAGCACGATCAGTTGCCGATTCTCCAGCACGCGCTGATGCGTACCTGGGCTTACTGGCAGCAAAATCACCAGCAAAATGATCTGCCCGTATCCGTTAATGATTACACGGCCATTGGTACCCTGCACGGTGCCATCACACTGCATGCAGAGGAAGTTTACAACTCGTTTATAACCGAGAAAAGTCGCATCGCCACCGAAAAGCTGTTCAAATCGTTTGTCTGCCTTGGGCCGGCCGAAACAGGGAGTACGCGCCCCATAGCCTTACAGGAAATTCAGAAGGTCACCGGCCTCCACGAGGAACTGCTGTTAGACGTCATCGACCGTTTCCGCGATCCGGGTATTTCGTTCCTGCTCCCTCAGCCTTCAGTACCCCTGGTGGGCGAAACCGTGATCGACTTTGCGCACGAGCGCATTGTTGATTTATGGGAACGGCTCCAGACCTGGGTTCGCGAAGAAACAGAATCGGCAAAGCTATACCAGCAAATCAGTATGTCGGCGAGTCAGTACCAGGAGGGAAAAACCGGGCTGCTCACTAACCCTGAATTGCTGATTGCGCTGAAATGGCTCAGGGATAGCAAGCCTACGGCTGCCTGGGCGCGACGGTACAATTTTCACTTTGAACAGGCTATCAATTACCTGGATTACAGCCGTAAGCAATACGAGTTTGAGGTTCAGAGCAAAGAAAAACGCCAGCATCAGGAAATAAAGCGAAACCGGCTCCTGGCCATGCTGGGTATCGGGTTGGCCATTGCGGCTATTTTGGCCACCATCTATCTGATCTTTCTGAACGCGGAAGCCAAACAGGCTGAAGAGTTTGCCCGGAGCAGCGCAAACGAAGCCAAGAAACAACAGGGAATTGCCGAGGGGGCCTTCAAAAAAGCGACATCGCAGAGTAAAATTGCGTTTCAGCTTCAGGAAATTGCCGAACAGCAAAGCGAACGGGCCCGCCGGCAAACGTTACTGGCCGAAATGAATGCGGAGGAAGCCCGGACCCAGGAGCAACTGGCCAAAGAATCGAGGGAAGAAGCGTTTGCCAATGCACAGGAGGCCAAGCGTAATGCTGACCAAGCCAAACGAAACGCCGAAACCGCCCAGAAAAACGCTGACATTGCTGATGAAAACGCCGGCCGGGCCCGCACCTCGGAAACCCTGGCCAAACAGAACGCCAAAGAAGCCAACCGGTTACGCAAGCTGGCAATCGCTCAGGCACTGGCGATTCAAACGTCGCAGATGCCTGACATTTCGCAGAATGAATTGCCGAAGTTACTCGCCCTTACCGCCTACCAGCTCAACAAAGAGAACAACGGCTCCGCCAACGCACCCGGTATTTTTCTGGCCCTCTCGAAAGCCGCTAACGAGAACACCATCCTGGAAGGACATAAAGACAACGTCAGGAGCGTAGCGTTGAATGCAGATGAGTCGCTGATGGCTTCGGCCAGCGATGATGGTACCGTACGGATCTGGGATTTCAACTCCATTAAACCCGTACGTACACTCGTGCCGGCCCGCAAGGTATCTATGGGTTTTCGAAGCCTTACGTTCTCAAAGGATGGCAAGCTGGTTCTGGCCGGCACCGCCGAAGGACAGCTTTTTGCCTGGGATGTTTCCAAACCGAAAAGTATTGCCACGTATCCGGCCCATCGTTCCAGGATTCTGGCGACCACGCTATATAAGGCCGCCGGTCAGCTGGTTACTGTAGGGGCGGAGGGCGACATCCGAACCTGGCAGATTAAGCCAACCGGCCTCGACTCGCTGGTTCACCTCCGTACGGGCCTGCCACTTACCTCCGTTGCGCTTACCGCCGACGGCACTCATCTGATCTGCGGCAGTGCTACGGGTAAATTAGCCATTGTTAACCTTCTCACCCCCGACAAACAGCCAGACATAATTACTAAGCCTAATCTGAACAGCCAGATTACCGCCATCACGCTTAGCCCAAATAGCGATATGCTGGTAACCGGCAGTGCCGATGGGGCGGTACGATTGTGGGAATATGGTAAGTATAAAGTGGGCGAATACCTGGGCTCACTGGCCGGGAACCATAAGTCGACGGTGTCGAGTTTGGCGTTTTCGCCCGATGAGAAATACCTGGTCAGTGGTAGTTACGATGGCAGCGTGCATGTCTGGAACCATAGTAACCTGGTGCAAAGGGAGCTGCAGCAACAACCCATCAGCATCGACGATTATGGAAACTGGATCCTGGATGTGTCTTTTCGGAGGGGCGGTAAACGGCTGATTATCAGCGGGCAGGATCGGGCTATATGGCTTATGCCGATCGATATAAACGACCTTTACGAGCGGGTTTCCAAAAAGGTCACCCGAAGCCTTACGGTGGAGGAATGGAATAAATATGTAGGTAAGGACATTGACCGGCCTCAGGTCAATTAAGAAATCAGTTATATAGTATGAAGCACCGCTACTTCTCCTGCTTGTTCTCTCTTTGTTGTTGCTCGCTGGGGATTGTTCATTCCGCCAGCGCGCAGGTTGGGTGTGGCGATTACAAAATAAAAGAGGCTCAGGACTCGTACAATGAAGGTAACTTCAACAAGGTGTTTGCCTTGCTGAAACCCTGTCTGGGTTACGGAGGGTTCAGTAAAGATAATACCAGCCTGGCCTACAAGCTGATGTCGCTGACGTACCTGGCGCTCGACTCTACGGAAAGAGCTAGTCAGTCTATCGAACAAATGCTTAGTTATAACCCTAATTATGAGCCGGAAACGGAATTGCTGCTACCTTATCGCTTCGTAAATCTGGTTAACCGGGTGAAGCAAACGCAGGCGAGGGTGGTGCAGGTAACGTCGGTGTCCAAGAAGCCGGAAGACCTGTATAAAGCGCCCGCTACCGCTATGGTTATTTCAGAGGAAGATATCCGCCGGCGCGGTTATACCGATCTGGAGATTTTGTTCAATGATTTGCCGGGCTTCGATGTTACGCGGTCTTACGGCCTGACCTATTCGAACATTTACCAGCGCGGTTACCGCTCTGACAATACCGAACGGACACTCTTCATGATCAATGGCATCGAGGAGAATGACTTCTGGAGCAATATCGCTTATTGGTCGGTTCAGGTTCCCATAACCAATGTAAAGCGGGTTGAAGTCGTATACGGACCGGCCTCTACGATGTACGGTGCCAACTCGTTTCTGGGAGTGATCAATGTGATTACGAAAACACCGAAAGAAATGCTTACCGGTCCGGGAAACGCCATCCTGAAAGCCGATATGGGGTATGGGTCATACAACACCCGCTATGCCGACGTAACCACCGCGGCCCGGATTCAGAATATTAGTTTCTCGGTGACAGGACGCGCGTATTACTCCACCCTGAATGACCTTTCGGGTTATGCCGAATACGATTACAATCCTGACGACTTCAATACTACGGATTATGCGACTCTTTTCAGGATTAGCCAGAATGGCAAACGCTACAGTGATATTTATGGGCTGAAGGGACCGTACTTCTCGCTGAACGGGAATACGCTCACCTTAACCCCGGCGGGGGTAGAGGCAGCCCGGGCGTACGACAAACGGGCCATGACGAAAAACGTGAATGGCGCTCCCATTGGGTACTCTAACCTGCTGAAATCATTTTACGTCCGGGCTAATGTTGTCATCAATGACTTCAATATGGGCTACCAGATCTGGCGGATGGATCAGGCATCTACCAATGCAGGTACCGACCTTTCGCGGGCCGGGGTAAAGAATGGCAGCGTCTGGATTCCTATGCAAAGTTTGTTTTATAACACCTACACCCGGGAAATCATAAAAGATAAGTTGGTTCTGATCAATACTACCCAATACCGGACGTCCTCAGTCAATGACCGATCCAGAGCGGTAACCCTGCGGAACTACAGTACCCGAACGCTCCCGTTAGCGCCATTGACCCAATCGGTTAAAGATTCATTAGCGGCTTTACCGACGGGCACTCAGGCTCAGTTTGCTACCAATGTGTTACCGGCGAGCGTTCGGATGGCCTACAATCTGGTGAATAATGCGCAGCCGTATTGGGAAACGCAGTATTTCTTCCAGCACTCCGACCAGTTCAGGAACGAGATACGAGTAATTGCATCGCCGGCAAACCATCTCGATGTCATTGGCGGTCTGGAATTCAGAAACAGCGGCCTACAGGGCGATTACAAGCAACTGGTCGATACGTCTTCCAGCCCGATCTACCGCAGTGCCGAGGAGTACGGACGAAGCAGTCTGGATACGGCCCAGGGCGGTAATATGTTCCGGTACCGGAATATCGGTGCTTTCGTTCAGGGTACTTATTCGCCCCTGCCTGCGCTTCAGTTTGTGTTTGGGGGCCGCTTTGATTATGCGCGAATCCGCAGGTCGGGCGGCTACGGCCGGGTGTTCAATCCTCGTCTGGCTATCGTGTATACGCCCGGCCATTTTGCTTTTAAAGCAATTTATGCCGAGGCTTTCCAGGATGCCTCCAGCCGTGACCGTTACGCCCTGGCTTCGACCCGGCTGCTGAATAATCCCGCCCTGCTCCCCGACCGAATCCGGAATTTTGAGCTGGCCGCCAACTATGTGCCGAATCCAGACTTGCAAATCGGGCTATCGGCTTACTATGCGCTCTGCTCCAATATTGTAGAGGAAGTAAGCGTGGCTTACCGATCGGGGACCACGCTCCAGAAACAGAATACAGGTGAAGCCGATATTTTTGGTATTCAGGCTATGGCCGATTACAAGTTGTCGGAGCGGTTTACCTTCTACGCCAATGCGACGTACACCAACGCCCACCGGACCGTAACCACCGTGGTGGCAGGGCGAAACGAAACGGTTCGTTTAGTAACTGGCGACATTGCACCGTACCACTTCAATGCCGGAGTGAACGCTTTACTGCTGAAAGATCGGCTGAACGTAAATGTACGGTTCAATTATGTAGCCGCCCGGCCGGTGGGTAAAAACACCTCTGTGCCCGATAACCCGGTGGGCAGAAATCCGGCCGATCAGGCCAGCACCGGACCGGGCGGTTATTTTGCTGCGTATAAACTATTTAATTCAGCCATTACCTATCAGATAAATAAATACCTGGATGTTCAGCTTATTATCCATAATATGCTCAATGAGCAATATTCAGATCCGGGGGGACGGAGCGCCAATGGTGTGTCACAGGCGTACCGAACTCCTCAAAAGGGCCTTAACGGTATGATCCGGGTGATGATAAATCTATAAAAATAAACTATATGAAACAGGATATAAAAATGGACTATAACCCGGTCGATGTTTTGCCTATCGAGTTTGATATTTTGGAGGGAAAACAGCTTACTGATAACCAGGCTTTTAAAAATCGTCTGTATGAACTGGTAGAAAGCAGCTACCAGAATGCGGATGAGCTCATAGAGCGGATTTTCGCCATAAACGATACTGCCTTTGTGGCGATATTCCAGGAAAAAATCATCGGTATCCTGCTGTTCAGTTACCGTAGCAAGCACAAGGTACGAGCCGGAGAGCGGGCTTATACCGCTATCTACAACGGGTATGCCGTAACCGATCTGAACTACAGGAACCAGGGTATACTACAGCACCTGATCGCAAACGCTACCAACGAATTTAACCAGCGCATCAGCCAGGAGAACACCCGGCTCCTGCTTTACGCCATTACCTCAAACCCATTCGCGGTTCGGGCTTACTGGAAAGTCTGTGAGCATATTGAGCCATTTCCCGACGGTTCGTATACGGATACCGGGCGTATTGTTGTCAATCAGCTAAAGCGGGAACTGGGCATAAGTGTCGAAGAAAGCATGCACCCATTCAAATTTACCACCTCGCTGCCCCAGCGTTACAGTGATTTTGAACGGCAGAATTTTGAATTCGCACCCTCCAAAGAGAAAAGCTTTCTTGACGACCTGGGCATTACCGAAAGCATTGGTGACCGGTTAATTTTCTTCTGGACCTGATACTGTAACCTTTATAAGAGAATCTGAAACCGTATGGAGCTCAGTAACAAAATACTGGCTTTACTGGACATCCGGCGAAACGAAAAGACCGTAGTCTTTTTGTTGATCAGCTATGCATTTTTTATCGGGTTTGGGCTGTACATGTATTATGTAGCCGCTACGTCGCTGTTTTTGACCAAATTCAATACGGAACTGCTCCCGGTCGCCTACATCATTGGCGGAGTTATGCTCCATTTTATCGGGCGCAGTAATCTTTTTCTTCAGGCCCGCTTCAAATTCTCCAGCCTGTCGGCCTACCTGCTTATTGCGCTGATTCTGTCTATTGCCGGCCTGCTGCTGGCGTATAGGCTGACCGACAATAAGTGGATAATCTTTGTGTTGTTTCTCTGGATACGTACGAATCTGTTCGTATTCAGCTTTACCTTCTGGCTTTCTGCTTCCCGTATATTTGACCTGGAGCAGGCCAAGCGGATTTTCAGTGTCATCAGTACAGGCGAGGTGGCTTCGTCCATAGCCGCTAACCTGATGGTCAAACTATTGCTGAGCAGCAAAGTGGTTAGCGTGGTGGGACTTTTGTATATCTCGTTGGCCAGCATCGTTATTTCGTTTTTCATCCTCCTCCTGATTCTCCGGAAAAATAGGGAAAAACTAGCCTTCACCCACGTTCGTCAGAAGCAACCGGCTAACGAGGAGAAGAAGCAGTTCAGCCTGTTCCAGAATCGCTACCACGTATATGTGTACCTCCTGGCGTTGCTGCCGGTTGCCTGCTTATACCTGATCGAATTTAACTTTTCCATTACCAGTAAAAAGCAATACCCGGATGAGAATCAACTCGCCCAGTTTCTGGGGCAGTTTCTGTTCCTCTGCTCGGTTATCGAGTTGCTGATCAAAGCGTTTCTGTACCGGTTCGTTACCAAAACTTTTGGCTTGGCCGCCGGCCTCACTATGCTGCCCATCGGGTTGCTGTTGATCGCTGCCGGGGTCATCGGTCTTGAGACCACCGGCGGTGGCGTGTTCTTCCTGATCCTGATCAGTCGATTCCTGATAACGTCTATCCGGCGGTCGTTTAGTGATACCTCGTTCCAGATGCTGTTTCAGCCTGTTCCGGAGCAGGAGAGTGTTCATCTTCAGAACCGGGTAGAGTCCTATGCCAAGCCCCTGGGGTATATTGTGGCCGGTGGCTTTCTGCTTGTGTTAATGCAGTTCAAAGTGGTCGGAACCCTGGAAGTCTATCTGCTACTGACCGGCGTATTGGCTGCGTGGCTACTGTGCGCGCTGGTCATGCTCGACGAATACCGGAACCGGCTCCTGTCGTTGCTATCGCAGGTAAAGACAGCGTTTACGAATGCGGTTGCGCGACAGGAGGCTGACGAATGCACCGTCCCCGCCGATACAATTTCCTATGAAGACCTTCAGGCCCTTTCGTTATCTCCGCAGAGTTGTGACCGTCTGACGGCTGCGCAGCATCTTGGCCAGTCAAAGCGCTATCTGGCTTATAAGCACCTGATTCATTTACTGGAGGACCCGGACCCCCGAACGCGTAAAGCCGCCCTGCAAGCCGCCGGTCAGCTAAAGCGTATGGAATTATGGCCTTTTCTGGTGAGCAACCTCGCTGAAGAAGAATTCCGGCCCGATGTGGTGCGGGCCATGGTCATGTTTGGTGATGCAGGTGTTGAGGCAGTAGAAAAATCGTTTGTCAAAATGGCTGCCCGTACCGATCTGTCGCTGGTATTCATCGACGTTGTCCGTGACATAGGGGGTGCAAAAGCCGTACGGTTTCTGCGTCAGAACCTGGCTAACCCCTCCGCTATCATTCGAGACAAAGTATATGAGGCCTTAACGCAAATGGGCTATAAGGCTAACTTTACCGAACAGTTGTCTATCACCCAGGAGGTCGACAACAAACTCTCTTTTTATATCTGGACCTTAGCCGCTGAGGTAGATCTGATTGATAACCTGAGCGATAGTGAGCTGATTGAGGCCCTCCGGCACGAGCGTACCGAAGTCTTGTCGAAAATTTTTAATCTGCTGACTGTCATGTACGGTGATGCCCGGATCGACCAACTGCGGAGCCTGTATTTTGAAGCAACCGGAAAACGGAAGAGCTACCTGATTGAGATTGTCGATATGGTACTGTCAGACGAAATGAAAGTTCGAATACTACCCATCATTGGCGATGTTTCCATTCAGGAGACAATCCTGAAAATGCAGGCTTTTTATCCTCAGCAGCACCAGACGCCCAGAGACCGTCTGGTTGATATCGTTAACAAAGACCCGGCGGCAATTCGGGATCATACCCGAACCCTGGCGCTCTGGCAACTGCTGGAGTACCCCGATAGCGATCTTTCGCTGGTATATATGGCCTTTGCCGGCTCGGCCAGTGAAGCGTTGGCCGAAGCCGCGCTATATGGTTTATATCGATCGGATACGCAGGCTTTCAACGAGCTAATGGCCTATTATGAGCTGACAAACGATCAGACTCATCTTCGCCTTTGTGAGCGAATCACAAACCACCACCGGGTAGAGGGACCGGGTACGACAAAATATGAACCGCTTGTAATGACTTAAACCAACACTTAGGAACCGTATACCAGGAACAGGTAGTATATTAAAAAGTTGTATGTGTAGGCAAATCAGGTATAAACGATCGGGCCGTGCAGAATCATGCTTACTCGTAATCTGCCTGCTGCTGGCAGGTTACCAGGTTAGCATAGGGCAGTCGGGAAGGTCCGGTGAAATTGGACAGTCATTTGTCAGGCTGATTGGTCCGCAGGTCTATAAAGCACATGCCCAGAACTTCGCTGTCACGCAGGACAGCCGGGGCATTATATACGTGGGCAATTTTGCCGGCGTGCTGCAATACGATGGGGTAAACTGGCACCAGATCAATACGGCCCAACAAACCAGAGTTACCGCATTTGGACGCACTGAAGAAGGGAAATTATTTGTGGGGGGAAACAACGACTTCGGTGTTTTAGCCCCGGATAAAACCGGACAGTTGCAGTACAAGGCCCTTACGACCGGTGTAAGAACCGATTTTGGGGAGATCCATACCATCCTTACCCAGCAGGAGAACACTATCTTTTTTAGCAGGCAGAAAGTATTTCAATGGAATCAGACGACGGGCAGAACAACTGAATGGACAGTTGACCGCGATATAGCGGCTGCCTGGTTGTCGAATGGCGTTGCTTACGTTTATCAGCCCGGTAAAGGCCTTGGCCGTTTTATCAATGGCGGCATAGTTCCCATCCGGCAAACGGCCCGGCTGGCGGGAGGTGTCAGCGCAGTATTACCGCTCAGGGGCGGGAATCTGATCGTTACGCCTGATCTGGGGCTATTTCGGTTGGCAGGCGAGAATCTGCTCCCATTTGCCTCCTCCGCGAATCAATTACTCATCAATGGGGCTATCCGAAAAGCCATTACCCTGCAATCCGATCGGCTGGCGCTCTGGTCGGATAAGCTTGGCTTGGTTTTGCTGAGCCGGGAAGGGGAACTGTTACAGGTTAGCGATTACAAAAATCAACTGGAAGGTGGTCAGGTTGGAAATCTGTTTGAAGACCGGGAAGGCAATTTGTGGCTGCCGCTGGATAATGGAGTGGCTATACTGAATACGGCATCACCAGTGTCTTATTTTGCCGGAGCCAGCCAGGTTAAAAGCATCCTCCGCCATAAAGGAAAACTGTACGTAGCGACGGGTAAAGGGCTGTTCTACGTAGACAAGGCCGCCTTACGCCCTGTGTCACCCATTACGTGGGGTTGCTGGTCACTGGCCGAAGCGGGTGGATCACTTTTTATCGGTACCAGTAACGGACTCTACCAACTGGTCAACCAGGAAGTACGTCAGCTTTCCAGTGCCTTTTCATTCTGCGTAGTACGATCCGCTACCGATCCCAACCGCCTGTACGTGGGTTCGGAAAACAGCCTTGGCCAGATCCGGGTAAACGGGGCCAGTGCCAGTTTTAACTGGCTGCCCATATCAGATCGGAGCAGATCGGAAATCGGCAACATTACCGAAATCGTTGATGACGGTACCGGTACCGTCTGGCTGTCGGCCATGGGAAATCGCCTGATCGCTTATTATCCTGAAAGCCAGAAAAGCCGGGTATACCTTGATAACGATCAAAAACTGATCGACAACCATCTGCTCAAATCGGCAGGGCGGCTGATGTTGTACAGTGCTGACGGGATTTCTGCCTATAACAGCGTAAAAGACACGTTTGAAAGGGTCAGCACCTTTTCCGGACTAAAAACCACCAGTTGGTTTGGGGCCATCGTAGAAGACAGCAACGGGAACGTGTGGGCTACCGATGGTGACCAAAAGCACATTCAGGTGTATGCAAATGCCCGGATAGACAGTGCCAGGCAGGCCTTGCTGCGCCCATTAGCGGATGTAGCGTTTACGGTCATTTATCCGGACAGTGACCGGGTGGTGTGGTTCGGCGGCATGGACGGGCTCGTCCGGTATGATCAGCAGTTTTCCCAGACAAGCACAGGGGCCTTTCCTGCCGTGATCCGTCAGATACGGCTCAACAGCGACAGCACCTATTTTAGTGGCTTCACCGGTAATGCGGAGTATCCGGCGATTATGGGTCAGGATGCAAAATTTTCGTCCAGCCTCAATAACCTTACCTTCGAATTTTCGGCGGCTAGTTACCTCCCCAATCAGCCCGTCGAATTTCAGTACTTTCTGACCAACTTTGATAAAGGTTGGTCGGCCTGGAGCACGCAGGTCGAAAAAGAGTATACTAACTTACCGCCTGGTTCGTATACCTTCAGGGTAAGGGCCCGGAACATATATGGTGATCAGAGTCAGGAAGCAACCTTTTCATTCGTTATCCGAACGCCGGTTTATTTGCAATGGTGGGCGAAAACCTTGTACGCACTGCTGGGAATAGCCTTTGTTGTTGTTATTCTGCGCTGGCGCACGAAGCGCTCAGAGAAAGAAAAACAAGCGCTGGAAAAGCTCATTGAAGACCGCACCGAAGAAATCAGGAGTCAAAAGCAGGAACTGGAACAGCAATCAGAAGAATTAGCGCTGAAAAATGACCAACTCGAACGGATTGACCTGATCGTTCAGGCCATTAATGCGGAAGTTGGCATTACCAACCTGTTCAGAACAATACTGGAAAGGCTGAAGATCATCCGCAATATGGAAAGCGCAGCCGCTTTGATTTACGACCCGGAAGTAGACATGTTCAGATTCAGGGCATCGGTTGGCATCAAGAACGCAGAATTATTTGATGAAGTGCGTATAACGCTTAATCAGGCCCTGGATCGTTACCTGACTAATGCAGACGAAGTTTTTGAAGATATTTTTGTTCAAAATCAACTCCATGCCGGAAAGAATCCTCCGCTCGTTGCCGGCCTTACTCAGCCTAAATCGCTGATTGCTATTGCTTTGAAGGCTGAAGGGCGGGTAGAAGGATTTATTATATTGTACAACCTTAACCGGTATGACGCCTTCGACCAGCGGGATTTTAATACCTTACGAAACTTAAAAGAACACTTGCTGGCAGCTTTTATCAAAACACGGATCCTTCGAAATTTAGAGAACACGCTGGACAATCTGAAGTCGACCCAGGAGGAACTGATTCGCCAGGAAAAGCTGGCTTCGGTGGGTCAGTTGACAAAAGGCATTATGGACCGGGTCCTGAATCCGCTCAATTACATCAACAACTTCTCTCAACTTTCAAACAACCTGATCACCGAGATTACATTGATGCTGGAGGAACAGAAAGCGGTAATTCCTGAAGAGCTGCAGAGTGATGTGATTGACGATCTGGAGTTACTAAAAGATAACTTAAGTAAGATTCAGGAGCATGGCAACAGCACCTCACGGATTGTCAAGGATATGCAAAAGCTTTTACGCGAAAAAACGACCAATTTTTGCGAAACCGATTTAAATGCTTTTATAGAAAGTAAAAGCATTATAGCGCTACAGGAAGGTAAAAAAGAACATAATGGGGTTGATGTTAATTTACGCTTCAGTTTTGATACAAAACTGCTAAAAGCGAATATTCTGCCTAATGAGTTAGGTCAGGCAATTAGTAGTATCATCAGTAATTCTGTTTACGCGCTGACTGAGAAGAGTAGGAGTGTGAAAAATTTTATGCCAGAAATAAGTGTATCAACTAAGGTAATAAATAATGAAGTTCAGCTGACCTTTAAAGATAATGGAAAAGGTATACCTGCTAAAGAAAAGCAACAGCTTTTCAGCCCATTCTTTACCACAAAACCAACGTCAAAAGGTACGGGTTTAGGCCTGTTTATGACGAAAGATATTGTGGAAACTCATGGGGGTAGAATTGCAATTGATTCAATGGAAGATGAATATACCGAAATTGTGATTAGTTTACCTGTATTAAAAGAAGAATACTCAGCATTAGGTTAATTTAGAGTATGTGTAAAATAATTTATTAATAGCCGTACTATTCTGAAGTGACCAGTATAATTTAATCGATTATGGAAACTACCAGCAGCTCTACCGAGCTTGAAAAAGCTAACGCATCTTTATCCGAAATGGTGTTAGCCTTAAATAAAGAAATTGATGTATTTAAACAACGGTTTGTTCAGCAGGACAACCTCGCAAACATAGGTAATTTAACGGCGGGTATTCTGCATGAAATAAAAAATCCACTAAACTTTATAACTAATTTCTCCAAGCTTTCGGTAACTATTTGCAAAGAGGTAAAGGAGATTTCACAGAAGATTCAGGAGGGTACAAGTCCGGAAGACATAGCCGAAATGAATGATCTGGTTGTTATTCTTGAAAACAATCTAACCAAAATACAGGAGAATGGTGAGCGTGCCGAGCGAATCATATTTGGCATGCTTTCTCAAACTAGGACTAACGAAATTGCTTTTCAGCCTACCAATATTAACCAGATCCTCGAAGAATTTGCAAAGCTTGCTTACCAGGGCGCACGGGCCGAAGATAAAGATTTCAATGTAACATTCTCCTTCAGGTTCGATCCGGCTGTTGGGTTGATAAATGTTGCTGCTACTGAATTTAATAGAGTCATCATTAATCTGGTTGGTAACGCTTATTATGCTGTGAATGAAAAGCGACGCCGGTTCGGTGAAAAATACAACCCGGAGGTTTTTATTTCAACGGAACGGTTACCGCAGTACGTGGTTATAAGGATCCGGGATAATGGAATAGGAATTCCGCCGGAAGTCAGGCAAAAATTATTTACTCCGTTCTTTACCACAAAACCAGTTGGAAAAGGAACCGGCTTGGGGTTATCTTTGAGCCGCAGCATCATTCAGGAGATTCACAAAGGCACTCTGGCTATTGATTCTGAGCCCGGAGAGTTTACCGAAGTCACCATAACATTACCCATTCTGGTCTAGATGGGACTTTTTTAAACGAAACTCACTTGACTGTTCCAAACTTTAAAGCTAATGGCAATCAAAATTTTAAGCGTTGATGATGAGCTGGACATGGAAATGCTCATCAAGCAAATGTTCAGACCACAGATTCGGGAAAAAAAATATCAGTTCTATTTTGCTCATAACGGAATTGAAGCCTTGGAAATATTGAGGGAGAATAATGATATATCGCTTATTCTGTCTGATATTAATATGCCTGGAATGGACGGTCTGACTTTTTTAACAAAAGTTAATGATCTGAAGGCTCCCTTACTGAAAGCAGTGATGATATCAGCTTACGGTGATATGGACAATATCCGGTCAGCCATGAATCGGGGCGCCTTTGACTTTATTACCAAGCCGATCAAATTTGAAGACCTGGAAATCACCGTAAAGAAAACGATCGAGCATATTGAAATGCTGAGCAGGCTTCAGCATGAACATGATCAATTGCTAGCTATTCAGACGGATCTGAACATTGCTAAAGATATTCAGCAGTCGATGCTCCCCAAGGTGTCCAATCCGTTTATCGAAAGTAAGGCACTTGACCTGCACGCTTTTCTGGAACCGGCGAAGTCTGTTGGTGGCGATCTGTTCGACTACTTTATGATGGATGATGAGCGCTTGTTTTTTATTATTGGCGACGTGTCTGACAAAGGTATTCCGGCCTCTCTTTACATGGCCATCACCAAAGCCATTTTTAAGAGTCATTTCCTTAATAAGAACTGTGGTGATTTTTGTGATGAGGTAAATCAGATCAATACGTTCTTAAGTAGCGATAACCCATCTTTCATGTTTGTTACGGCATTTGTTGGTCTTCTATATGTGAAAACCGGCAGAGTAGAATACATTGATGCCGGCCACGAACCCCCATTGATTATTCGGAAAGGAAAAGGTATCGAAGTGTTGAAAAAGCGGGGGGGCCTGGCATTAAGTATTGATGGCACCTTTACGTATAAATCTCAGGAGCTTTTTCTGGAGCCGGGAGATACCCTTTTTATGTATACCGACGGTGCAACCGACGCCAACAATTCAGCCGGTGAACGATTTGGTCTCAAGCGTATTGAGGAGTTAATCGGGTCAATGGATGATACGGAATCTCCTAAGGTAATTAATGACGTTGTTCGCCAGCAATTGCAGGAGTTTATCGGCTCGCATTATCAGTTCGACGATATTACAGTTCTCACCATTCGCTATATGGGATCTGCTTAGTAGAAGGGTGGCCTTAGCTGGTATTTTCCACAATGAATGTAAAGTAATGAGGTTCTAACCGGGCACATTAAAAAAATGAGTGCTGATTAAACCATTTGCTTTTTGTGCGGTCTAATGGCAGTCCGGGTTTTCTCTATCCCTAAATCCGGCCCAACATGAGAGCGACTCCAACGATAAAACCGATCTGGCTGCTGGTAATCCTGCTGACCGGAACATTTCTCCCGATGCAGGGGGTGGCCCAGCCGGGCTACGGCCAATATGGGCCGGATCCGTACGATTACGACCAGCCATATGGTAACCCATCGGGTGACTTTTACGATGAACTGGCTCCTTACGGACAGTGGATGGATCATCCGAACTACGGCCCGGTGTGGACCCCCAGGGTTGACCGGAATTTTCAGCCGTACGCCACCAACGGGCATTGGGTTGTTACCGAATACGGCAACACCTGGGTGTCTGATTATGCCTGGGGCTGGGGGCCGTTTCACTACGGCCGCTGGTTTTTCGATGACTACTACGGCTGGACGTGGGTACCCGGCAACGAGTGGGGACCGGCCTGGGTAAGCTGGCGGTCAGGTGGTGGCTATTACGGCTGGGCACCGCTGGGTCCGGGCGTTAATATCAACGTAAACATCAACATTCCGGCCCGGCACTGGGTATTTGTGCCGCAGATGTACATCACCAGTCCGCGCTTGTACAACTACTGCGTGCCTCGCCCGCAGGTAGTTCGTATCTACAACAATACGACTATCATCAACAATGTCTACCGGAGCAACAACCGGGCGTATGTGTATGGACCGTATCGTAATGAACTAGAATACGTAACCCGGAGCCGGGTGCCGGTCTACCGGATCGATAACATGAACCGTCCGGGTCGTCCGGTAGTCCGCGATGGCTATGTGGGTCTTTACCGCCCCAGCATCCGGAACAATGGCAATTACCGCTCCAACCGGCGGGATAACAACTATCCCGGCTACGGCACTACCCGGCCAGACAACCGCAGCAATTCCGGTAATCGATATCCTGATACGCCGGACCGGTATTCACGGGGTAATGCCTACCCGGATCCGTATGGCAACAACCGGGGCCGCTCTTCGGTAGACGACTCACCTTCGACAAACCGCGAGTACAACGGAACTTATAACCGGCAGAATTCGCGGGGACAGTATACCCAGCCGGAGGTAGCGCAGCCTTCCGACAACCGCACAAACCCATTTGGTGGCTCACGGGCTGAGCCGAGGAATTATCCTGACCAGTACAACCGGAACCAGGACCGCAGAACGCGTTCCGACGAGACCACAGTTAATCCGCAGAGCCAGGTAGAAAGGCCACGGAGCCGTTTCGAAAACTATGGTGGTTCTATGCAACCGCAGCAGCGCAGTGAAACTAATGATCGGCAGGGGCTCGGCAGTGGCGGTATCCAGGGTGGCCGCCGGGGCGCCGAGATGCCACAACCTCAGGCCAGACCAGACGTACACATCCAGCGTGATCGGCCGCAACCCCAGGTAGAGCAGCCGGCAGCCGGACAATCCAATGAGCAGCCGGGCGGCCTCAGGGGTGGCCGTCGTGGGCCGAATTAACAGCTAGTACATACATAAAGGAAAAGCCATAGTCCGTCTGGATTATGGCTTTTTTGTTATCAACCGAATAATAAATAGCCGCTGCTTTATTTCTCTGGAAATGTGTAACTTAGGATACGTGTTATCCTGACCCGGTTTCCTTTTCATGAAGTTGTTATCTACTTGCCAGCTCCTGTGCCTTAGCATACTGTTGCTATGTATTTACGTGTATAGCCATGCTCAGCCGCTACATTTTGGTCACCTGACGGCACAGCAAGGGCTTTCCAATAACAATGTCTGGTGCATGCTTCAGCACTGCGAGGGCTTTATGTGGATTGGTACATTTAATGGATTAAACCGCTATGATGGCTATACTTTTACCGTATTCAAGCCCGATCCTGATGATCCGGAACATAGTCTGCAACATTACATTATTACTGATATTCATGAAGACCGCCAGGGGCAGCTCTGGGTTGCTAAGTTCGGTGGTGGTCTGAATTTGATAGATAGACAGACCCGCAACGTCACCGCATACGGCATAAAATCCGTTCGGCTTGATCCGTGGAACACCTTAACGTCGATTTATGGGAACAGCGAAGGTATATTCTGGGTCCCGGCAGGTAAGGGCTATATAAAAAATTGATATTTAAAATTTACGGTAATTTGCAATTGAATAAACGGTTATACTTTTTTACCTATCTCAACCTTCTCTCCTCCTCACTATGAAACCGAAAGTTGCTATTCTTGGCGGTGGTGTTGCCGGCATGAGTGCCGCTCACGAACTGGCCGAACGCGGCTTTGCCGTTGAGGTCTACGAACGTCAGCCTGTTTACGTGGGCGGCAAAGCCCGCAGCGTGGATGTCGACGGTACATCCATCAACGGAAGCAAACCCCTGCCGGGCGAACACGGCTTCAGGTTCTTTCCCGGCTTTTACAAACACATTACCGATACAATGAAGCGGATTCCCTTTGCGGGAAACCCAAACGGCGTGTTCGATAATCTGGTCAGCACGGAACGGGTGTTGCTGGCCCGGTTTGGCAAAGCGCCCATTCTCAACCTGGTAAGCTTCCCCAAAAACATGGCAGATCTGCGAACGGCCATCAATGCCATGACTCATGCCGACATGGGCCTGACGGCCTCCGATAAAGAACGATTTGTTAACAAGCTCTGGCAGTTGCTGACCAGCAGCTACACCCGACGCCAGCAGGAATACGAACGCATTAGTTGGTGGCAGTTCATGGAAACGGAGCAACAAAGTAAAGCCTACGAGGAATATTGCGTGGGCGGTCTTACCCACACCCTGGTAGCGGCTCAGCCGAAACTTATGAGCACCAAAACCGGGGGCGATATTCTGCTGCAACTCATACTACTCATGTTTAATCCAGCTGCGAGCACGGACCGGATTTTGAACGGCCCCACTAACGAGGTCTGGCTCTTTCCCTGGCTTCAGCACCTCAAATATATGGGGGTCGAGTATTATCACGGCTATCATGCAACTGAATTCCAGTGCAACCGGAACACCAGAATCATCACCGGCGCGACAGTAATTAATGCCGTTAATGGTGAAAAAAAAGAGGTGAAAGCTGATTATTACATCGCAGCCGTGCCTTTAGAGCGTATGATTCAGCTAATCAGCGATGATATGCTAGCGGTTGACAACTCCCTTGATTTTCTGTGGCACTTGGCCGAGACTAGCCATTCGGTGGATAAACACCAAAACGGCGAAACACCGAAGCCGGTTAAAAGCCTCAACTGGATGAACGGCATTCAGTATTACCTGAACCAGGATGTGCCGATTGATAAAGGACACGTTATCTTCATTGACTCTCCCTGGGCCGTTACGGGCATATCTCAGGCTCAGTTCTGGCCGAATTTTGATTTAAGCCAGTGTTACGACGGTAGCGTTAAAGGCGTATTGTCGGTGGATGTTTCGGACTGGTTCACGAAAGGCTTTAACGGAAAAGCCGCCCACGAATGCTCCTTAGAGGAGATCAAGGACGAAGTTTGGGTACAAATGGAACGAAGCCTTATTGTGGATGGGCGCAAGTTACTGGATCGCAGCATGATTGTTTGGGTTAATGTAGATCAGGATATTACCGTTAAGCAAAAACAAGAAAAGGCGCAAAATGCAGCAGGCCACGTGCTTATCACCTCACCAGCCGACCCTGATACGGATGATGGTACACCTAAGGCTTTGGATAACCACTTTTTTTCCGATCATAATGACGAACCACTTTTGGTGAATGTGGCCAACACATGGAGCAAACGGCCAGAGGCCGCTACCAACATCCTGAACTTCTTTCTGGCTTCGGACTACGTGCGCACCAACACCGATCTGGCCACTATGGAAGGCGCCAATGAAGCCGCCCGCCGGGCTGTTAACGGAATCATTGCCCGCAGCGGGGTTAACGCACCCTATTGCCAGATATGGAAACTGCACGAGCCTGATCTATTAGCTCCCCTACGCTGGCTCGATAAACAGCGGTACGAGAAAGGCCTGCCCTGGACCAACGAAGTGCCTTGGTTGTTTAAGGTGGCTCAGGATATAGGTCACTTAGTGTATAAGGTTAAAGGCAACGTACCCACCTCCTGATTCTTACCGGTATACTTCTCTTCCTGCTTAATCACACTAATTTAATTATACACAGTTGGAACCCGCAACGGTAAGGACTGGATTGAGCGGTTACCCATAATTGTATAATCCACTGCGTCAATGAAAACGCGACTACTAACACTGTTGCTTATCTGGCTACTTCGTTTAACAACGTGGGGCCAATCGGCTGCGGTTGTTCAGCTTGGAAACCTGTCGGAAAAGGGTATAGTGCTGGATACAGGGTGGACGTGGCAGGCTGGTGACGAGTCAGGCTGGGCCGGGCCCTCCTATAATGACCGGCAGTGGAGTCCCATCAACCCAGCCCAAAGCATTCACTCGTTAAACCGCATTCGGCAGGCCGGGATTGGCTGGTTTCGACTGCGACTGCAGGTGGATACTTCACTAGTAGGCAAACCACTCGCATTGCTAGTATCGCAGACGGGCGCTTCGGAGATCTACCTGAACGGTCATTTAATAACCCGGTTGGGAACGGTAAGCCCCAACCCACACACTGAAAAAGCTCGCTTCATTACTAACCAACCTGTTGCTGTTTCGTTCAGCCAGGCGGGTGAACAGGTAATCGCTGTACGATATTCGTTCACAGCGCCTAACTTTTACGTGTTCTTCCCAATGGATGGCTACGCTCTTTGGTGTCTGCGCGTATCCCTTCTTCCGCACGAAGCCGCTGTTACTAGCTACTCCCGTTTTCTGCACTTAATCCTGATTCCTGCCGCCCTGAAAGCCGGAATAACTCTGATGCTGGCCTTGTTTCACCTGTTCCTGTACTTTGGTTACCCAGGCCAACGCGCACACCTTCCGTTCGGCATCTCCATGCTCTTATATTCACCATGGCTTATTGGTCCAACCCTGCTCTATGAATCAACGCTGACTGTATCGCAGGCATTCGGCCTGTTCTGGCTCCTGTATGGGTTCGTAGCTATTGCTGGTATCTTGGGCACATTAGCGCTATATCAGGTTTTCAATCGGCCAACGGATTTCTTTTTCCGCACGCTGATTCTTGGGTATATGCTGGCAACTCTAAGTATGCCCGTTTATGGTCTAGGCTTTGTGCTGGCTTTTTTTACCACCCTGTATCAGGTAGGTCTTTCGCTGCAAACGGCTCTGAAAGGAGTTCGCCAGGGGCAATCCGAAGGAAGAATAGTAGCCATTAATTCTATTATCTGGATGATCTGCCTGGTGTTGGCGGCACTCTCCCCATACTTTTCCGACAATCCTGTCTTAGCCGTTGTTTTCCGGGCGGGCTTCGACTTGTTATCGCCCGTCAGCTTCTCCGCAATTTTGGCGGCCGAGTACGCCCGCACCAGCCGGACACTCCAGATTAAGTTGGCAGAGGTGGAAACACTGTCAAAAAAAACAATTAGCCAAGAGCAGGAAAAGCAGCAGATTCTGGCGCAGCATAACGAAACGCTCGAACGGCAGGTGGTTAATCGTACCCAACAACTACAGGCATCCCTAGATGAGTTAAAGAAGGCTCAGACGCAATTGATTCATCACGAGAAAATGGCCTCGCTGGGTGAACTGACGGCGGGCATTGCTCATGAGATTCAGAACCCGCTGAACTTCGTTAACAACCTGACGGAGGTGAGTCAGGAATTGGTAGGAGAGCTCAAAGAGGAAGAAGATAAAGCCAATCCAGACCCCACACTTCGGAAAGAACTGCTCATTGACCTAGAAGAAAGTCTGCAAAAGATTACCCACCATGGCAAACGAGCCGATAGCATTGTCAAAGGCATGCTTCAGCACAGCCGGTCTAGTAGCGGAGAGAAGCAGCCTACGGACCTCAACAAACTAGCAGAGGAGTACCTGCGGCTGGCCTATCAAGGATTACGGGCTAAAGACAAGAGCTTCAATGCTGACCTGCGGCTCAACCTTGATCCCAATTTAAAACTGGTAAACGTTGCTCCACAGGAAATAGGCCGGGTACTGCTGAACATCTATAACAACGCTTTTTATGCTACCCAGGAGAAGTTGAAGCAAACCGGTAAGGCCGGGATTGTGCTCGACTATCAACCACAGATTGAGATAACTACCCATAAAGGTAACGGTCAAGTTGAATTGCGAATAAAGGATAATGGTACCGGCATCTCTCCGGAGGTCATCAACAAGATCTATCAACCCTTCTTCACCACCAAGCCAACTGGTCAGGGAACAGGGCTTGGCTTGTCGCTCAGTTATGATATAGTAACAAAGGGGCATGGAGGTGAAATGAGGGTTGAGTCTACGCCCGGAGAATTTACTGAATTTGTCGTTAGCATACCGTCATAAATTGCTAAACGGATAATTGGTGGGACAAAATTTGTAATAGACTATTTGTTCAGCATGGCCACAAGGTTCTGCCGGTAGGCTTCGCTGATAGGGATCCTTCGGTTGCTAACCGTGACCTGGTGCCGTTCCATCTTGTCGATTTTGCTGATCGCCACCACGTAGGACCGGTGTACTCGCACGAACTTTTCCGACGGAAGCAGGTTTATGGCTTCTGCAAACGTGCTGCGGGATTGCACATCGCTGCCGTCTTTCAGGGCGAACGTTACGTAATTGCCGGTAGCCTCCAGGTAGAGGATGTCGTCGACAAACACTTTCTGCTGCTCGTAGCCGGTCTTTACGTACAGGTGGTCGGTTACCTCAGCCGCGCTTCTGGTCGTAAAGAGTTCGTAGGCTTTGTTGCAGGCTTTCAGAAAGCGGGTCAGGGAAAACGGTTTGAGCAGGTAATCCACCGCATCCATGTCGTAGCTGGTCAGGGCATGTTCCGAGTAGGCCGTGGTGAAGATCAGCAGCGGCTTTTTGTTCAGACTGTTGAAGAATTCGATGCCGGAAATGTCGGGCATTTTGATGTCGAGGAACAGCAGGTCCACGCTCTCTTTCTGCAGGTACTCCAGAGCCTTGAACGCATCGGTAAATTCAGCTTTCAGCTCCAGAAAAGGCACTTTAGCTGCGTGTGCTTTAATAATCTCCAGGGCTATCGGCTCGTCATCAATGGCAATGGCTTTCATCGAACGGGGTTACGCAAATGGGTCAGGTAAGCTGGATCGTCAGGTGAATAAAGAACGCGTTCCCGGTTTCCCGAATGAGTAGTTCATGCCGGTTCGGATACAACAGCTCCAGCCGCTGCTTCACATTCGACAGGCCGATGCCACTCTTATCCTTCTCCGGATCATTTACCGGCTTTACGTGCCGGCTGTTATGCACGTCAAAGTTCAGCGTGCCGTCTTTGACATCCAAAGATACCATAATGTGCGATGGCTCCCGCAAACTGATGCCGTGTTTGAAGGCGTTCTCCACGAACGGTATCAGCAGCATGGGGGCGATCTGAACGGTATTGGCCGAGGACCCGGCGTCTATCTGGACGTGGATGGTGAGATTAGGATCGGTCCGCAGCTTCTGCAGGCTGATGTAATTGGTCAGGTATTCTATTTCGCGTGTCAGGGGTATCTTGTGCTGCATATTTTCGTGCAGCATAAAGCGCATCATATCGGCCAGCTTTTCAACGGCCTCGCTTGTCCGCTCAGCGTTCTCCTGTAGGGCGGTGCCATAGATCGTGTTCAGCGCGTTGAAAAGGAAGTGTGGGTTAATCTGGGAGCGCAGAAAATCGACGTTGGCTTCCGACTGCCCCAGTTCCTGCTGTAGGCCCAGCACCTCTTCACTGCCTTTCTGGTAGCGTTTATACAAAATCCAGGACAAGGGTACGGTAATCACAAGCTGAAACATTGTGTTAAACAAGACATAGTTTATAGCGATTTCGGCGTTGCCTGTCATGGGCGTCAGCAGCACAAACAGGAATAGATTGATGATCACCAGCACCAGCACAGTCCGGAGCAGGTACGCCAGGAATGGCCGCGACCGGCCTAAGGCATTTGGAATAAGCCGGAAGAAGGAGAGGGCGT
Organism: Nibrella saemangeumensis; assembly: GCF_039541915.1. NCBI lineage: Bacteria > Pseudomonadati > Bacteroidota > Cytophagia > Cytophagales > Spirosomataceae > Nibrella > Nibrella saemangeumensis. Next base: position 62,416 of record NZ_BAABHD010000079.1, read on the forward strand.
AAACCGGGATGGCCGTCAGCAGGATCACGCTCCAGCCTAACAGAACTTCGCCTTCGGCTTCGGCCATCAGCAGCAGAATCATGCTGATGATCCATAAGCCGAACGCTCCCAAAGTATCTTTTATAACGGTACGTTTCTTTGATTTGACCCCTTCTGCCGGAGTAGCCAGGTAAAGCACCGTGTATTTAAAGGTGGCGTAAATACCAACTATAACGAAGAGCAGTAGGGCAACAAAAAAGCCGTTTGTAAAGATAAAGTCGTTGTAGGCTTCTCTGGTCTCGTAAACCGGTACGAGGTAAGCGTTGAGGTCGCTGTCGGAGATTGCTCTGGCCAGCCCGGCGATCAGGAAAATCAGGGCGGCCAGCAGGATCATCTGCCATACCTTTTCCTTCCGTACCAGGCGGGGAATAATCCGGAAATTGAGCAGCAGAAAGGCCACGTAAATAATTGAATATCGGATAAAGCTGGGAATGTAGTAGTTCTCGTAATAGCTGAACGGCACATTAGCTCGCTCAAATTCGGCTTTGGGGGTATCCTCCGGGTCGGCAAAGATGACATACGCTAAAATAAAGATGGCATACAGCAGGGTGGCTCCCCAGAACTCAGCCTTTTGTACGGTATCCGGGTTGGTTAGGTAACGTTTCAGTCGCGCTGTGCGTGTCATGTGGGTCAATGGCAAATAGGTATTCATTGGATAGGGTTGCTTGAAAGAGAAACAGTTTGATGCCGGCAGATGGCTACGGCTTGCGCAGGGCCGGCGTTACAGTCCAGCGGCCCTCGTGGTGCTTGAAGCCCTGCGCGATTCCATTCGTTACGGAAAAGATTAGCCGGTCGTCGTCATCGACGGTGGGGATAAACGTGTGGTTGCCCTGGTAGAGGAGCCTGTACGGCCGCAGGCCGGCCGCCTGAACATGGAGCTTCCCATTCTCGCCAAATACCCGTATGTCACGCGTCCGAACGGTCGACTGGTACTTGTAGGTACCTTCGTAGCGGGCTACCTCCTGAGCCGTCAGCGGCAGGTCGCGCATGGGGGCATTGAGCGCCGTCCGCGCCAGTTCCTTCACCAGCAGACCCGGGCTTCCCTTGCCGGAGTTGGTCAGGACGGCTACGGTGAGTCCCGCTTCGGGATAATGCGCCAAACCCGACAGGAAGCCATTTACCGATCCACCGTGATAGACCTGAAAATAGCCCCCGATCTCGCTCAACTGAAGACCATACCCGTAACCGAGCGTATCACCGGATTCAAGCACGGTCGGGCTGGTCATCAGTTGCAGGGAGATTGGCGTGACTACCTTTCCGCTGTGCAGCAGATGGGTCCACCGGACCAGATCGCCCACGGTGGAGCATAAGGCACCGGCCGGACCGGGAATAGCCATGCTGATGTAATTGGTATTCGTGAGTTTGTTGCCCTCAAACTCGTACCCTTTCGCCCGGTTCTGAATAATCCGGCGGTCATCGCAGTAGTAGGTATGCGTCAGGCCAAGCGGTTGCAGCAGTTCGTGCTCGACGTATTCGGCGTAGGGCATGCCCGTCAGCCGGCTGATAATCTCGCCCAGCAGGTAATAACCGCTGTTGTTATACTGGTATTTGGTGCCGGGTTCAAAATCGAACGGCTGTTTGCCAAACAGGTTCACCATTTCGGCGTAGGAGAGGTCGAGCCGGAACTCCCGCTGCCGGTGGGCTTTATCAAGCCCGGTATAGCTTCTGATGCCGGATGTATGGTTGAGCAGGTGATGAATGGTGACCAAGCGCCCCTGCACCGGATAATCCGGCAGGTATTTGGTAATAGGGTCGTCGAGTTCCAGTTTCCCGGCTTCGACCAGGCGCATGATGATAGCCGCCGTAAACTGCTTGGTAATGGAGCCAATCTTTAAAACTGCGTCCGGATGCGCGGCCACGCCCATTTCGATATCGGTTTTGCCGTACCCTCTGGCGACTACAATCTCCCCGTCTTTGGCGACGGCGATGGTCAGGCCAGGCACCGTGCCGGCCGACATATACATCCTGGCGAGGGAGTCGGCTACGGCCGCTATCCGCTTCCGGTCCAGTATCCTGGGGGGGATGGGTTTACGAGCCAGATCATTACGCTGAGCGACCAGATTCATGTACGAAGGGAAGCGCTTGTCGCCGGTGGCAGCCGTAATCAACAGCGCGATGGTAAGGAAGAAAGTATAGCTTAAAACCCGGACGAGAGGTAGTGCTTTTACGATGAAGGTTTTCATAAAAAGTCCTGATAATCGTTACTGAATCATTTCTTCAGCAAGATTAAGACGCATAGCTGAGGCCTGAAAACGGGTGTGACGAATCACCGGAAACGTGGGATGAAAACCCATAAACGCAGCAGCGGAGCACCCGATTGGTGGTGCTCCGCTGCGGTAGGTGTATCCTCCGAGGTAACGGCTTATCTCCTCCGGCGCTGTGGGGTGACCTTCTCCTGCCGCTGCTCAAACAGCAGGGAGAGCTTTTCGCCATCGGCGGGGGTAGGGTAGTTGAGCAGGAGGTAAGCGGCTTCCTGCGTCTTGGGCAGGTACACAAAACCGCGTACCGATTCACCCGCCGGCACGGTGGTCGCTTTCAGGGCCAGTTGTTTCCAGCGGTAAGCTTCGTAATCGTAACGCTGCATTTTATCGGCAAAAGAGCCATAGTCGATCATTCGCTTTAGCTGAATAGCCTGGTAGGCGGCATTGTGCGATGTCCGGTTGGTTACCCAGCGGTCGTACGTCTGGTTCCGGCGGGAGGTCGTGGAGGCCACATCGCTGGCGACTACCGCTACCATCAGGACGGTATTGATCACTTTCGCCCGCTTCAATCGTTTTTCTTCCCGGAGCTGATTACGCGCCACCATGTCGGCTTCGTAAGTAGGGTCGGCGGCTGAGCGGATGTACGGCCGGGAGGTATTGGGCCGGGTCAGCGTATCCTGATGGCTGCCGAGGGCGTAGACCGAAAAGTCGGCCGGATTCACCTCAATGGGCTCGTCGGTCTTGTTCTTTACTTCCACATCCAGCACCACATAGTCCATGTCCTGTTTCTCGTAGGAAGCCACCACGACGATACCATCTTTCTCGGCCTTCGTCACTGGCCGACCGTCGAGGGTAATCACATCGCCGGAGACCGGACGAAGCTGGTAAACCGAGGGTGCACAGCCGCTGAGCAGACTCAGCAGGGCCAGCAGCACCAGGGTTGGCGTATAGGTTATCCGTTTCATACTCAAGGATGAAGTTTCTACGAAATTACAAAATCTGATCATCAGGACGAAATTACAGCAACATCGGCCATAAAAAGGTAACCAGCCGTAACGGATTTCGAGCTAGCCTGGTCATCAATACTATAGATGCCAAAGGCTGTAAAAGGGTTGCAAAGGAAAGGTGGAAAAGGTTAGTTCAGGCAACGTAGTTTGCTGAGTTGATCAGGAACTGGTAATTTGGCGGGCTGAGACGTATCAATACCGATGCACAATGTAATGGATGGTGTGTGATTGCAGGGCATCCTTACTGTACCCGTTTGGCTGGTAAGCGTATCGATAGCCAGCCCGGCACCGCAACCATCTTCCAAATCCATAGTACATGAAGAAAATTTTCAACTGGACCTATTTAGCACCGGTGTTTGCCTGGGGTTTGTATTTTACGGCTCCCATCGGCGGCAACCTGATCATCAACCTCCTGGCCGGTTTGTTTCTGATTGGCTCCGTTATGGCCGCCGTGCATCATGCCGAAGTGGTAGCCCACCGGGTAGGTGAGCCATACGGCACCATCATCCTTGCGGTGGCCGTTACCTTATTGGAGGCCTCTATTATTGTATCACTGATGCTGGCGGGTGGCCAGGGGTCGGAAAGCTATGCCCGAAATACTCTGTTTGCCGCGGTGATGCTGATATTAAACGGGATATTAGGGGTCAGTATGATCGTAGGCACTATTAAATATAAAGAGCAAACGTTTGAAACCAAATCGGTGACTATCGCCCTGGTCGGCCTCGTTTCCATTTTGGTGCTTACGCTGGTGCTGCCCAATTTTACCACCAGCGTTGCCGGTCCGCAGTATAGCAAACCGCAGTTGGTGATGGTAACGGTTGCCTGCGTGCTTATTTACGCATCGTTCCTGTTCACCCAAACGGTTCGTCACCGGCATTACTTTATGTCAGACTCCTCAGAGGAGGAAACCATCATTAGCCGGCGGGAAGCCCTGGTCAGTTTGCTGTTGTTGGTTATCTGCCTGGGTGCGGTTATTCTGCTGGCAAAAAAGCTTTCGCCGGTCATTGAAAATGGGATGGTGAGCGCCGGGTTGCCAACCGAATTAGTCGGGGTGGCCATCGCTGCGGTCATTCTGTTGCCGGAAGGCATTGCGGCTGTCCGGGCTGCCACAAAGAACAGGTATCAGACGAGCATTAACCTGGCCTTAGGGTCAGCCCTGGCGAGTATCGGCTTAAGTATTCCCACCGTGGCTATACTCTGTACGGTACTGGATCTGCCGCTTGTGCTGGGCCTTGACCGAAAATCCATGATCCTGTTGGGCCTTTCTATTTTCACCGTTATGCTTTCCCTGAACAAAGGGCGGACGAATGGCTTGTACGGAACGGTGCTGCTGGTGAACCTGATGATGTATATTTTCACCATCATCTATGAATAGAGCCGACGAGAGCCATGGTGCCGGCCTGCGGGATCTTTAACCCGAAGCTGATGAAAAGATGAGTGATGAACGGCAATAAACAGCCTCACGTGGTCTGGAGCCGGGCATCAAACTACATTATTAACCTTTTTGCAGGATTAGAAGCGGTACCAAAACAGACTTAAGGCTATTAACACCACAAGGGCGATCTGTATGGCGGTTAGGACATAGATATAGTTGGATTGGCCCCTCGACTGGCTCAACAGTTCCTCTGCTACGGTCAACTGTAAAGCGGACAGTTCGGTCAGGGTTTGGGCAACCTGACCGAACGCGGTATGCCCGGTTCCGGTAAACAGAACCTGCTGCGCTTTCGGCAGATCGGTCAGAGATTCTGTAAGTTCTCCCTCCAACTGATTATAAACGGTTAGTCGTTGTTTGAGCAATTCCAAACGTTCCGCTTCTTCAGGCGTCAGTTTTGTTTGCCCGAATTCAGTTATCAACGAGTCTATCTGGCGATTTAAACGATCGAGCGCCAACACCACGGTGCCTGCCTGCGGCTTGGTTTTACCCACGCCATACGGTTCGAGCAATAATCTTTTCTGATAAACCTGTGAGGTTAGTTTAGCGATAATAGCCGTCGGAACCAGGCGATCCTTGTAGATGGAGGCCGATGCCTCCTGGATTTGATGAACACTACGGCGGCTCAGGAATATACTGGTCAGGATTAGCCCCAACAGGCTAACAACCGATAAAGTAAGACGTAGGCGTGAAGGTTTGTTACGCGGCTGTTCCATGCAATCAGCGCAATGAGGATTGGGTTAGGTGTTTGCGGTAATTTATTAAAGAAAGAATAATACTCGGCAGACTTACCACGTCAGATTCACAAAGGCTGATTTACCGCTCTCAGCGTACCGTCATTGTATCATGACAGACCTTTATCCCGAACGGTTAGTTTTTGCAGCATCTCGTCGGTCACGGCATCGCTGGAAATGCCATAGCCGTTTACCAGCAGGCCTTTTAAACCATAGCGCTCTGACGAGATGGCGTACAAAATAGCCATATCGGCCGGGTCGCTCGGACCTTCAAACCGGTAAAAATTGTCGACGGTGAAATCGTCCGCAAACAGTTTATACTGACCATTGCGGCATTCGAGGCATTGTTGTAGCAAATTGAAATCTTCTACGTAGCCTTGCTTGCGTAGTTCATTCATGGTTCCGGATAAGGTGACGTAAGGGTTCATTGGTTGGTTTGGAGTCAAGCCGTTAAGGGACACGTTATTGGGCTATTTGTTCCGCTGATCCGGTTGCGTGCCGGTTTACTCCACCCGCTCCGTAACCGCGTCGGTCTGTTCGCCCAGAAACTCTACCCAGGCTTTTTTGATACAAGGGTAATTTTTTGCAGCTTCAACCAGACTCATGAAGGCAAAAAGGTTTGTTCTGAAGCGCTGGGCCAAGGTTTCATCCGCAATATCACCCTCAGCGGTAAACGCTTTATGGGCCATCGCCAGCGAGAACATATTGGGATAAACGCTCGTCCCCAGGTGTTCCAGCGGCATGCGCAACGTCCAGAGTCCACGATTGCCGCCGGCCATACTTGGCGAAGCAGACATCAGCATCGCATGTTTCTCGTTAAAAGGCTGAGGCCGAAACCGGGATGTCCAGTCGATTACATTTTTAAGCAAACCGGGCATAGAACCATTGTATTCGGGCGAAGCAATGATAAACGCGTCATTAGCCAGGATGCGTTTCCGGAGTTCCCGCGCGCCGTCGGGGTGAAAATCATCGACTTCCAGATCCTGGTTCAGGGAAGGGCAATCAAATTCCCGCATATCGGCATAGTCAGCCAGGCCGCCGTTTTCTTCTATCACCCTGACCGCCAGCTTTGCAAGTTGCGTGTTGAGTGACCCTGTCCTCAGTGAAGCAGAGAAGACCAGAATCTTTAGGGGTTCATTTTGCCGGCTTAGTTGTGCGTCCATGATACCTGTTTTGTCATTGCCATAGCTATGTGATTCTCCGCTGAATCCTCTATTTCCTATCCTTTACCCACAAAACAAAGTATTTTTTATAAAATTTATAACTTTTTTTATTTTTCCGTCCTGGTTAATCGGTTGGTGATGATTAACCCAACTTCTTAAATTGCGGCTTCGAAACCTAAACCCGCTATGACAAGCGTAATTTCTAACCCACCAATACAGGCGCTTCAGACCACCCAGCGCTATCTTTCGCTGGACGTTCTCCGGGGTATGACCGTGGCTTTTATGATTGTGGTGAATACACCGGGCAGTTGGGAGACCATCTATGCCCCATTTCGTCACGCTGACTGGCACGGCTTCACGCCCACCGATCTGGTCTTCCCTACCTTTCTGTTTGTCGTCGGCAACGCCATGAGTTTCAGCCAGCGCAAGTTTGATCGGAAGCCGAACCCGGCGTTTTTCGGGGCGGTGGGTAAACGCACCCTCCTGATCTTCCTGATTGGCCTATTTTTGAATGCGTTTCCGTTTGTTACCCGCAGTAACGGCGAACTGACGCTGATTGACTTTTCCAGCCTGCGCATCATGGGTGTGTTGCAGCGGATTGCGCTCTGTTACCTGGTGGCTTCGCTGGTTATCCGGTTCGCCAGGGTCAGGGGGGCGCTCCTGTTCAGCGCGTTCGCACTGCTGGGGTACTGGGCGGCTGCGTTTGCCCTCGGCAGCGGCCCCGACCCCTACAGCCTGGAAACCAATGCCTCCCGCAAACTGGACCTGTTGCTGATACAGTCCGCCAATTTGTACCACGGCTTCGGCCTCCCCTTTGAACCGGAAGGGCTGCTCAGTACGCTGCCATCGGTCGTCAATGTGCTGGCCGGTTACCTGGCGGGCGTCTTTATTCAGAAAGGAGGTAATACCTTGCCCACCATCGGCCGACTGGCAATCGCCGGGCTGCTTACCATTGGTGTCGCCCTGCTCTGGCATCTAAGCTTTCCCATCAACAAACCCATCTGGACCAGTTCCTACGTGCTGCTTACGGTTGGTCTGGATCTGCTTCTGCTCGCAACGCTCATGCTGCTGATCGATGTGGTGGGAGCCCGGCGCTGGACGTATTTTTTTGAAGTATTCGGCAAAAACCCACTTTTCATTTATATGCTGTCCGGCATCATTATCGAACTGCTGATTCTGGTCCGGGTGGGTGGCACGAGCCTGAGCGGCTGGCTCTACCGGAACCTGTTTACCTCCTGGCTGGCGGATAAAAATGCCTCGCTGGCGTTTGCCGTGAGCTACATGCTGCTGTTGTGGCTGATTGGCTACTGGATGGATAAGCGGAAGCTTTACATCCGGGTCTGAATTGCTCCCGGCAGTCCGGCACCTGACCTGTTTACCAGGCTCCGTTCAGGCCCTGCCGCAGGGCCTGCTCATAGGCCGGCAAATCGAAACGATACAGATAGGGTGGTTTGTGAGCCACCCCGTCCCGGCGCTCGTCGAGCCGCCGGAGAATGCCGTACGACTGTATCCGGCGCAGAAAATTCCGGCGGTCGAGTTTCCGGCCCAGAATCGTCTCGTACAGGCATTGTAGTTCCGTCATGGTGAACTTTTCGGGCAGCAGGTTGTAGCCGATGGGCTGGTACGTCAACTGGAGCCGTAAGGTCTCCAGCGCTTTGTCCAGGATGCGGTTGTGGTCCAGCATCAGCGCCGGTACCTCGTGCAGGTCCCACCAGGCGCAGTCCTCCGAGATATAGTCCGGACGGGGAACGGCCTGCGCAAAATCAACCAGCGCATAATAGCCCAGCGTCAGGAACCGCTGCAGGAACCAGTGCTCCGCCGATGCCTGGATGTTTTCTTTACGCAGACGCTGCCGGTTAAAGGCTTCGTCATTGCGGGCCAGGTCACCAAACAGGTAAAACTGGCGCAGAAATACGTGCTCCAGCCCGGTACGGGCTTTCAGCAGCCGGGCCGCGGCCGTTTCTACATCTTCGTTTTTCAGCATGAACCCACCCGGCAGCGCCCACCGCCCGGTGTTCTTTACCTTCAGCAGCAGGACTTTGAGCTGGTTGGCGTGAAACCCGAATATCGCGCAGTCAATGGAAAAGCCGGGATGATATAACTCACCCCCGCGCTGTAGTATGTCTTCTAAATCCTGTTCCACCTCGTTGCTAGATCCGTTCTGGCTGACAAATACCAGCCTCAAATAAATAAAATCTCTCCGAATCTGAGTAGATACCCCGCTAATTTATACTTTGCGTCATAATAACGCATACCCGCCCGGCAACCAGCACGCCGGGTAAGTACACGCGTCTTGGCAATAATTCTTCGCTGATTCTGACGTATGGAACGAAGGCACTTTCTGCGGTATGCGCTGGTGGCGGCTCTGCCGGCTCCGCTGCTGGGTTGCGGCAACAGACACGCACGGGCCGACCGTACCCTGCAACTGCCCCAGGTGCTCTCGCAACTGACCGACGAAGCTACCGTACGCCGGATTGGCAAGGCTTACCGGGCTCAGGTCCCCACCGAGGCCAACCAGGAGACGCTTACGGACCGGCTGCTGGAGGGTAGCCCGGCTGCGCTGGTTATCCGGTCGTTTGGCAAGTCCATGTTGGGCCCCCTGCTGGACCATAAAATCCGGCGGGATTTTAAAGAAGGCCGGATCGTCGTCCTGGAAGGCTGGCTGCTGTCGCAGACCGAAGCCCGGCAATGCGCGCTTTACTCACTAGTTACTGTTTAACAGTCTTACCGATTATGCATATTGATGCCCGAACGCTGGAAACCCATTCGCTCATCGAAGGCGACCTGTGCATCATTGGTGCCGGAGCGGCCGGCATCAGCCTGGCGCTGGAGTGGCAGAACACACCCCACCGGGTCATTCTGCTGGAGGGCGGAGGTTTCGAGGTAGAAGCCGCCATGCAGGAGCTGTACCGGGGCAACACCACCGGTCAGCGCTATTATCCCCTGCAATCGTCGCGCCTTCATTATTTCGGCGGTACCACGGGCCACTGGGCCGGCTTTTGCTCCACGTTCGACCCCATCGATTTTCAACGGCGCGACTGGGTGCCCAACAGCGGCTGGCCCATCGGGCGGGAAGCGCTGGACCCCTACTACGCCAGGGCGCACCCCTTGCTCGACCTGGGGCCGTATGAATATGACCTCCGCTACTGGCTGGATAAAGACCCTTCGCTGACTCCGCTGCCGTTTGATGAGCAGATGGTGACGCATAAAATCTGGCAGTTCAGTCCACCCACCCGGTTCGGTACCAAATACCGGGATGCCATCGTAAACGCCAAAAATATCCAGTTGTATACCTACGCCAACGTTACCCGCCTGGATACCGACGAGCAGGGCCGGCACATCCGGCAGGTGACGGTCAAAAATCTGGCGGGGAAAGAGCATACCGTACGGGCCAGGTATTTTGTGCTGGCGGGCTGCGCCATTCAGAACGCCCGGCTGCTGCTGGCTTCCAACCACCAGGTACCAAATGGCCTGGGCAACGATTACGACAAGGTGGGGCGCTATTTCATGGAACACCTGGAAGTAACCTCCGCCGACCTGTTTCTGACTACGCCTGCGTCGAATCAGCTATACCTCTGGCAGTATTTTGTTACCAGGATGCGGGCCGAACTGGCTATTCCGGAACAAAAGCAGAAGGAACTGAAGATCCTTAACGGGACGGTATCCCTGTGGCCGAAAACGGAAGACAAGCAGCCACCCGCTATGATTGATACGTTTCCCGACTCCGGCGAAGCTACGGTCCGGAAATGGGAACTCCGGGAGCAGAATTACAAAAAGGGCGATCCCCCCAAAGCAGCGTTGCCCCGATACAACATGTTCTCGCTTTTCACCCGGATGGAACAGGCTCCCAACCCGGCCTCCCGCGTCACGCTGGATCGGGAACAGGACGCCCTGGGGATGCCGCGGGCGACGCTGCACTGGGAGTTGACTCCGCTGGAGAAACGGAGCATCCGTACTTTATATGATCTGATCGGGCAGCAGGCGGGCCTTGCCGGTCTCGGCCGCGTGCGGCTGGTCGACTGGCTGCGTGATAAGCAGGATACGAGCTGGCCCGAAACGCTCGGAGCCGGCTGGCACCATATGGGTACCACCCGGATGCACCAGAGCCCCAAAGAAGGCGTTGTGGATGCCAACTGCCGTGTACACGGCATCCCAAACCTGTTTGTGGCGGGGTCTTCCTGCTTCCCCACCGGCGGAGCGGCCAACCCGACCCTGACGCTGGTGGCCTTAACGCTGCGTCTTTCGGATCACCTGAAACAACTCCTCAACCCGCCAACCCGCACAACAGCCTAAGCTCAACCTGCCTGTGAAGAACCTTTTCCTGCTATTTGTTGCCTGGCTCATCAGCCTGCCGACGCTCGCTCAGAAAAAGAACGAGGCCGTTCAGTACGCGATCCGGAAAACGTCGCTGCCCGTTAGCGTGGACGGGGTGATGAACGAAGCCGCCTGGCAGACGACCGAGGTAGCCACCGACTTCTTCATGGTGCTTCCGATGGATACCAGCCGGGCCAGGGTACGCACCGAAGTCCGGATGACGTACGACGACGAAAATCTGTACCTGATTGCCCTTTGCTACCATGCCGTACCCGGTCCTTTTTATGTCGAATCGCTGCGACGGGATTTTGCGTTCGGCAAAAACGATAACTTTCTGCTGTTCATGGACCCGTTTGAAGACCAGACCAATGGCTTCTCGTTCGGGGCCAACGCAGCGGGTGCCCAGTGGGACGGCACCATGTACGGTGGTGGCGAGGTAGACCTGAACTGGGACAACAAATGGGTGTCGGTGGTCAAAAACGATCCGGATAAATGGGTGCTGGAGATGGCCATTCCGTTCAAGACCATCCGCTACAAAAAGAACATAAGCCGGTGGGGGATCAACTTCAGCCGGCTGGATCTGAAAACGACCGAAAAGGCGAGCTGGGCCCCCGTCCCCCGGCAATTCCCCACCGCTTCGCTGGCGTATGCCGGTGTACTGGTCTGGGATCAGCCTCCGCCGGCTACCGGGGCCAATATTTCGGTCATTCCGTATGTGCTGGGGGGCGTAGGCCGTAATTACCAGCGAGATCTGCCGTCGGCCTACCAGAAAAAAGCCGGGGTCGATGTGAAGGTCGGCATCACCTCGTCATTGAACCTGGACCTGACGATCAATCCGGATTTTTCGCAGGTAGAAGTAGACCGGCAGGTTACCAACCTCGACCGGTTCGAACTGTTTTTCCCGGAGCGCCGACAGTTCTTTCTGGAGAACGCCGATCTGTTCGCCAACTTCGGATATGCCACCATCCGGCCCTTCTTCTCCCGCCGTATAGGGCTGGGAGTGCCCATCCGGGCGGGCGCCCGACTGAGCGGCAAGCTAACCAAAGACTGGCGCATTGGGCTGATGAATATGCAGACGGGGCGGGTAGCCGAGCGCGGTCTGCCCGAGCAGAACTTTGCCATTATGTCGCTCCAGCGCCGGGTTTTTGCCCGGTCCAATATCGGTTTTCTGTTCGTCAATAAAGAATCCCTGAACTACGCACGAGGGGTGGATTCGCTCCCGCCCGGCCATTCCCGCTACAACCGGAACATCGGACTGGAATACAACCTGGCTTCCGCCAACAATCAGTGGACCGGCAAAGCCTTTGTGCTCAAAGCTTTCTCGCCGGACAAATCCGGTCAGGATGTGGTGCAGGCCGCTCACCTGGAGTACCGGAGCCGGCGCTGGAACGTGCTGGTGCAGGAAGAATACGTGGGCCGGAACTACACCGCCGAAGTGGGTTATGTGCCCCGGAACGGCTACGTACGCCTTACCTCCACAGCCGCCCGCTTATTTTTTCCGAAAGGAGGGATTATTCTGAGTCACGGTCCCAAAGTCAGCCTGTCGCATTACCACACAACGGCCATGCAAAAGACCGACTATCTGAATATGGCCTTTTACACGCTCACCTTCCGGACCCAGAGTACGTTTACCCTGGCGCTGGTGGATGAGTATGTGCGGTTGCTGCTGCCCTTCGATCCGACCAATTCCGGCAAAGATACCCTGGCCCGCGGCACGCAGCACCACTGGAAAGCCTGGCGCACCGATTTCGTCTCCAAGCCGCAAAGCGTATTCACGTATGCGTTCAACACCCGCTATGGTCGGTATTACGCCGATGGAACCCGCCTGAACCTGACGGGAGAAATCGGGTACCGCTTTCAGCCGTACGTGAGTCTGCTGGCTAATGCCAGCTATAACGACATCCGGCTGCCGGGCCCCTATGGACGAACGACCTTCTGGCTGGTTGGCTCGCAGGTCGACGTAACGCTGACCAACACCGTGTTTTTCTCCACGTTTGTGCAGTACAATCAGCAGACGCAGAATATTAATCTGAACTCCCGGTTTCAGTGGCGGTACAAGCCGGCCTCTGATCTGTACATCGTGTACACCGATAATTACCTGCCCTTCCCGTTCTCGGTGCGCAACCGGGCGCTGGTCCTGAAATTTACCTATTGGTGGAACGTATGAGCCCTGCCCTTTTTAATTAAATGGTTGGTTTAAGCAAGGTCATCCTGCATAGGGGTGACCTTCTTTGTTGCTGGCGGCAGGCAGCCGTAAGTCGGGCCGGTGGTCTAGTTGGAGGGCGATAGTGTTTCCCGCTTCTCCATGTTCTGCAAAATCTGATTCCTGTCCAGCAACGCAGGACGCAACTTTTTCTGCGACAGCAGAGGCAACTGATCCCCGATGTGTTTGCTGCCGGGCTGGGTTGCGTTGCCGTAACTGAGCAGGACCTGAGCGTGCACGGTATCGCCAAATTCGGTAACGGCTACGTAGGTATCACCGGCTACCGCATAATTTTTTTGGTCCTGCTTGTTCGGCGAGAAATACATCGTCCGGAAAATACCGTATCGTTCCGAACCGCCATTGGCGGGTACGTTATGGCTGCCTACCAGGAACCGGTTCACCTCACCCCAGGCCACATCCAGTGCACCGTACAGCTGCTGTACGTCGGCCGCAGCCTTGACCAGCAGGGCTACCGCTTGCTGCGGGTCCTTTAAACCATCGGGAGTGGTTACCGGCTGGGCGGGGTTCCAGGGAATGCGGAGCATACCTGGCTCCAGTTTGTCGAACCAGCTGGCAAACAGCACCGCTCCCCGGCTGTCGGTATTGGTGGCTTTGTCCCACTTCTGCAAAACGGCAGCGGCTCGCTGGGCCGCCGGATCGGGGTATTGGTTTACGGCCGCCAGCAGGTCGTCCAGAAAACGGTCGGCGGCTTCCATACCGGTATTCAGTTTATAGCCGATCAGCTCATCGAACGTGATGGAGGCATCGTCTTTGATTAAGTTAACGGCCCGCTGAGGCCGTAACGTCATGACCTGCGGGGCCATGTACGGCGGGTAATCCGAGGGTTTCAGCACCATAGGATACGTGCTGGTCCAGGGCGCATCGTTGGCATTCTGGACAAAGCCGGCCGGCGGATTCAATACCCTGGGTAGGTCCTCATACTGGTGGTACTGATTCCAGATGTATTTCGAGGACCGGCCGTCTACGGTATTATTCCAGAAGGCCCAGTTTCCTTCGCTTCGTACCGGTACATTGCCGTTGAACAGGTACAGGATGTTGCCCGCTTTGTCGGCATAAATGACGTTGAACATCGGATTCTGCATCATTTTCAGGGCATCTTCAAATGCCTTTAGATCCTTCGCCTGGGCCATTTTGTGGTATTGGCTAGCCATGGATGCATTCGCCAGGCCCGCCACCCGGATGGCGTAGGCTTTGCCGTTCTTTTCGCCGATTACCGGACCATGTTTCGAGTAAGCCAGTGCCAGATCCCGGGTTTTCATACTACCATCGGCCTGCCGGATTTTCAGCGACACCGTTTTCTTTTCCAACAGCTGCACCGCCCCGTCGAGCAGATAGCCGCCATCCTGCAGCGTCAGTTCGTACCGGTCGGAGGCATCAATGGTGTTGACGGTATGGGTCCAGCCCAGGTTATCGTTAAACGCAATGTTGAGTACGGGCTGTCCGACCAGCGAAACGCCGTAGGCATTGAAACCAGGAGCGGTTAAGTGTGCTTCGAAAAACAAAAAGAAATCACCCCACGGCAGGTGCGGATTAGTAACCAGCATGGCTTTTTTAGACGCCGATCTGGACGGGGCAATGGCGTAGGAATTGGAGCCCGGTGTGAGCAGATGGGTAGCGGTCGCTATATCCTGGCGGGCTAAAAACTCCAGACAGATAACGCGGGTACTATGCGCCAGCACATCGTAGGGGGTAACCGGCAAGACCTGCTTCATGGTAGCGTCAATGGCTTCCGGGTGCGCCTGGGCATAGGCGTTGATGCCTTTTACAAACGATTCAACAATGGTTTTGCTGTCGGCATCCTGTCGGGCATACTGCTGCCGGGCTACTTCGGGCAGGTTAAACAAGTGTATCTGCTGGTCGGAGGGCAGGTAGGTTTCGCCCCAGTACTCGGCGGCCCGGCCGCGGGCCTGTCCGTAGAGCTTCAGGATCAGGTTGGCGTGGTTGTGCATCTGCGACCAGCCGTACGCATAGTACATGTCATTGGTGGTGCGGCCGTAGATGTGGGGTACGCCATACTTATCCCATATGATTTCGGTTGGTTGCTGGGCCTGCGCCGTGCCAAAAGTCATGACCAGAAAAGCCGCCGGAAAGACCAGCTTCTTCCAGCATACAGGGAGTCGCGTTTTCATAGTCGACAGGGTTTATCGTTGATACAAGATAACGTATTGCCGACGGAAGAACATGTTTTTCGTAAAGATTTACTTATTGTGTTTCTACGGTGAACAGTTACTGCATTAGATGGTAAAAGGGAGAGTATTCTGGTTATGCGGCATCCGGCCGCTTTTGCCCAAGCGTATTTTTCAGGTCCACCAACACCTTGTTGAAATCACCATCAAACTTAGTATTCACCTTCTCGTACGAACCAATAAGACGCTCGTAAATTGGGTTACCGAAGATGTCTTTTACCTCAATGTCCCGTTTCAAGGTGATATTCGAAGCAAACAGGTCTTTTATTTTCCGAAGAACTACAATTTGCTCGTCAGAAAAGTCGTACGTGTGCAAATACGCCAGATAGTTCTTCTCGATACGTTCTTTGGGGGTGGGTATACTCTTTTTACCTAAGGCATGGAGCAGGAAATCCCAGGCCGAGCCTTCTGGATAATCGTACATTTTTTGAAGGTGCCCTTCGTCCAGAAAGACATTGGGCTTGCTTAGCCAGTCCAAAAATCTGTCTATCTCTTCTTCTGTGGGCTGATACTCCTCAATCTGGGCTTTTTGCCGCAGTTCGGCTACCACGGGGTTGTCGGTTTTCTGAATCTCTTCTTCAAACAGCCTCCGGGCTTGTTCAATCGGGATGTTATCGATGATGTGAATGGCGTCGCCGTGAATCTCTACCCGCTGAATCAGGTGCGCCGGGTCGGGGTTGTCAATCAGGTAATAATCACCTTCCAGCGGGGTGGTTCTGCCCGATGCCTTCCGGCCACTCTCGCCCTGGGGTTTTACAATCTTTGTGTTTTCTTTCAGCGTACCGAAGCCGTTATCGTCCATGCGACGGCACAGCCCGACAAAATCCAGTACGGTGAAGCTGAACTTACCCGATTTGGGGTCGATGCGGGTGCCCCGGCCCAGCATCTGTATGTAGCGGCCGACGGATTTGGTCAGCGCAGCAAACGATACATAACGGATACAGGGTATATCGACACCCGTACTCATAATATCGACCGAGACGGCGATGTAAGGCTTCTGGTAGGGCTTCTCAAACCACGCTTTCAGCGTTTCGTTCAGTTCGTTGTTCTCCGAAATAATGGTTTCGGCGTAGTAGGGTTTTTCGGAGTAGTCGTTTTCAAAGACTTTGTTGATAGCTTTGGCCAGTTCGATGCAGTGGGCCTGACTGACGCCGAACAGGATGACTTTTTCGCCCCACTGGGTATTCTTCTTCAGTTCTTCGGCAATTCGCAGACAGTTTTCTTCGGAGATAAACTTGCGGTTGAGTTGTTCCAGCTTCAGCTTTTTTTCGGCACCCAGGTCAATCCGGTATTTGTCTGCCGGGTCGAGTACGTGGTCGAATTCAATGCCGCTTTCTTCGGCTTCCTGGATAAGCGATGACAACAGTTCAACTGGTTTGTAAGGAGCAAGAAACCCTTCCCGGATGCCCCGCTCCATATCGAAGCGGAAGTCGGGCTCGCCGGTTTCGCAGCCGAACAGCCGATAAGTGTCCAGAATTGCGAGGTCTTCTTCCGGTACCTCGCTGCCTTCTTTGGCCACGGCTAAACGGGGGGTAGCGGTGAGGCCGATGCGGGGGCACAGAAAATGATCGAAAATCAGCTTGCGGCTGACGTTGATGCTGCGGTGGCATTCGTCCACCATAATCAGGTCGTAAAACGTAGACGGAATGTCGCTGTAAATCATCTCCAGCGTGTCAATGACCACTACATGGATGTTGGCGTGTTTCCGGGTTTTAAAATTGGACGTGGTAATCCAACTCGATGGGTATTCTTTGCTGATGAGGGCGAAGCCTTTGTCGACGGCCTGCTTGGCCAGCATCCGGCGGTCGACCACAAACAGTATGCGCTTGGCCAGGCCGTGACTCAACAGGGTTTTGACCAGGGCTACGGCGGTACGGGTTTTGCCGAGACCGGTAGCCATGTGGACCAGCATCTTTTGCTTGCCAGCTTTGTATTGTTCGACCAGCGTATAAATACATTGCAGTTGATAATATCGGTCCTTACCAACGGACGGGTCGTAGCCGCCGGCGATGGTAGTATCCACTACAATCTCGCGGTTGGAAGCGATTTTGCGCTGCTGCTCAATTTTGAGCTTCATCTCTTCCAGTCGCATAAATGACGTTACCTGCCGGAATTCCCCGGCCTCCAGCCCGCGCCAGGCGTTGTCGTAAAACAGGATGCGTTCGGCGCTGCACGCGTACAGGAAGCGGGGCTTTAGAATGGCCGAATAAACCATCCGGAGCTTTTGCAGGGCCTTCCGTTCGTCGGTGAGTTTGTTTTCGATAACGGCAACGATGTCGCCGTTCAGGTCCTGTAAGACAATGTCGGGTTTGATGGACTTATAGCCCGGATACTGCGCCTGCTGCTCCGGCGTAAGTTTGTACTCCTGCTGATACAACAGCGTATCACCCGCTTTCCAGCCTAAGGCCTGCAACTGGTTAATGACCGTTATGTCAGTAGACGTGGCTTCGTTAACAAGGGGTTTCTTCGGCTTTTTTTTTTCGCGGGCGAGGTCATTTTGCAATTGTTCGATCCACTCTTGCGTGTTCTTGACCATGCCTTCCAAAAACAGGCTGTTAGGCTTTCCGTCGAGTTCAGCACGGTAGCGGTTCAGCATGGCTTCTGCATCTTGTAACAACTCCTGTGTTTTCTCAATGGCCGACATAGAGTAACGTTAGAATTGGATAACGAATATCCCTTTGGTTTCTGTTTTAGTGCGATTCATTCCAAACACGCGTTGCCACTTTGCTCTGTCCAACTGATTGTTCTTGTCAATAAAATAAACATCAACGTGATAATGTAATAATGTAACCTGACGATTTAACAAGAGTTTTCTGAACCTTAACGCGTTGGAACCCTCGAGGGATTCAACCGCATCTCTGTCGAATAAAAAGACGACATCCACATCATTGGGGATCGGCTTGCGGGTGGCAAAGCTCCCGTCAACCCAGACTTCGCCTGACAAGCCCAACTGGCTTATTTCTTCTATAAGAAGTTTTAACCCTTCGGCAATTTCGTACCGACGGGCTTGTCTGAACGGTTTTACCATAAGTCGGTCTATATCCGTTACAGTGATGTACTGAAAGCCGTCCGTGAGCAACGGTGGGTACTCAGGTTCGTTCATGCGTCAAGTAGGGCAGGGGCTGGTGCGGGGGCAACGCCCCAGACCGTGGACAACGCCCCAGACCGTGGACAACAGGCTTTCTATTTTTGTTTCGGCGGCTGCCTTCATCTTTCGTAACCCATCCAGTACCTGTATTTGTGCGTCTAATTCAGCTACGATTTGATGTTGGGTTTCGAGGTCTGGCAGCGGGACTCTTATTGATTTAACTATTTTTAAATTCAGATGAGGTACACCGCCACCTGAGTAATCCTGCCCTCTAATTTTCTCGTAAATTGACATTAGGTAATACCAAACATACTTTGGTAGGGCTATTTCTTCATTAACGATTATACCAGCGCAATTCTGAGTGATGGCAGCAGGCACTTTTAACAGCGAGCTTTGTCCTCTCGTTTTACCTTGGCCGTACATAGCAACCAAAATGGTGTTCTCTGGATATATCTTTAGCGCATAGTCAGTAATTGCCTTTTCAGATAGCTTCTCCGAAGTTTCAACAATTTCATTCATTGCTACCTCTGATGTAAGTACCCAATTTATGTCACCTGAAAAGTAGGCATTATCCTCTCTTGATGGTGTTGAGCCAGTACCAACGATTGCGAAATTATCTATTTGTAAATTCCGAAACTGGGTATCATCACGGGTAAAAGAAACTTCCGTAATCTCCCAATTATCCAACACCTTCTCTGCTCCCTCAATCAGTGCTTTTTGTTTGTCAATCTGAGCAACAATTTCTGCTTGCTCATCCAGATTAGGTAGCGGAATGTCAATTTCAAGGAAATCGCCTGACCGAATGGCGGCATAGCTGGTCGTTCCTTTTACAAATGTTTTTACCTGCTCAAGAACCTGAGGGCTTTGCAATAGTGCGCCTAAAAACTCAGGCAATAACTCTGCCTGGTTAATATTGTAGATGTAGTAATGGGAACTGACAATAGCTCCCTCACAAGCCTCAGGAACAATGCCATAACCGCCAAATTTGGCGTCTATTTCGGCCACTAAAAGCTGATTTTTCTTTAAAACCTGTTGTTGTTTGGTTTTAACATCTTGTCCTAAAACCTTATCTCTTAGAAAAACGCCCTGCCCATTGAGCTTGCACGTAACTCGTTTATACAGGCTTTCCTCCTCAACGGTTATGGAACCTCTCTGGAGCGTAATCAGGGCTCCTAATTTTACCTTGGGGTAACTGGCTCCGCTTTTCAGCAATTCCCTCAGCGTGTAAAGCTCCTGGTGTTCGGCTACCACGTTTGCATCCAGATTACTGACGTACTCGCGGACAATATCGGATTCGAGCGCGTTTGTCGGGTTCAGCCGGGCAATGTACGTCGCGGCTTTGTCGGGCGTGGCGCTTTTCAGCTTTTTGTAGGCTTCTTCTACCGTGGCTACGCCGTTGGGCTGTATAGCTTCCAGCGCTGTTCGCCAATCCTGCACCTGATTTTCGCTGAGGTTGCTTTTGTAGTTGCTCAGGTTAAAGGAATACAGATGCGCCTTATCAATCCGTTTGGCAATTTCGTTCTGAATTTTGTTTTCCAGTATCTGGTCAAACTGCTTCAACTGAATCGACTTCTCCAGTTCGGATAACTTGCAAGCTTTTATTTTCCGGTCGTATTCGGCTTCTTTTTTAGCGCGTTCGATGGTACCTTTTGCGGCCAGTTCGGTGCGGGTTTCCTGCCGGATTTTGTCTTTAATGCGCGGGTCCAGCGTTTTTATCCACTCGGCTGGTATGCAGAACTGGTGTTTGGTTTCGGGCGGCTGCTTGCCATGCTTCACATACTCGTGGTAGAGGGTCAGGCACTCCACCAACTGGCAGCCGGGCTGCTCTTTGCGGTTGGTACCCATGGTGTAGCCGTCGTTGGTTACCTTGTAAAACCAGACCCAATCGGTAGCGCCACCTTTCTCAAATAGCAGGATAGAGGTTTTGGGGCCTTGCCCGCTTTTGCTCACAAACAAGCCCTGCGGCAGCGAGATAACCGCTTTGAGCTGGTTTTCGTCCAGCAGCAGTTTGCGCAGGGCTTTGGCGCTGAACTGATCCCAGGTATGGAAACCTTCGGATACCACCACGGCGGCTCGCCCGCCTTTTTTGAGTAGTTCCACCATCAGTTTCACAAACAGAATGGTAGTTTCTGATTCTTTGGCGTACTCGGGCCACACGTCCGGGTAGGCTTCCTGGTCGCGTTCGGCCCCGAAGGGCGGATTGGCCAGTATCACCGTTTTGCTTTCGGCATCGGTTACCGGGCTGTATTTGGCCAGGCTGTCGCCCTGCTCGATGTTGGCCGGGTTCAGACCCCGGATGTAGAAGTTGATGGCGGCCATCTTCCGAATCATGCCCAGGTACTCGATACCCGCCACCCCGGAGCGGTAAAATTGTGTACTCTGCTCAATGCTAGGAAAATCGAGCTGATTGTAGGTGAAGTACTGGTCGAACCACTGCTGCAACTCCTTATGCGTTTTTTCGCCCGGCCAGGTTTGGTCGGGGTCAATCCGGCGCATTACAAACTCAAAGGCATCGAACAGAAAACCACCCGTACCGCAGGCCGGGTCAAACACAAAGTCATCGATACCTGGCTCGACCAGTGCCGTCATAAACTGTCGGATGTGGTCGGGCGTCCGGAACAGACCAATATCTTTGGTTCCGCCCGTTTCGCTTAAGGACGATTCGATAGCATCGCCGAGCAAATCGGTTTTCAGCAGCCGTTCGTCTTCGATATCGTTGGTAACGATGCTGATGACCTCGCCAAGGTTGCCGCTATTGACGTTGTTAGTGAAGTTGGAGTTACCAAATACCTCTTCAATCAATACCAATTGGTCCTGCACTTTCTGGGGCAGGTTGCCTTCGTAAACCTGACGGGCGCTTTGCAGCAGGTTCTCGTAGAAGGGGAAGAAATTGTTGTTCAGTTCGGCCAGAATCTGGTCGTTGGATACCGTAGCCAGGTACGAAAACAGGCGGTTTTCGTTAGTTTCTTCTTTTCCGGTCTTTGGGTTGCGCCACTTATACTCCGGCGAAAACAGCTTACGCAGCGGCTTAAACTCCTCATCCTGTTTGATTTTGGTTTCAAAAATCCGGAGCAGCAGCAATTCAATAATGTACTCGACCCGTTGCACGGGGGTTCCGGCCGGGCGTAATTTATTATGAAGTCGTTTTAAGGCGTTATTAGTTTTGTTGTCGGCGTAGTGTACGGTTGAGCGTCCCATGGGGTAATGCTATCAATGTTCAGGCAACTGGCTCAGTGCCAGCCGGTGGTGATTTAGACCAGTAATGAAGGCCAAAAAATGGATAGCAAGATAGTATAAAGTCACTCAAGTACCTTCATTACCCCAGGCTGTTCCTGGTTGTATTTTTCGTACGTTGCCCGATATCCCAACAGCCGGCCGATAGCCGCCAGGATGGGAAACAGCAGCCGCTGAACCGCGTACGGTGGTTTGGCCAGCCGGTACTCGTTCCGGAACTGATGGACCAGCACAACCGCCTGGAGCAGGGGAGGAGTGCCGTCGGCTTTGGTTTTACCGTCACTGGCGAGCCGCATGCCGCTTTCGAGCAGAAACTCGGTGTTCAGCGCCGGCCGCACCTGCCAGTTGACCACTGCCGGCTGGTCGCCATTGTTCCACATCGAATGGATGGTATTTTTAGGAATGTGCAGCGTATCACCGGCCTTCAGCGCCGTTAGTGTGCCGTTGATGCGGACCGTTAGTGCCCCGGCGAGCACGGTAAACGCTTCATCCTGCTGAGGATGGTAGTGCGCGACCGGCTCGGTGGAGTGCGGATTGTAAGTCGATTCCATTTCCAGCAACCGGCCGCGGGTGTCGCGGCTGGTCTGGATGAACCGGATGGACTGTCCGGTTTTGGGGTTAGCGATTACCTGATCGATGTAAGCCATGGTGTGCTTCTTTTGTTGTTACTGCCGCCAGTACCTGAAAATTAATCAGCTTTCGCTCCGTTGACCGGAGCGAGTTCGTAAAAGGCAGAAAAGGTTTACCTGCGGCAGTGTATTACCCTTACTGGCGCTGACAATCGCCGGTCCCTGCTTCGGCCAGCAGAATGGCGGGTGGGCAGTGCCGTGGCCAAACGCCTTAAGAACAGTAAACCATGAGTAAGGCAATGGGCGGATAGCCTGCTGGAGAAGCCGTTGCTGGTGGAGCAACCATTCGGGGTAAATCTGGTTATCCTTAGGCGTATTGTTGCTTCACTTAACTCCTCATCCTCTATGAGCTACATTCATGCCGGCCAGAGCGCCAATGGACAACCCGTTAATTTGTACTACCAGGACTGGGGCCCCGGGAACGCCCATTCAACCGTCGTTCTGATCCACGGCTGGCCGCTGAGTCACGAAATGTTTGAATACCAGATGACCGAGCTGCCAAAACACGACATCCGCTGCGTTGCTTATGACCGCCGGGGCTTTGGCAAGTCGAGCAAACCCTGGGAAGGCTACGATTATGACACGCTGGCCGATGACCTAAAGGCGCTACTTGACGGGCTTGACCTGCAGGATGTAACCCTGGTCGGCTTTTCGATGGGTGGGGGCGAGATAGCGCGGTACATGAGCCGCCACCGGGGTGCCCGTGTCAGGAGTGTGGTGTTTATCGGTGCCGTGACGCCGGTGATGCTGAAGTCTGACTCCCATGCCGACGGTATTGAGCGGGGGGTGTTCGATGAAATGATCGAAGGCATCAAAAAAGACCGGGCCGATTTCCTGCACGGCTTCGGCCGGAATTTTTTTGGGGTAAACTTTATCAGTCACCCCGTCAGCGACTCAGCGCTGCAGTATTACCAGATGCTGGCGATGCTGGCTTCGCCCAAAGCAACGATTGAATGCGTCCGGTCCTTTTCGGAAACCGACTTCCGGCAGGATCTGACGACCATCAGTGTACCGGCCCTGGTGATCCACGGCGATGCCGACCAGATCGTTCCGTTTGAGATTTCCGGGCAGCGGACCCACCAGGCTATTCCCAACGCGCAAATCGTCGTGTATGAGGGGGCGCCCCACGGCTTGTTCTTCACCCACAAAGAAAAGCTGACCAATGACCTGGCTGCCTTTATCCAGGCAAACGCTACCGCTTCGGGCCAATCGTACGGAATCGTCGGGAGGAGTTCTCAGTAGGTAGTTCTCAGTTGGCAGTAGGCAGACTGGAAACGGTTTGCAAACAAACGAGCGAGGCCGCACCCATCCGTGCGGCCTCGCTCATTAACTGCTATTTGTCTACTGCCAACTGCGAACTGCCCACTAAAACAATCCGCCGTCGCCCTGACGCTTGCGTTCTTCCCGTTCCCGGCGTCGTTGCTCCCGGCGTTCCTGGCGTAGCTGCTTCCGGGTTTTAACAGTATCGGTTGCCGCCGGCTGATTGGTCGTTTCTGATTCTACCTGAAGGGTCTCTTCCCGCTCGGTTTTTTTGTCGCCCCGGAACAGGTTCCGGAAGGCATCGAGCAAACCACCGCCATCCGTCGGTTCGTCGTTATTCATCATGTCTTCGATCTGAAGCGAATCCGATGGTTCGACTTGCTGGCGCAGCCCCTCGCGGAGCTGGACGGTGTAAAATCCGTAGGCATTGGTATCCGGCTGGGCCATACCCCGCCGGGCCATAATCTTGCCGATGAGCCGGTGGTAGCCGCGCACATAAGAGCGTAGGGTACCATCCGGGTTGAAATGGTTGAGCGCGGCTTTGGGCCGGGGCACCACAAACGCCAGGAAGATGCTCTCGCCGAGGGTGAGCTCGGACGGATGCTTGGCGAAATAGAACCGGGCCGCTTCGCCGATGCCGTAGATATTGCGGCCCCACTCGATGATGTTCAGGTAAACCTCATACATCCGCTCTTTCGAAACCAGCCGCTCGTTTTCGATCAGCCAGACAATCAGAATCTCCTCTACTTTGCGCGCCATCGTTTTCTGTCGGCTCAGGAAGACGTTCTTGACCAATTGCATAGAAACGGTACTGGCACCCCGCTTGAACGACTTCGCTTTGTAGTTTGTCGCGATTGATACCCGGAATGCTTTTTCATTGAAGCCCTTGTGGGTGAAGAACGTATAATCTTCCGACGTAAGCAGGGCGTTGCGCATATTGGGCGAAATATCCTGTAACGGCGTAAAATCCGGGTTTTCGGGGCCTACCCGGAAGGTGCGCACGGGTTGTCCGTTTTCATACGGGGTATGGTCAAACGGCCGGTTGATCATCGTAAAATCCGTTTTACCCATTTGCAGGATCCGAAAGTTATCCTGCTGGAGTCCGGAGTCGAACTTCACCGAATCAGGCTGCGACGTGTCCAGGTGCAGCGCCAGGTCATACTTTAGTTTGCCGGCTACTTTCATGCCCTCCAGCGATTCGAATAACCCCTGCGGAAAGGCGTTGAAAAGCGCCTGGGCGTCGACCATGTCGGTATGGAGCTGTAGGTCATAAATCTTATCCGGCGACAGAGTGTACTTGACAAACGGCCGGGCGCTCACCTCACCCAGATACACCGTAGAGGAGCTATCGACGCCCACGTAGTTTTCGCCCACGAACAGATTGGCATCCATGGCTGCCCGCTCAACCAGCACATCATGGCGGGCAATGGCCGGGTGATTGACCCGCATGTTCCGGACCGAACCCGACCCCTTCATCCGGAAGACGCCACCCGAACGGCCCGACTCGTTGAGTTCGGCGCGAACGGTGTCGGCCTGGAGCTTAATGTTGAATTTATTTTGCAGATAACTTAATTCCAGCGGCTGACCGTCGGCATAAAGAGCCAGGTTATACTGCCGTTCGTCAGGGTTCGCCCGGCCGGTTACGTGCCAGGTGGCTTCGCTGCCGTTCAGCTTCAGCATCGAGTTGACAATTTCATCGTCAATGGTGGCGGCAATGGTGAGCAGGCTCACGCGGTGTTCATCATCGATAAACCGCAGGTCCAGGTTCCGCACATCGAAATCGTCGGGAATTTTGGACAGGACATTATCGACCAGATTTTCCGCTACTTTGCTCAGATCGGCCCGTTTTTTATCGGCATTGGTCGTATCCCGGCTGCGCTTCAGCAGGAAATCGATATTGGTCAGCGAATCGCGTTTAACGACCTGCACCATCCCATTTTCCAGCTTCAGATCAGCCAGCCGGATGTTGCCGATCAGCAGCGGCCAGAACCTGACGCTGATTTCGGCCCGGTCGATACGCAGCAGGCTGTCCCGACCGGCGGGTACCACCGAAATATCATTGAATGCAACCGTGGTCGGATTGGAAAAATGAGCCAGCCCAATCCGGACATCCAGGTTATAATCCCGTTTGGCTTTCCGGATACCGCGTTCCAGGCCGGCCTGGAGCAGTCTTTCCCGTTTTGAATAGGCGACGCCTGCACCGACGCTTCCCAGTACAAATAAAGCAATCAGCGTCCAGATGGTAATTTTGAGCGCCTTCCGTCTTTTTTCAAGCATTCTGTTTACTATTCACTTACACTAAAGATACGGCTTTTGGGGCCGGAATGTTTTTACCGGTTATAACCTAAAAATCGAGGTGACAGTTGGTCCACTCGCTATCAAAGCGGGTACCAAACTGCCGGTAGAAGCCGATAGCGGGCTCGTTCCAGTCGAGCACCTGCCACATCATACCCGTACAACCGGTCTGTTTGGCTGCTTCAATAGTGGCGTCAAAGAGCTGACGGCCAATGTTCCGGCCCCGGTAGCGCTCCGTCACAATGATGTCTTCCAGGTACAGCCGTTTACCCTTCCAGGTAGAATAACGAAAATAATACAGGGATATTCCTATCAAACGGTCCGTATCGGTATCTTCCGCAACCAGCAAACCAAACAGCGGATTGGGACCAAAGCCGTCTTCGGCCATCTGTTCGGGGGTATTCGTTACTTCGTGGGGAGCCTTTTCGTAGATAGCCAGTTCCATGACCAGCTCAAAAACCTGCGGAACATCGGCACGCGTGCCGGGACGAATCGTAATCATGCGGTGGAAAATTAGAGCGCGAAATTACAAAATAGTGCCTGATTGATAACCTGGACATCGGAAATGATTAGCCGTTGTGCAACTTCTGCCATTTGGTCAGCGCAGCGTTAAAGTCGTCGGGCAGGTCAGAATCAAACTGCATCCATTCTTTGGTTCGGGGGTGCTCAAACCCCAGCGATTTGGCGTGCAGCGCCTGCCGGGGCAGCAGGGCGAAGGCATTATCGACGAACGCCCTGAAGCTGCCGTTGGGGTTGCCGCGCAGGATACGGTCGCCCCCATACGTGGCGTCGTTGAACAGCGGGTGGCCGATGTGCTTCAGGTGCGCCCGGATCTGGTGGGTGCGTCCCGTTTCGAGATTGCACTGGACCAGCGATACATACTGAAGCGTCTCCAGGGTTTTAAAGTGCGTAACGGCGTGTTTACCCTGGCTTCCATCGGGGTAGACCGCCATCACGCGCCGGTCTTTGATGCTGCGGCCAACGTGGCCCGTAATGGTGCCGGCCGCCGGGTTGGGGATACCCCATACCAGCGCGTTATACGTGCGTTCGATGGTGTGCTCGAAAAACTGCCGGGCCAGGTGTGTCATGGCGTATTCTGTTTTGGCGATCACCATCAGTCCGGAGGTATCTTTGTCGATGCGGTGGACCAGCCCCGGCCGGGCTACTCCGTTTTGGGAGGTGGGCAGGTGC
Organism: Nibrella saemangeumensis; assembly: GCF_039541915.1. NCBI lineage: Bacteria > Pseudomonadati > Bacteroidota > Cytophagia > Cytophagales > Spirosomataceae > Nibrella > Nibrella saemangeumensis. The sequence continues at coordinate 89,413 of NZ_BAABHD010000079.1, forward strand.
TGAAAATGGTACACCAGCGCATTCACCACCGTACCGCTCCAGTTGCCGTGGGCCGGATGCACCACCATACCCGGCGGCTTGTTCAGCACCAGCAGGTCGGCGTCTTCAAAGACGATATTGAGCGGGATATTTTCGGGGGTAATATCGGTTTCGCGCGGTGGATGCGGCAGGGAGACCGTGATCACATCCAGCGGCTTCACTTTGTAACTGGCCTTGGTGGGACGGTCGTTTACCTTCACCGATTCGGTATCGATGGCCGCCTGGATTTTAGTGCGCGTGGCGTTCTGGATACGGTCCATCAGGTAGCGGTCGACGCGGAGCAGGCCCTGCCCTTTATCGACCACAATCCGGTGGTGTTCGTATAATTCTTCTTCGTCTGGTAGTTCTAAGATATCTTGCATGGTCTGGCACAAAATTAACCAATGCTACCCGAACGAGAATCACCGCTGCAACAATTATCCGGGCCGGCCACTATCCGGCTGTACCTGAAGCGCGATGATCTGCTGCATCCGCAGGTGTCGGGTAACAAGTGGCGCAAGCTGAAATACAACCTCATAGCTGCCCGGCAACAGCAGCACGATACCCTGCTGACCTTCGGTGGGGCGTACTCCAACCATCTGTTTGCCACGGCCGCAGCCGGTCAGCTCGCCGGGTTCAGCACCATCGGCATTGTCCGGGGCGAAGACCACCGGGAGCGCGATAGTCCAACGCTGGCGTTTGCCCGGTCGTGCGGGATGCACCTCCATTTCGTCAGCCGCGCCGATTACCGCCGGAAAGACCTGTCCGAGTTTATAACTCAATTAGCCAGCCAGTTTGGGCGCTTTTATTGCCTGCCCGAGGGCGGCAGCAACCACCTGGCGGTGCAGGGTGTAGCGGAGGTTATCTCCGAAATTGAGCAGCAGCTGGGCCGGGTACCCGATTACGTATGCTGTCCGGTCGGTACCGGCGGCACGCTGGCCGGACTGGCTGCCGGCGCATCGGAACCGACGCAGGTACTCGGCTTTTCGGCGCTGAAGGGGGGGGGCTTTTTAACGGATGATGTGCAAAAATTACTTAACGCAGCGGACTTGGCGAAGCCATTCCGGCTACTCACCGATTACCACTTTGGTGGTTACGCCAAAACTACCCCCGAATTGATTGCTTTCATCCTGGACTTTGAACAGCAAACCGGAGTTCTGATTGAACAGGTCTATACCGGCAAAATGCTTTACGGAATTCTGGATTTAGCCCGTCGGGGTTACTTTCCTGACGGGGCTACCGTTGTGGCTATCCATACGGGTGGGCTGCAGGGTAGGAGTAAGGCGTTGCGCTGCCCGTCTGAACCGTCCGGCGATTTCCGTGAATGATGCTGCCCACCCTGCGTTCCCTTCGGTAACGCAGGCAGTGCGGAAAGAGTAGATAAAATGATTAACTTAATTTTAGAACTGTTGGATTACTTACCAGGTCATATTGCATGCGGGCATTATTACTTATACTGATTGTGGGCGGAGCGCTGATAATTGGCAAACTATTTCTTCTACCCAAAGCTTCCGGAGAGTCGAAAGGCAAACTGATTCTGGGACCGGAAGAGGCAAAAAAGAAGGAGTCGAAATCGGGTGATAAGCCGCCCGTCAAGGTGGATGTGTTGCTGGTCCATAAAGAGTCGGTTGAGAATTTTATTACCATACCGGGTACCGTCCTGCCCAATGAAAGCGTCGAGTTGAAGGCCGAATTATCGGGCCGGCTCAACTACCTGATTGGCAAAGAAGGCAAGTCCGTGGCCAAAGGCGAGCTGATTGCCAGAATCAACGATAAGGAACTCAAAGCCCAACTGCTCAAGCTGGACCTTCAGGAACAGCGGGCTAAAGAAGTAGAGACGCGGCAGCGACAACTACTGGCCGTGGAGGGCGTCAGCAAGGAAGAATTCGCCATTGTGGCGAACAATACGCTCACGATCGGGGCCGATAAGGAACTCTTGCGGGCGCAACTGGAAAAAACCGAGATCAGGGCTCCGTTCAGCGGCAAAATCGGGCTGCGTCAGGTCAGTGAAGGTGCTTTTTTGATGCCCGGTACGCTGGTGGCGACCCTGGTGCAGACCAACCCCGTTAAAATTGACTTTTCCATTCCCGAGAAATACGCGCATTACCTGCGGGTCGGAACCCTCCTGCAACTAAGCACCGAGGGTAGTGAGTCGGTATCGGCCCGGATAGCAGCCATCAGTCCGCTGGTCGACCCCACGCTTCGCACCTTAAAAATCAGGGCTATTGCTCCCAATCATGCGGGCCGGCTCGTTCCCGGTATGTTCGTCCGCGTTCACGTTCGGCTGAGCGGAAACAACGAATCAATTCTGGTACCCTCGCAGGCTGTTATACCCGAACTAAAAGGTAAGAAAGTCTTCCTGGTAAAGGCCGGTAAGGCCCAGGAGCAGTTTATTAAGATCGGGCTGCGTCAGGAGCGGAACGTCCAGGTTACGGAAGGGCTCACGGCTGGCGATTCGGTCATTGTTTCCAGCATAATGGCCCTGCGCAACGGCTCTCCGGTATCTGTAAAAAAGACACCTTCATCTTCTCAACTCCGCTAGCATGAGTATTTCAACCCTGTCGATCCGGCGTCCGGTGCTGGCCATCGTGATGAACCTGCTCATTCTGCTGTTCGGCTACCTCGGCTTTCGCTTTCTCGGTATCCGGGAGTTTCCTTCCATCGACCCTCCAGTAATTTCGATCCGGACCAACTATGCCGGTGCCAACGCCGACATCATTGAGTCGCAGATTACCGAACCGCTCGAAAAGCAGCTCAACAGCATCGAAGGCATTAAGTCCATCAATTCGCAGAGCAGCCAGGGACGCAGCGAGATAACCGTTGAGTTCGGCCTGGATGTCGATATGGAACGGGCCGCCAACGATGTGCGGGATAAGGTAGCGGGTGCCGGGCGGACCTTACCCCCCGACCTGGATGGTCCGCCCATCGTGAGTAAGGCCGATGCCAACTCCGACCAGATCATGATCCTGTTGCTCCAGAGCACCACCCACCCGCATCTGGAGGTCAGCGAATATGCTGAGAATGCGGTGGCGCAACGGCTCCAGACCATCGAGGGGGTCAGTGAGGTATCGATCATGGGGCAGAAAAAATACGCCATGCGGTTGTGGATGGACCCCGGCAAAATGTCGGCTTATGGCGTTACCACCCAGGATGTAAAAAATGCGCTGGACCGGGAAAGCGTTGAACTACCCAGCGGTAAACTGACCGGCGCTACTACGGAGCTGACGGTGAAAACCCAGGGCCGCTTTGAAACCGAGGCCGACTTCAACGCCCTGATCATCAAAAATGCCGGCGACAACAATGTCCTCTTCAGCGACATTGGGCGCGCCGAGCTGGGGCCGGAAAATGAAGAAAGCTACCTGCGGCTGAACGGTATTCCGCTCATCGGACTGGGTATTGTACCACAGCCGGGCTCCAACCACCTCGACATCGCCCGCGAAGTGAACCAGCGCCTGGTCGGTATTCGGCGGGACTTACCGCCTGGGTACACGATCGATGTGCTGTTTGATTCTACCGTGTTTGTCAAGCGGTCGGTAGAAGAAGTGGCCGAAACCCTGCTGATCGCCATTGGCCTCGTCGTCATCATCATTTTTATCTTCTTCCGCGACTGGATTGTGGCGGTTCGCCCGCTGATCGATATTCCGGTGTCGCTGGTCGGTACGTTCTTCGTCATGTACCTGCTGGATTACTCCATCAATGTGCTCACGCTGCTGGCCATTGTGATGGCGACTGGTCTGGTGGTAGATGACGGTATCGTAGTGACCGAGAACATCTTCAAGAAAATTGAACAGGGCATGAAGCCCGTCGAAGCCGCCATTAAAGGGGCCAACGAGATTATTTTCGCGGTACTTTCTACTTCCATAACGCTGGCCGCCGTGTTTCTGCCCGTTATTTTCATGGAGGGCTTTGTGGGTAAACTGTTCCGGGAGTTTGGGGTGGTGATCTCGGTGGCGGTCCTGATTTCGGCCTTTGTGTCACTGACCCTCACCCCGATGCTCAATGCGTACCTGAACCGGAAAACGCACCACCAGGGCTGGCTCTACCGGAAGACCGAACCGTATTTTGAGCAACTGACCACAGCCTACAACCGCAGTCTAGCCTCATTTCTGCAACGCGGGTGGGTAGCGCTCCCAATCGTCGGACTGACGCTGGGGATGATCTGGTTTTTCGGCAGGGATATTCCTTCTGAACTGGCACCCCTCGACGACCGCAACTGGTTCCGCCTGTCGATGACCGCTCCGGAAGGTACCTCGTTTGAAGCTATGGATGGGTATATGCTTCAGGTAGGGCAACTGCTCAACGACTCCCTGCCCGAAACCCACGGCATCATGCTCGTTACGGCGCCCAACCGCATTGGGGCCGGTAGCCCGAATGTGGGTACGGGACGGGTCATTTTAAAAGATAAAACCGAACGGCTCAACGACCAGCAGACGCTGGCCGATTATACCACCAAACTGCTTCGGCAATTGCCCGATGCCAAATCGGTGGCGATTCAGCAGCAGACTATCTCGGTCGATCAGCGGGGCGGCCTGCCGGTGCAATATGTGCTTCAGGCACCGGATTTTGCCAAACTGCGGACTTATCTGCCCAAATTTCTGGAAGAGGCCCAGAAAGATCCGACCTTTGCCTCGGTCGACGCCAGCCTGAAGTTCAATAAGCCGGAACTGAATGTGCGCATCGACCGTCAGAAGGCCAAATCCATGGGCGTATCAGTGGCCGATGTGGCCCAGACGGTGCAACTCGCCCTAGCCGGGCAGCGTTTCGGCTATTTCACCCAGACCGGCCGCCAGTACCAGGTGATCGGGCAGTTTGACCGGGCCGACCGGAATGAGCCGCTGGACCTGACGGGCATGTATGTGAAGAACGCCCAGGGGCAGGCGGTGCAACTGGATAACATCGTTACCCTGGAGGAGCAGAGCAGTCCCCCGCAGCTGTTCCATTATAACCGGTACATGAGCGGGACGATCATGGCTGCTTTGGCCCCCGACAAAACCATTGGCGAAGGCATTACGGCCATGGACAAAATCCGGGAGCGGTTGAAGGATGACACCATTCAGACCGCCCTCAGTGGCGCGTCGCGGGATTTTGCTGAGAGTCAGTCCAATACTCTGTTCTCCTTTCTGCTGGCGCTGGTGCTGGTTTACTTCATTCTGGCGGCCCAGTTTGAGAGCTTCATCGATCCGTTTATCATCATGATGACGGTGCCGCTGGCTATTGGCGGGGCCGTGTTTGCACTCTGGTATTTTAATCAGACCCTGAATATTTTCTCGCAGATCGGCATCATCATGCTCATTGGCCTGGTGACTAAGAACGGGATTCTGATTGTGGAATTTGCCAACCAACTGCGGGAAGAAGGGGCGGGCGTCCGGGCCGCTGCGCTGGAAGCAGCCACGCTTCGGCTGCGGCCTATTCTGATGACGAGCCTGGCCACGATTCTGGGGGCGCTGCCCATCGCGCTGGCGCTGGGTTCGGCCGGCAGGAGCCGCATGTCGATGGGGATTGTGATTATCGGCGGGCTTCTGTTTTCCCTGATGCTCACGTTGTACGTGATCCCGGCCATGTACACATTCATGTCCCGGCGACGAAACACCGTACCTCAATCACCGGATTCCTCCCTGGAGCAGCCGGCTATGGACAGTTACGAGCCTGAGCGTAATCTATCCCTGTAAGGCTAATGAACGGTGACTGTCTCCCGCAATCCCACTGACAACCTGGACTACCCATGAGAACGTTACCCGTCTCTTTTATTTTTCTCTTTGCCGTTACCCTGCTGCAGGCCCAGCCCAATCCCCGGTTTTTTATTGGCTCGCTTACACCGGGGCCAACCTCGCTCATTACCTACTGCGAACTGGACCGGACAACCGGGCGCATTACGCAACTGGATACCACCGGGTCGCTTAAAGGCCCCGGTTACCTGAGCCTGTCGCCAGATGGGAAACACCTGTACGCTGTCACGCAGACCAACGAAATTGTAGGCTTTCAGGTAAACTCGAACGGCAAACTGTCGCTGGTTAACCGGCAGTCTTCACAGGGAGCGAACCCCTGTTACGTCTCGGTTCATCCGTCGGGACGCATGGCCTTTGTCGCCAACTACACCGGGGGCAGCGCAGCGGCCTTTCCGATCACCGGCGATGGACAGCTGCAACCCGCCACGTTTGTTGAGACTTATACCGGCGATGGGCCAAGCAAACCCCGCCAGGATAAAGCGCATGCCCACTGTGCCCTGCCGAGTGCGGACGGCCACTACCTGTTTGTCACCGACCTGGGTACCGACCGGATCATGAACTATGCGGTAGATGTCCGCCGGGGTACCGTGCAGCCCAATCCGGTCCAGCCCTATTTTTCAACTACGGCTGGTTCCGGGCCCCGGCACCTGGCCGTTCACCCTTCCGGTAAGTTTGTGTTTGTGATCAACGAACTGGATGCGACGCTGTCGGTACTTAGCCTCGATAAGAAAGGTGTACTCCGTACGATTCAGACTGTAGCGACGTTACCGCCCGACTTTAAGGAAAAGAACACCGCTGCGGCTGTGCGGCTGCATCCCAACGGTCGGTTCGTGTACGTATCCAACCGGGGGTATAACGGCATCACCGCGTTTCGCATCGGGTCCGACGGTACGTTGACGCAGGTAGACGCGCAGACACAGACCATCCACACGCCACGCGATTTTAACCTGGACCCCAGCGGCCGGTTCCTGCTGGTGGCGAATATGGGAACCGATACCATTTCGGTGTTCTCCGTAAATGCCGACACCGGTAAGCTGACGCTGCTCAATGAGGGGTTTTCTGTATCGAAGCCCACCTGCCTGGTTTTTCAGTAACGGGGCAGCGTTTTAAATAGCCTGGATTACGAAAACCTTCACCGACGGACCCAGCCGCGCCAGTTCATACACCACCTCTTTGTTGATAGACCATGGCTCACCAGCGCATTACCCTCCGCCCGGCCACCATTCAGGACCTGCCACTGCTGAGACATTGGGATGAGCAGCCGCATACGGTGGCCTCTGATCCAAATGACGACTGGGCCTGGGGGGTTGAACTGAACCGGCAACCGCCCTGGCGGGAACAGTTAATTGCCGAACTGGACGGCAGACCCATCGGCTTTATCCAGATCATCGATCCGGCGCTGGAAGATTCCCACTACTGGGGTGATGTACCGGCAAACCTCCGGGCAATTGACATCTGGATTGGGGAAGCACAGGACCTGGGTAAAGGATACGGGACCCGGATGATGCAGCTAGCCATTGACCGTTGCTTCAGGGATAAAAATGTGTCGGCTATTCTGCTTGACCCGTTGGTTACCAATGTCAACGCTCGACGGTTTTATGAGCGTCTGGGCTTCCGGTTTGTGGAGGAACGGCAGTTTAACGACGATCTTTGTGCCGTTTACCAACTGAACAGAGCAGCGCTGACACCTGAATCATGATGAGAACTCCTGTTTGCATACTCCTTCTGGTTTTCTTTGCCATTCCCGTTATTGGTCAGACAACTAAACCAATGGCCAAAAAAGCTGCCAAACCATTTGTGCTGGGGATCATTGACGAGATACAATCCACTCAATTAGCCGAAAAACGAACGCTGAACATATACCTGCCGGAGGGGTACAACAAAGACGACACCACCCGGTATCCAGTCATCTACTTACTCGATGGCTCGGCCGACGAAGATTTTATCCACGTCGTCGGGCTGGTTCAGTTTAACACCTTTCCCTGGGTCAACCGAATACCCAAATCCATAGTCGTAGGCATTGCCAACGTAAACCGGAGAAGAGATTTCACGTACCCGACAACGCTGGAGGAAGACAAACCGATAACCAATAGTAACCATGACCTTACTAACCGATCTCACCACCACCCGCGATCAGACTCTCGCCTGTTTTGATCTGCCTGAAGCCGATCTGGCCAGGACATATGCGCCCGGCAAATGGACTATCCGCCAGATTCTGGTCCACCTGGCCGATGCCGAAAGCGTGTTGCATGAGCGTATCAGGCGCATAATTGCCGAGCCGAAGCAGGTTATCTGGGCCTTTGATCAGGATTTATGGGCAGCAGCGCTGGCCTATGAGTTGTTTCCGCTGAATCTGAGTCGTGATCTGTTCCGGGCCAACCGAAACGCCATTATTTATCTTGCCGACTCGTTTTACGAGCAGCTGGGTAGTAACGAGTTTGTCCACAGCCAGACTGGTCTGCGCACCCTCAAAGACGAATTTGATAAGGTAGCTTGGCATAATCAGAACCACCTCGATCAGATTACCAGGGCCCTTTCGTCTGAAAAGTAAAGCCGCAGCAGCCTGCTTGCTTCTCACCTTATGGCTGGCGGGTCGTTTCACCGTTATGTAAAACTGAGTAGATTTAGTGGGACAAGCCCGTTTACTGCATAAACCAAATACCCGGATTCCGTTCGATTAGCGTACCTACGACAAACGACCATGAAAGAAATTAAAAAAGAAGACGTTAAGCAGGAAGTCTTTGACCTCTACGATGACTACGCCCACAACCGCATTGACCGGCGGGACTTTGCGCAGAAGCTCTCGGCCTATGCTGTGGGCGGTATTACCGTAGCCTCTCTGATGAGCTTTCTGATGCCTGATTATAAAGGCACCATTCAGGTTAAAACCGATGATCCCCGATTGAAAACGGAAACCATCAGTTATCCGTCTTCCAAAGGAGGGGGTACCATCAAAGCCCAGTTGGCCATGCCCGCCGATGCCAAAAAGAGACTTGGCGGCATTGTGGTGGTTCATGAAAACCGGGGCCTTAATCCGCACATTGCCGATGTGGCCCGCCGGGCGGCCCTGGCCGGATTTGTTACCATAGCACCGGATGCGCTGACCCCCCTGGGCGGCTATCCTGGTAGTGACGACGAAGGCCGTGCCATGCAAAGCAAACGGAGCCGGGATGAAATGCTGGAAGATTTTATCGCTGCCTTCGATTACCTGAAGGTTCATAAAGCCAGTAATGGTAAGGTGGGCGTTGTCGGTTTTTGCTTTGGAGGAGCCATTGCCAATCTGATGGCCGTACGCGTTCCCGATTTAGCGGCATCGGTACCGTTTTATGGCGGGCAGCCGCCCATCGATGACGTTCCTAAAATTAAGGCTCCCCTGCAGTTACACTATGCCGGGCTGGATACCCGCGTGAATGAAGGCTGGCCGGCGTATGAAGCTGCGCTAAAGAAGCACGGTAAAGAATACACGGCGTACATCTATCCGGATGCCAACCACGGTTTTCTGAACGATACCACCCCGCGGTTCGACAAAGCGGCCGCCGATCTGGCCTGGAAGCGCACCATCGACTTTTTTAGTCAGAAACTGGCGTAACCGTCTCAGACCAGCAAACCGCCCAACAGTCAGTGGAGTCGGAATGTCTGCCACCAGCGATCGTCAATGTACGGAAGATAGGGGAACCCGATGGACAGGCCATCGGGCTACTCACCGCACGGCAGCCCGCCGGAGCCGGTCGTTGATGGCGCGGCCGAGGCCTTCGTCGGGGAGCTTTTCGGCGTAGATGATGTCGACGTCGAGCTGGTCGAGCTGGCGGAGGTAGGCAAAGAGATTCCGGGCGGCTTCGGTCAGGTCGCCGGTTGGGGAGAGGACTAATTGCCGGTCGGACGGAATGTTTTCGATGGGTCTCTGAAAGGCTAGGGCACCGACATCACTCATTTCGGGGTCGACGGCGGCATAGTGGGTCGGCATCAGCACCAGCGGTTTTCGGGGCGCGTAGTGGCTGCTGAGCATACCCGGCGCTTTCGGGTTAGACGTCGAGTGGCTGCGGACCGTGAGCGGTCCCACTACCGCTTCAATGGTTTCCAACGCCATACCGCCCAGCCGGTAAACAATGGGGTGGTGCTTGTCGGTGAAACCGATGATGGTTGATTCAAGGCCGATCTGACACGGCCCGCCGTCCAGGACATAAGGAATCTGGTCACCCAACTGGTTTACTACGTGCTGGGCCGTGGTAGGGCTGATGTAGCCGAAAGGGTTGGCACTGGGCGCGGCCAGCGGAAAGTCCAGCGACCGGAGCAGCGCCAGCGTGAGCGGGTGGTTGGGAATACGCACCGCCACCGTGCTTAGTCCCGAGGTAACCAGCTCTGGAATCACTGGCTTCTTCGGCAGCAGCAAGGTGAGCGGACCGGGCCAGAACTTCTCCGCCAGTTTGCGGGCTGGCTCCGGAATTTCATCCACAAACTGACTTACCTTCGTTAGGGAGTCGGTATGCACAATCAGGGGGTCAAACGCGGGGCGGTTTTTTACCGTAAAGATTTTAAGGACCGCATCCGGGTTGAAGGCGTTACCGGCCAGCCCGTATACTGTTTCGGTGGGAATACCCACGACTTCTCCCTGTTCCAATAATTGTTTTGCCGCCTGCAGGTCATTGCCTAATTGTGCCATACCGCAAAGATACACCTCAATTGTTTTTCATCTGTTGCCAACCCTGTAACTGGTCTGAACGCCCGGCGAAAAAAACGCAGAAATTTTCAGGACGTTGTCCGGTTTTTAAAGGCGAGTTCGTCTTAGTGGCAAAAACAAAATCATGTCATCCTTCAATCAATCTGCAATTATGGACAAGTACATGCTTATCATCCGCTCGCCCATGAATTTTGCAGCAGGCCATCCGGCTGACTACTTCACAGGCTGAGAAGCAACTGCTGGAGCGGAAACTGGCTGCGTTGCAAAAACAAACGATCAATAAAACCGTCCGTTCGACAAGCCGTAAATCACAAACGAAGCCACGCCCAAAACACCTATTATCAAGCCGGCGATAGCGAACCCTTTGCCGGCATATTTGTCCCGGTTCTCCCGGATTCGCACTAAACTGATTAAACCCGCTATGGCCGCCAGCAGACTAAAGACCAGACCGGCGATGTAATAAAAGGAAAAAGCGCCAGCGATGCTTAACACCAGCGCCGATATAGCGAAGATTTCAATTTGCCTGCCCTGCGCTTTCCTCTTTTTCCTGACTTTTCCTGTCTTCTCTGCAGCCGCTTTTTCTTCCGAAGAAGCAACAGCCGCTTTGGGTGCTGTATCGGCCTGACGGGCAACTGTGGCCTCCTGACTGGACGACGAAGAGGCACTCGAAAAAACAGGCTGGGCCACGAAAAAGGAAAGTGCAAAAAGCACCGCGTACTTTAGTTGGTTCATGGTGTGGATAAAGTCGAATTGAAAATGGTACGAAAATCCTCCTAAACTGGGCGGGCTGAGGTAGCCGCTACATAGCGCAGCATCTGCCGGGCCGCCCGCCGGCCGGTTTCGGCACCGCCGTTCATATAGCCCTGGAACTCGAAGCTGCAATGTTCACCGGCAAAGAACAGCCGACCGGCTGGCTCGATTTCGGCACCGCTAATACTCGTCCACTGTCCTACCGTATAACAGGCGTAGCTGGCTTTGGTGAACGGATGCGTCGGCCAGTGGAAACGCTGCACATTACCGTTGTAAAGTACCTGCGAGCCATTGAAGATCTGGTTCAGCAGGGGCAGGTAAATGTCTTTCTGGTGTTCAGGCGTTCCCTGACCAACCTCAACGCCCCGTTGCCCGCCCAGGTACACCGTATAGCCACCGGCACCCGGAATACCCTGCCTCTGGCTGTTGTCCCAGCCGGTCTGTACCCCATTGTCGGTAAAGACATAGCCGGTATAGCCCCCGCTTCGCCAGGGATGTCCGCTGAAGCCCATCATCAGTTTGGCGTTGGTGCCGTATCCCAACTCCTGAATACATTGCTGTTTTACCGGTTCCAGGGAGACATTGATACTGACTTCCCTGAGTTTGGTGAAGGGAAGGGTAATCAGGGCGTAATCCGCCTGCACCACCGAGCCGTCGTCAAAGGTAAGCGCCAGTTTGGTGCCGGCCGGATCAATGGTGGTCAGGATTCGGCTCAGTTCGATATGGCTCTCGTACAAGGCCGCCAGCCGGTCGACGATCTGCTGATTACCCCCGGCAATCTTGTAGCGTTCATCGCTGATACCAAAAATGTCAAATTGCCCTTTCCGGGTATCGGCCGAAATCAGGTACAGCAGGTTGATGGAAGACTGCACGCTGCATGACAGACCAAACTCCGTTTCGTAGGCTACTTCCAGCAGGTCTTTCAGCCATCCACCGGCCCCGATGCTGGTCAGGTAATCCGAGATCGATAACTGGTCCAGGGTCTGCGCTACGCCTTTGGTGCGGTAATCAACGACTGGTGGCAGGCTTTTAATATCCTTCTCCAGTTGCGGAGCAATCTGCCGGAAGGCTGCTACTACCTGGCTCAGCGTATAGTGGTTACCACCAAAATAGAAGGCATCTTTGATGAGCGCCATCTCCGACGGGGCCTGCGTGTCCAGCAGCGACAGCCCAAACTCCTGTGCCAACTGAAGCATATCGCGGTGGCCGCTGTCGATGAATTCACCGCCCAATTCAGTGGTCAGACCGGGAGCCATGATGTTTTTGGCGGTGTACATCCGGCCACCAGTCCGTGCCGATCCTTCGTAGATGGTGAAGTTAGTAAAGTTGTTTTTCCGGAACGTATGCGCGGCATTGAGTCCGGCAATACCGGCTCCGATGATGGCCACAACCGGCTGGTCGTTCCGGCGGGCCGAGCGGTCGCGGTTCTGGGGCCGGGCCGGGTCAAGTACATCGGGACGGCAGGCTTCGAGGGTACCGAGGCCGCCGGCCAGCAGGGTCAGCTGACCCGCCGAGCGCAGAAAATGACGACGCGACTGGTGGTCACGCCATTGGTCGATCAGTTCGTCAGCGGGCGGATTTTCGGATTGGTTGGCGGCCACTGCCAGCCGATAGGCTTGCCGGAGAAGGTTTAAAAGCGGGGTTCTGGATGATTTCACGGAACAGATAGACTGGGGTTTTGACTGGCTAATACTACGAAGGAATCATCCTTGTACCCAAAGGTGAGTTTGTAAACGGTCGATTTTCAGAGAATTGTAGTAGTAGAGTTACTGATTATGCATTTGGCTACGCTAAAAGTGGCAGATCTATAGTATAAATGCGTATAAATTGGCTTTATATGACAAGCTGAAGAAGACTTTACTCTTCTCTAACCCTATCTACATGGATTTATTTCAGATAAAAAAGGCTCCGAAAGTATACGATGTCTGCATCGTGGGCTCCGGGGCTGGTGGCGGCATGGCGGCCTATCAGCTGTCCAAAGCCGGTGCCAACGTTGTTCTGCTGGAAGCGGGTGGGTACTATGACCCTGCCGATCCAAAATACATCACCCAGTTGAAATGGCCGTACGAGTCACCCCGGCGCGGAGCCGGTACAACGCGTGCCTTTGGTGATTTTGATGCCGCTTGGGGAGGCTGGCAGATTGAGGGCGAGCCCTATACGGCGGCCCAGGGTACCGAGTTTCACTGGTTCCGCTCGCGGATGCTGGGTGGCCGGACTAACCACTGGGGCCGTATTTCGCTGCGCTTCGGGCCCGATGATTTCAAGCGCCGTTCGATGACCGGTATCGGCGAAGACTGGCCCATCGGCTACGACGATGTGTCTCCGTACTACGATAAGGTTGACCGGCTCATTGGGGTGTTTGGCTCCAAGGAAGGCATCCGTAACGAACCGGACGGAGTTTTTTTGCCGGCTCCAAAACCGCGTCTGCACGAGCTGATGATCCGGAAAGCCGCCACGGGCATCGGTATCCCGGTCATCCCGTCGCGATTGTCCATTCTGACCAAGCCCATCAACAAAGAGCGTGGTCAGTGTTTCTACTGCAGCCAGTGTGGTCGGGGCTGTTCGGCCTACGCCGACTTCTCGTCTTCGTCGGTGCTGGTGAAACCGGCATTGCAGAGCGGCCACGTTACCCTGATTACCAATGCCATGGCCCGCGAGGTGATGACCGATGCCAACACGGGTCTCACTACTGGTGTGTCGTACGTCGATACCGAATCGCTGCAGGAAAAAACGGTGCAGGCTAAGGTGGTCGTGCTGGCCGCCAGTACCTGCGAAACGGCGCGGCTGCTGCTCAACTCCAAATCATCGCGCTTCCCGAATGGGTTAGCCAACTCCAGCGGGGTAATCGGTAAATACCTGAATGACTCGACCGGGGCGTCCCGTTCGGCGTTCATCCCGACCCTGATGGACCGCAAGCGGTACAACGAAGACGGTGTTGGCGGTATGCACGTCTTTACGCCCTGGTGGCTCGACAATAAGAAACTCGATTTCCCCCGTGGGTACCACATTGAATATTCCGGGGGTATGGGTATGCCCGGCTACGGTTTCATGGGCGGAGTCGCCGGCCTGAACGGCATGATTCCCGGTCGTGATGGCAAAAAGCGTCCCGCTGGTGGTTACGGTGCCAGCATGAAAGATGATATCCGGCGGTACTATGGTGCCTTTGTCGGCATGGCTGGTCGCGGTGAACCGGTACCTCTGGAAAGCAACTACTGCGAAATTGACCCGAATAACGTGGATAAGTACGGGATTCCGACGCTGCGCTTCAACTACAAGTGGTCGGAGGCCGAGGTGAAGCAGGCCAAGCACATGCAGGATACCTTCGAGGAGATCATCCACGCCATGGGCGGTATTGCGCTGGGTAACAAACCCGGTGCGGAAAACAACTACGGACTGGAAGCCCCCGGCCGCATTATTCACGAGGTGGGCACTGCCCGGATGGGTAGCAACCCGAAGAACTCGGCCCTGAACTCGTTCCAGCAGGCCCATGACGTGAAGAACCTGTTTGTGGTGGATGCCGCTGCCTTCCCGTCGCAGGGTGACAAAAACGTAACCTGGACCATCCTGGCCTGCTCCATGCGCACCTCCGATTACCTCATTGATCAAGTTAAGCAGAAAAATATTTAAGCTATGAAACGCAGAGACACCCTTAAAGCCATTTCGTTGAGTTCACTGGGGCTGGCGGTTATGCCGGCCGAAGCAGCTGTGCCTGCGCCCCCCGAAACCCCGATAAAAATACCGGGCGGTCGGCAGAAGTTTGAAGCCATTCGCGATGCGGAGCTGATGAAGCAGAAGTTCTTCACCCCGCAGGAACTACAGACCATTACGGTGCTGTCGGACATTATTATTCCGGCCGACAGTAAATCGGGCAGCGCGTCGCAGGCCGGAGTACCCGCCTTCATCGAATTTATGATGAAAGACGTACCGGCCAATCAGACGCCTATGCGCGGTGGCTTGCGCTGGCTGGACAACTACTGCACCAAAAAGTACGGGAAGCCTTTTGCGCAGACCACCAAAGCGCAACAGATCGAGGTTGTCGATGCTATTGCGTATCCCGAACTGGCTAAGCCCGAGATGAGTCAGGGCGTCGCGTTCTTTAACCGGCTGCGGGGATTTGTGCTCACCGGCTTTTATACCAGCCCCATGGGCATTAAAGACATTGGTTATTTGGGAAATACCCCCAACCAGTGGGATGGCGTACCCGCCGATGTGCTGAAGCAGTACGGGCTAAGCTACAATGAAAAAGAGCTGACGCAGGACAAAAAGTAATTGTAAAATAACGATAAGGCGAGGCTGGCATTTAGGTATGCCGGCCTCGTTGTTTTTATACCCGTAGAAAGAATTTACACGATTCAGGTGCAGTTGCTAAGTTCCAGCAATCCGGATGGAGCGCTATTCCGTAGGTAAGGGCGTAACAACGTTTTTCACCTCAACAATTGTTAGTTATGAAAGGTATCGTCAATCCATTGAAGGCTGTGGCCTTTGCCCTCCTGCTTACCACGCTGGCAGCCTGCCAGAACGACGCACTCGTGCCTAGTAAACCCGAAGTCTTATCGACGGCTAACGCCAGGAAGGGATTTGGCGACATTACCTTTTACGCCCTGGCTGGTGGCATCCAACTGGATAAATACTCGACAAAAAATCCCGAAATGCTGCTCCAGTCAGTAACGATTTCCGGCCTGCAAATGGGTGAAACAATACTTGGTATTGATTTTCGGCCGGCTACCGGGCAGCTATACGGCCTGGGGAGTACCAGCCGGCTCTATACCATCAACACAGAAACCGGAATGGCTACTATGGTTGGGCCGGGCCCCTTTACGCCTTCGCTGATGGGCAATGTGGCTGGCTTTGATTTTAACCCCACCGTTGACCGCATCCGAATCGTAACCGATCAGGGGCAGAACCTCCGGGTAAATCCAATAACCGGCGCGGTGGCAGTCGTCGACGGAATGATTAACGGCCAGGCCGGAGCCCGGATCTCCGCCGTTGCTTACACCAACAATATGGCTGGGGCGACAACCACAACCCTGTATAATATTGACGTTGCCAGCCAGAAGCTTTTTAAGCAGATGCCGCCCAATGATGGCACGCTTGTGGAAGTTGGTTCGCTGGGCCTGAAAGTAGTGGGCGAGGGTGGTTTTGATATTTCTTCCAGTGGTGGAGTGGCGCTGGCCCTGTACGAAGTTAACAAGAAATCAACCCTGTTTACCATCGATCTGGAGACGGGAAAAGCCACCACCCTTGCCAAGTACAACAAAAGCCTGATGTATACCGGCATCGCCATTCCGACGATGTAATCGGTTCCGTTTCCAAATGCAGTGGCATGGTTATCAGCTTAGGTAAACGCATTGTCAGAAACCCCGGCAGACGCCGGGGTTTCTGGTTTTAGCCTGAATCATAGGCAATACCAACTATTTCCAGCACCCCTTCGCCCTGCACGGAGGGCAGGGTGATCAGATCCCCAACCTTCTTTCCCTGCATGGCTCGGGCAACGGGTGCCGTAAAGGCAATGAGACCTTGTGCCAGATCCGCTTCGTCGACGCCGACAATCGTTAATTGGCGCTCTGCCTGCGTGCCCGCACGACCCGAATATTTTCCGCTACGGGGTCGAAGGGTAACCGTGGCACCAAAACGCACTTCATCGTGCGGCTGACTGTGTGGTTCCACCACTCTGGCACTGGCAATCCGTTCGTTGAGTTTGGCGATGCGGCCATTCAACAGGCTGATCTGCCGTGATCGTTCGGTTTCGTCATTTTCGTCAGCCTGAACGCGGCTGCGTTCCGATTCCAGTTCGGTGAGCTCCGCCCGTAGCAGAGACAGCCCTCTGGGGGTAACATAGTTGGGCGTGCCCGGCGGCAGCGGAGCCCGTGCCGGAATGAAGACGGGGTCATCTGCCGATTCATTTTTCAAAAAAGCCCTGCTCATAAACAATCAATTAGCTTTAATCTAACAGTGTTAAACGTTAGTTGTTTATGAAGACCGTGCTTTTCCTCAGCCGGCAATCGTCCGTAACGCCTTCACGAACGTATCCAGTTCCTGCGTGGTAGTAAACAGGTGCGGAGTGACGCGTACGCCTTGTACGTTGGCGTAGTCGATGGCGACTGTAAAGATCCGGTACTGGTCGAACAGGCGTTTGGCCAGGTCAGCCGGTTTTATGTTGTTGACACCTACATTGGCAATGGCGCAGGAGCGGGCCGGATCGGCGGGGGTGTTCAGGATGATGTTGGGGTGGTTCCGAACCTGATCGGTCCAGTAGCGTTGAAGGTAGCGTAGCCGGGCTTCTTTGCGGGCGATGCCGATTTGCTGGTGAAAGCGAATCGCATCCTGAATGGCCAGATCTGTAGCCACCGGATGGGTGCCGGTATGGTTCAGCTTACGGATGTCGTCATCGGCAAATCCCGATTCGCCGAATAGGGGCCAGAGCGGCTGAATTTTATCGTTACGAACGTATAACAGTCCTGCGCCTAGTGGAGCCCCGAGCCATTTGTGCAGACTGGTACCGTAGTAGTCGCATCCGCCCAGGTCGGCAATGCTGAAGGCCAGGTGTCCGAACGCGTGAGCCCCGTCCACCAGCACCGCTACGTTGTGCCGGTGTGCCATGTTAACAATTTTCCTGACTGGCATAATCTGGCCTGTAATGTTTACCATGTGGCACACCATTAGCAGCCGCGTTTTCGGCGTAATAGCCCTTTCGTACAGACTGACAATCGCTTCGTCGGATTGAGGATGGTTGGGTATGGAGATTAGGCGGTTGATCATGCCATGCCGGCGTGCCTGGAGCTTAAACATATCGAGCATGGCCCCATAGTCCTGCTCGGCCATTACGGCTTCGTCGCCCGGCTTCCAGTCGATGCCGGCGATCACGGTATCCAGCGACTCGGTGGTATTGCGGGTAATGATGACCTCCTCCGGGAGGCAACCCAGCAGATCGGCTAATTGCTTTCGCGAAGCGAGCTTATCGTCAAATTGCCGGGTACGCATGTAATACGATGACACCGCGTTGATCCGGCGGATGTGCTGCTGGTATTGGTCGAGTACCTCCTGCGCGGCCAGCAAGTAGTAGCCGTTTTCGAGGTGAATAAACTCATCGGTAATGGTGTAGGCCGACCGGACCTGCCGCCAGAACGGTTCGTCCCTGGCCAGTTCGGCCGGCGTTAAGGTAGCTACGTTGGCTAACGCTTTTTCCAGAGAAATCGGGGATATCATCGTCAAACCGGTAGTACCGGCTAGGGTTTTCAGAAAATCACGTTTCGTTAACGGGGGCATATGACAACAGTTAATGAAGGGTTGCTTAACCCGCTACGGCCAGCGCCTTTCTGACCTTCTCCAGAAAATCAGGCACCTTTACGCGGGGATCGCCTTTGCCAAGCGTTTCAATGGGCAGGTAGCCCCGGTAGCCGGAGTCGCGTACGATCCGGACAATTTTATTCAGGTCTGTCTCAACTTCCCTGCCGTCGACGTACAGATTCTCTTTGATCTGCCAGGTAGCGGCATAGGGTGCCAGTTGCGCAATCTGGGCGTACGGATCACCAATCCGGAAACTGCCGATATCGAGGTTGACCGCCAGCCATTCAGAATTAACCATCTTAAGGATTTGCAGCACATGGTCGGCGGTTTCGATAAAGTCGGCGTGGTTTTGTAGCGCAAGCATTACCCCATACTGCGCGCCGTACTCGGTGCATTCGCGGAGTGCGCTGGCTACCCGGTTGGTCACTTCTTCGCGATTTTGCCCGGCCGTTAAGGCTTTGCCCGAGAATACCCGCAGGTTTGGCGCACCAAAGCGGGCGGCAAACCCGATCCAGTTTTTGACAAGATCAATCTGGGCTTTTCGCTGAGTCGGATCGGATAGCGTGAAGTCATTGCGTACGCCGGTTCCGCTGATGTCGAGTCCCAGTTGGAACGCCTTCCGCTTAATGTCATAGACGTAGCTGTCGGCGGGTAGGGTGGGGTAGTTGGGGAAGTAGTACGCCGTCGGGTCAACGGCGTCAAAACCCAGGTCAGCGCAGAATTTAAGCACCTGTTCGAGTGTCATCTGACCGGTAGTCAGCGGCTCATTAAAGGAATAGAGATTGCAACTGAGCTTGATGTGGCCGGGCTTTTTCGGATTTGTATCCGAGCTGAGATTACCGGCAACCGCCACACAGGTAGGAACAAGCGACAGTCCGGCTGCGGCTGTTTTCAGAAATATTCTTCGGGTAGGCATGGGCAGGGTTGGAAATAGCGAAAGATACATATATTCGGAAGCCGAAGGAAACGGTTAGTCCAGAATAACTATGAAAATCAGAGCCATTATTACCGGCGCTACCGGCATGGTCGGCGAGGGCGTCCTGCACGAATGCCTGCAGCATCCGGATGTCGAACAGGTACTGGTCATCAACCGGAAGCCGGGCGGGGTATCTCACCCTAAGCTGCAAGAGATCATTCATAAAGACTTTTACAACATGTCGCCTATAGAAACTCAACTGACTGGCTACAACGCCTGTTATTTCTGCCTGGGCGTGTCCTCCGTCGGCATGAAAGAACCGGAGTTTAACCGCCTGACCTACGACCTGACGATGCATGTCGCGCAGACACTGGCCCGGCTGAACCCGGAGATGACATTTTGTTACGTATCGGGTGCGGGCACCGACGGCACCGAACAGGGCAACTCCATGTGGGCACGGGTGAAAGGCAAAACGGAGAACCACCTGATGGCGTTACCGTTCAAAGCGGCCTATATGTTCCGGCCGGGGTATCTGCATCCAACGCCAGGATTGAAAAATACCAAACCCTATTACGCCTATCTGTCGTGGCTGTACCCGGTCTTCAAAGCCGTTGCCGGGAATTACGTCAGCACCTTGCAGGAACTTGGCCGAGCTATGATCAACGTCACGCTGAGGGGGTATGATAAGCGGGTGCTGGAGGTAAAGGACATCCGGCAACTGGGGCAGGGTCGTTAATCGGTTTACTAGTGGACGGAGTGAGTGTACATGCCCATGTACCGGCGGATGAGGCCGACTCGTTCTTTCAGGTAACGGGGAGTGAAGAAGAAGTTGGACCAGTCGTCGAAGTTTTCGCGGGCAAAACTGAGGTAAAAGACCCAGAACATGAAGCCAAGGTAAGGCACGGCGGTAAGCTCATCGTCTGTCAAAGACCGAAGCTCCCGGTAGCCATCCAGAAACACCTGGTATTGCCGGTCGGCCTCTTCGGGTGCCATGCCCGCGTAGGTAACGGAGAAGAACAAATGCACCTGAAAGGAGGTGATGTCGCTGGCCAGATACCCTTTGCCGGCAAAGTCGAAATCGAACAGGGTCAGCTGACCGGCTTCATCGAAATGGAAGTTTTTGGGCAGGTAGTCGTAATGACAATACCCGTAGCCGAATGCAGCTGTGTCCAGGGTCTTCATCCGCCGGATAACGTGGTCGGCTGTTTCGGAGAGGTAGGTAAAACCTTCCGGATCGTGGTCGAAGGCAGTTTCTAACCGTTGCAAAGGCCGGATCAGCGTGGTATGGACATCATAGCTTTTACGTTCGTGCTGCAGGCTGATCCGGGCGGTAATGTTGTGGTTAAACGCCATTTCACGACCGACGGTTCGTAGTTGCTCATCCGTCAGATCATAAACAGGACTGCCGGGCGCAAAGCTGAACAGGACTCCATGCCGGGTACCTTCAGCCGCGTTGAATGCCTGAACGTATTCGCCCGCTGCATCCCCGATGGGATAAGATACCTTGGCACCTTCCGCTTTCATGATGTTCAGCAGTTCGACTTCTCCCTTAATCTCGGTGAGCGACCGGTGGGCGCTGCGGTATATTTTGAGAATATACTTAGTGGTCGCATCCTGTAGTAGATAGGTATCGCTGACGCCGTGCAACAGGAGCCGGCATGTTGCGTCTTTCAGGGCATACCGTTCTGCAATCCGGTCTTTCAGCGCCGAAGCCGCGAGGGTCGAATACTGGGTCGGGAAAATGGCCATCCGGATAAAGGTTTGTGTTGGTGTAGTGAAAAGTTATTTTTATTGGCGTTCTTAGCGTTTACGACTTCAACCACCATGAACCGTCAATTACCTTCCTTTGGGACGCTGGCCTTCAAGGCGGCTCTCACGCATACGGTCACCTACTTTCTCATGGGCTTCCTGGCGCTCACCCTGTTCGACTACCGCAACCTGTACGCCGATGAATCGGTACGCCAATTGATGCGACAGGTTAGTGAGCCCATCGTTATGGCCGGACCGCTATTCCAGCCGCTACGGGGGCTCTTGTTTGCCGTTGCATTTTACCCGGTACGGGACAAGTTCTTCGGAGAGCGCAGAGGATGGCTAATCAGTTGGCTGCTGTTGGCTATACTCGGTATTATCAATACGTTTGGGCCATCTCCCGGCTCCGTCGAAGGACTGATTTATACGGTATTGCCGGGCCGGTTTCATCTGATCGGCCTTCCGGAGGTATTGCTCCAGTCTTTTCTTTTTTCGGGCCTGCTCTACTACTGGGTCAACCATCCCCGGAAGAAATGGCTTACCTGGCTGATGGTTATTTTGTTTGTCCTGATTGTTGGCCTCATTACGCTTGGGATAGTTATGGGTAACCGATAAGCATAAGCGTGACGTTGGCGGTATGGTCAGGACAATAAAAAGCTCCGGGTCGATTACAACCCGGAGCCTTCAACATAAGGGGATTACAACAAAACCGGCTGGCCCGTCCGTACCGACTCGTCGCAGGCGAAGGCAATGCGGAGGCTGTTGACGGCGTCCTGCAGGTGATCGGTCATATCCAGATCATCCTGAATGGCTTTCAGGAAGAAGCGCTGCTCGCGGTTGCACAACTCCTGATGATCGGGCTCGTCCTGCATATCAATCCAGGTGTCGGCCTTTGTAAACTGGTCGTTCTGGTCCAGGGTGGCATGATGCACTCGCAGCGATTCGGTTTTGGTATGCGAGTCCACATCGTCGGATTTACCCGAGCCGCCGGCATTTTTGGCGACGATCGACACACAGCCTTTCGGACCAATTACATCTTTGACAAAAAACGCGGTTTCGCTCATCATTGGCCCCCAACCCGCTTCGTACCAGCCCACCGAGCCGTCGGCGAACCGGATCTGTAACTGGCCGTAGTTGTAATTACCGGCCGGAATCTCCTCCGTCAGCCGGGCACCAATGGCATTGACCTGTACGGGTTTCGAGCGGGTCATCTGGCACATCACGTCGATGTAATGAACGCCACAGTCGACAATCGGGCTGAGGCTTTTCATCAGGTTGCGGTGAACGGTCCACATACCGCCGTGGCTTTGCTGGTTTAAGTTCATTCGCATGACCAGCGGCCGGCCCAGGTCGTTGGCGATCTCCACAAATTTTTCCCAGGAGGGATGGTGGCGGAGAATATAGCCTACCACTACCTTTTTACCCGCTTTTTCGGCGGCAGCTACTACGCGTTCGGCGCCTTCAACGGTATCAGCCAGGGGCTTTTCGATAAAAACATGGCATCCCTGTTCGAGAGCCATGATGGCAAACGCTTCGTGGGTGTCGGGGTAGGTAGAGATGCAAACGGCATCAGGCCGGGTTGTTTGCAGCGCAGTGGCGTAATCGTCGAACAGGGCATAGCCACCGCCGAGTTTTTCATTCAGGACTTCTTTACTTTTTCCGGTGGAGACGATGCCGCAGATGTCGAATCCATCCAGCAATTGATACGCTTTGGCGTGAGACGAACCCATGTTGCCACAGCCGACAACGAGCACGCGCACGGGATTAGTTAATGTTGACATGCAAAAAGGTACTGACTAGAACGCTGAGGTACAGTAGTCTGTGAGAAGAAATAGAGACGAAACAGGTAAAATGAGACAGCAGGAGACCGCTATACTGATGATCAGTATAGCGGTCTCCTGCTGGAAGTGTCTTATTCGTATCGGCTGCCGCCACCCCGCCGGTTATCCCGGTCGCGATCACGGCCACCACCGCCACCGCCTTTGTTGTAGCCGCCACCACCACCGCCACCGCGATTGTAGCCACCGCCACCACCCCGGTTGAAGCCGCCACCGCTGCCGCCATTGCCACCACCGCGATTATATCCTCCTCCGGAGTTGCCTCCTCCTCCGCTGAAATTACTTCTTCTGGGACTGTCCCGCTTTTCTTCGGCTTCGTTTACCACGATTGTCCGGCCGCCAACCTCTGCACCGTCCAGCTCAGCAATGGCTTTTTTCGCTTCTTCTTCGTTAGCCATCTCCACAAACCCGAATCCCCGGCTCTTCCCCGAAAATTTATCCATTATGATCGTTGCCGAACTTACTTCTCCATACTCCTCAAAATACTCTCTCAACTCGTCGTCCTCCACCGAAAAGGGAAGACTACCTACGAAAATTTTCATGATTAACAGTTCTGTTAGAATGATTTGGTATTCGCTGACAAAATAGGGTTATTTTAACGAAAATCGCAGGGCTGCGATTAAATTGTTAAAAGATAATTATTGAAGGTTAGCATCTTCGCGGCTGTTAAAGGTATCACCCTGGTTGATGTCGCCGGTTTTAAAGCCTTTCGTGAACCAGTATACGCGCTGGGCGGAGGTGCCGTGGGTAAACGCATCGGGCACTACATAGCCCCGGCTTTGCTTCTGAATGCGATCGTCGCCAATGGCGTTGGCCGCCCGGAGAGCTTCTTCGATATCACCCTGCTCCAGATAATTTTTTTCCTGATTGGCATAGTGAGCCCAGACGCCAGCCAAAAAATCGGCCTGGAGTTCGAGCCGTACCGAAAGCTGATTGTTTTCAACTTTGCTGAGTCTACCCCTTAGTTGTGAGACTTTATCCGTAATCCCCCATTCGTCCTGTATGTAGTGAGCGACCTCGTGGGCTACTACGTAGGCCATGGCAAAATCGCCGGGTGCATTGAACCGGGTATGGAGCTCATCGTAAAAGGAAAGATCAATGTACAGTTTTTTATCGCCAGGGCAGTAAAAAGGACCCATGGCGGCCGAGGCCGTGCCACATCCGGATTGCGTACTTCCCCGGAAAAGCACCAGGATCGGAGGCCTGTACTGTTCACCCTGTTGAGCCAGCACCTTGGTCCAGATATCTTCTGTACTGGCCAGCGTGGTTTTGACAAAACGGGCGGCCTCATCGTCCTGCGGGTTGGTCGTTTGTGTCTGCGACGCGGCTCCCGGATCGGATTCGGTACCAATATACGAAGACGGGTCGCCACCCAGCAGGTAAATAATAACCGCAATAATGACGGTGCCCAGCCCACCGCCTACCACCATTCCCGTACCACCGCTTCCCCGGCGGTCTTCTACGTTTCCGCTTTCGCGCCTACCTTGCCAACGCATGTTTATTTTTTGGATTAGACCTTTTCATGCATTCAACCAGCGTATGTCCGATTTGTTTGACAGAGGCAGGGGAATGGGAGGGAAGTTATTGTAGCGGTGTTCATCCACCGGCCCGCCGGCGTGCTTGGTGACGCGGATGAATGAGGTGCGCATCTGTGAGCGGATACACTGCATAAGAGGTCTGTCTGGCACGAGCGTTACAAACGCTCGTGCCGCCCGTCTCGCGATATAATCGCGGACGAGCGGGAGACGAGCGAAACAGGCAAGACGAGTTTCGATAGAAGTCTAAGACACGCCTTTAAACAAATCCTGCTCGGCAAACGGCTGGCTGTACAGGCGCTTGCCGGTGGCCTTGAAAAAGGCATTGGCAGCGGCTGCACCCGTCGGCGGCAGGGCGGGTTCACCCAGCCCCGTGGGGTCAACGCCGTTGTCGACAAAATGCACGTCGATCTCGGGAATCTCGTTTAGCCGAATCAGCCGGTAATTGTTGTAGTTGGTTTGCTCAGGAGCGCCATTCTGGAAGCTTAACCGGCCGTACATGGCGTGACCGAGTCCATCCACGATACCGCCCATGATCTGCTGACGGGCACCGCTCTGGTTGACCACAATGCCGCAGTCGGCGGCTGCGTAGATCTTCTGCAACACCGGTTTCCCTTTCTGCATGACTACTTCGCCTACCTGCGCCACGTACGACAGGTGCGAATAGTACACGCTGAAGCCCTGGGCTACATCTTTTTTCTTACCCCAGTTTGATTTCTCAGCCGCCAGTTTAATGACGCCGATCATCCGGTCGACGTCGTATTTGATGTCGCCCACCGGCGTCTTCTTTGCTTTTTCGAGCAGGTCCAGCCTAAACTGAACCGGATCTTTGCCGGCGGCCTGCGCTACTTCGTCCAGGAACGACTGCTCAGCAAAGGCCAGGAAGTTGGTAATCGGTGCCCGCCAGGCTCCCGTAGTAATCGGCGATTTATGGTCGACGGAATCGATCAGCAGATTCGGCACGGCACCCGAGGGGAAGTTGTTTTCCCGCGTTGCGTTGCCGGCGTTTATACTGGCTCCGCGTAACCGGTAACCGATCATATTCCCCTGGGCATCCAGCGCGGCCTCAAAGCGGTACCGAACGGCCGGACGGTAGCTACCGCCGGTCATATCGTCTTCGCGGGTCCAGACCACCTTGACCGGCGCTTTTACCAGCCGCGATACCTCCACCGCATCGTGCACATAGTCGGCTTTGAGCCGGCGACCGAAGCCACCACCCTGACGGGTCAGGTCAACGGTAACCTTATCGGGGGGAATGCCCAGGAGTTTTGCGGTTTCGTTACGGGCCAGTTCAGGGGTTTGCGTGGGTCCAATGAGTTCGGCACTGACCGCTTTATCGCCTTCGAACTTCACGTGGGCAAAAAAGTTCATCGGCTCCATGGGGCTGTGCGGCAGGAACGGACACTGGTATTCGGCCTTCACGACCTTAGCCGCGCTCTTGAAAGCAGCCTCCACATCACCGTCCTTCCGCCGAACGGTACCGTTGCCGCTGTCGAGCATTTCCCTGAACAGGCGGTTGTGATCGCTGGTGCTTTCCAGTTCATCGGCCTTTTCGTATTCAGCCTTGACGGCATCCCGCGCTTTCTTTACCTGCCAGGTCGATTTGCCGACGATCGCTACGTTGTCTTTAAACGTCACCACGTCCACAATCCCCGGCATGGCCTTGGCGGCAATGGCATCCACCGATTTCAGCTTATAGCCAAACGCGGGCGGGTGCTGCACCATGGCGATCAGCATTCCCTCGCGTTGGGTATCCAGACCGAACAGGGGTTTACCGGTTACGATTCCTTTGTTATCCACGTTTCTGACCGTACTACCGATCAGCTTGAAATCTTTTTTGTCTTTCAGCTTCACATCCGTGGGTACGGGTACCTGAGAAGCCTCCTGCGCCAGTTCACCGTACGTAGCCTTGCGCTTGCTGGCTGCGTGAAGAACGGTTCCTTTGTTGGTCGTTAGTTCACCCACCGGCACGCTCCAGCGTTTGGCGGCTGCTTCCATCAGCATCTGGCGGGCGGTAGCGCCGGCTTTCCGCAGCCGTTGCCAGGAATGCGGGATAGAGCCGCTACCCCCGGCCACCTGGCGCTCAAAGCGTTTGGAGTCCAGCGGGGCCTGGAGGACTTTAACCTTCGTCCAGTCGACATCCAGTTCTTCCGCGACGATGATCGGGAACGCCGTTTTAATACCTTGTCCCACTTCGGGGTTGGGCGATAGGATGGATACAGTGCCGTCGGGGGCAATGGACAGGTAACTATTAAACTCAACGGGGGCGACAGCGGAAGAGCCGTCGGCTTCTATATGATCCAGGGCACGGGTGCCGGTCCAGGTAAAGCCCAGCAGTAAACCACCGCTACCAGCCGCCGTCCATTTCAGAAAATCACGTCTTGAGGTTGACATACATCAAATGAGTTTGAAGTTTGTTGTTTCGTGTTGCAGGTTTTATGGTTCAAGTTGGCGGATAGCTGACAACGCGGAACCTGAGACCTGAAACAATCAAACTATTTTTTAGTAGCAGCTACCTGAACGGCCTGACGGATACGGTGGTACGTGCCACAACGGCAGATATTGCCCGACATGGCTGCGTCAATCTCAGCCGTAGACGGTTTCGGATTGCGCTTCAGGAAGGCGGCCGCCGTCATGATCTGACCGGCCTGACAATAGCCGCACTGCGGTACGTCGACTTCATCCCAGGCTTTCTGAACCGGATGGTCGCCGTTGACGGACAGGCCTTCGATGGTCGTAACTTTAGCGGAACCGACGGCAGATACCGGCAGCACGCAGGAGCGGGTAGCCTCGCCGTTGAGGTGGACCGTACAGGCGCCACACGCAGCGATACCACATCCATATTTGGTGCCTACCAGGCCCAGATTGTCGCGCAGTACCCACAGCAACGGGGTATCCGGCTCGACATCCGCCTGATAGTCACGGCCGTTGATTTTTAATTTGAATTGGGCCATGGTTTAAACGTTATAGAGATAGGGTTATAATCCGGACCAAATTACAAAATTCTCAATAAACGATTGGTCCTCAGGGTAAGAAAGACACAGACCATTTTGAAACTACTCAGTCGTGCTTTGCGGACATATCTGCTTTTCGGTCGGCCGCCCTCCACGGCCCGGCGCGTAAAACAATTGCGGCAATAGCCGGTTAAATCTGTCAGCCTTCCGGCCAAAATTCCACCCCTCCAGTTTTTATAGGAACGAACGGTATCTCCCCAGGATGTGTATGAACGAAGAAAACCAATCCCCGCAACTTACGGAAGACGAAAAGAAGCTGTTTGAAGAGCTGATGCCGGAGGACCTCGATGAGATTCTGGAGACAGGCGTCAACCGGCGGCATTTTCTAAAACTGATTGCCCTGGCTAGTGGCGGAGTGCTGGCCGCGCAGTCGGCAGCCGCCGAGCAGGTTTTAACCCGACCCATTGAGGGTCCGGTAACGGACTTTTCCCCAACCACGATCGAAAACGGCGTCAACGTTTCCTTCAACGTAAATGGGTCGGCCAGAAAGCTCACGGTAGATTCCAGAATGACGTTGCTGGATACCCTGCGCGAAAAACTTGACCTCACCGGCTCCAAAAAAGGCTGCGACCACGGGCAATGCGGGGCCTGTACGGTGATCGTCAACGGCAGACGGGTATTGTCCTGCCTGACCCTAGCTGCCAGTTGCGAGGGGAAAACGGTACAAACCATTGAAGGGCTGGCTCAGAGTGACACGGGTTCGGCGGTTCGGTTGCATCCGATGCAGGAGGCTTTTCTGAAACACGATGGGTTTCAGTGCGGCTTCTGTACACCGGGGCAGATCTGTTCGGCGGTTGCGCTGCTGGAAGAGGCCAAAAATGGTCACGTCAGCTACGTGACCGAAAACATCCGCAGAACAGCGGGGCCGGTTCAATTATCGACCGAGGAGATTCGCGAACGTATGTCGGGGAATCTGTGTCGTTGCGGGGCGTATCCCAATATTGTGGCGGCTATTCAGGAAGTGTACAGCGGGAAACCCGTCGGGCAGACCTGGCAATTTGTAGGCTAACTCCTTACCCCAGCGATTTATGAGACCATTTAAATACACTAGCGCCAACGATGCATCGGCGGCCGTGAATCTGGTGACGGGTAACCCCAATGCCCGGTTTCTGGCCGGCGGCACCAACCTGCTGGACCTGATGAAAGAGGATGTGGAGCGCCCCGATGAACTGATCGACATCACCCGCCTGCCGCTTACCCAGATCAGGCGCCTGACCACCGGCACCAACCAGGGGGGCATTACGATCGGTAGTCTCGGGACGAATACCGATGCCGCCAACCATCCGCTGATCCGGCAAGACTACCCGCTATTGACGCAGGCGATCCTGGCCGGTGCTTCCGGACAGATACGCAACATGGCGACCAATGGCGGCAACCTGTTGCAGCGAACCCGCTGCCCGTACTTTTATGACGTGGCAATGCCCTGCAACAAGCGCGAACCGGGCACGGGCTGCGGGGCCCTGGAAGGCATCAACCGGATGCATGCCATCTTTGGCTGGTCCGAGAAATGCGTTGCGGTCTACCCGTCGGATATGGCCGTTGCGCTGGCCGCGCTGGATGCGGTCGTGAAAGTCAGCCCGCCGGGAGGAAAGGAGCGTATGATCCCGTTTGCCGATTTTCACCGGCTGCCGGGTGATACGCCCGAAAAAGATACCAATCTGAATCATGGCGAACTGATTACGGCTATTGAGCTGCCGAAAAACCGGTTTGCTGATCACGCTTATTACCTCAAAGTGCGCGACCGGTCTTCGTACGCGTTTGCGCTGGTATCGGTGGCCGCTGCTCTCGACCTGCAGGGTGCCGGCAACCGGATCGCCCAGGCTAGAATTGCCCTGGGTGGGGTAGCGCATAAGCCCTGGCGGGCGCTGAAAGCCGAGCAATTGCTGGTGGGCAAAGAAGCCACCGAAGCGAACTTCAGACTGGCGGCCGAAGCAGCAATGGCAGACGCCAGACCGCTGGCACATAACCGATTCAAAGTTGAACTGGGAAAACGGAGCATTGTCCGGGCGTTGCACATGGCCCTGACCGGAGGTAAAGCCTGATTTTAGCCAATATTCCTATGCAAGAGAAAGAGAACGTAGTCGGTACCCCGATCAGCCGCATCGATGGACTAGCCAAGGTAACCGGCAAAGCCGATTATTCAACAGACCACCCGGTTAAGAATGCCGCTTACGCCATTCTGTTTAAAAGCACCATTGCCGCCGGCCGGATTACAGACATCGATACGGCCGAGGCCGAAAAAGCGCCCGGCGTGCTGGCCGTAATTACCCATAAGAATGCCCCCAAACTCAACGTGAAAGGTGGTCTGCGCGGAGGAGCAATGCTGCAGAGCCCGGTGGTGGAGTTTTACGGACAGCATATCGGCATTGTTGTTGCCGAAACCTTTGAACAGGCCCGGCATGCTTCGCATCTGGTTAAGGTAACCTACGATAAGGCTGCGGCCAGGGTCGATTTTGATAAACTGGTCGGCGAAGCGGTCCGGCCAAAGGATAAAGAAGATGAAAAGCGTGGCGACGCGAAGGCAGCCTTACGGGCGGCCGAAATTGCCTTTGAAGCGGTGTATGCCACGCCTATTGAGCACCATCATCCGCTGGAGCCCCATGCCACCATTGCCGAATGGAACGGAGGCCAGCTAACGCTTTATAACAGCTCGCAGATTGTCAACGGTGCTCAGAATGCTACGGCGGCTACGCTGAATATCAAACCGGAACAGGTACGCATCATTACCCCGTATATCGGGGGCGGCTTTGGCTCAAAAGGAGGGCAGTGGGCCAATCTGGTGCTGACGGCGGTGGCGGCTAAACAGGTAAACCGACCGGTCAAGCTGGCCCTGACCCGCCAGCAAATGGTTAACTCCGTTGGGCTGCGGCAGCATAATCACCAGAAAATGAGCCTGGGGGCTACCAAAGACGGGAAGTTAACGGCGTTAGCACATGAGATTACGACCCACTGCGCCATTAACGAAGAGTTTGTGGAGCCATGCGGAGACTGCTCCAAACTCATGTATGCTGTTCCTAATTCGCTTATTACCTACCGGGTGGTACCCATGAACCTCATCCTGCCGACGTACACACGCGGTCCGGGAAAAGCGACGGGAAGCTTTGCGCTGGAATCCGCCATGGACGAACTGGCGTATAAACTCAACATGGACCCGGTCGGGTTTCGTCTGAAGAACGAGCCGGCGCGTGATCCGTCCAACGGCAAACCATGGTCCTCGCGCACGACGGTTCAATGTTTAACGGAGGGAGCCAAAGCCTTCGGCTGGGAAAAGCGTAAACTGGAACCCCGCCAGCTGCGGGACGGCAATACCCTGATTGGCTACGGAGTGGCCTGCGGTACCTATCCGGCTCGGCAGCGGCCGAGTTCCGCGCTGGTGAAGCTGAAGCGGGAAGGCAGTGATGTAACGGCAATCGTCGAACTGGCCGCGGCCGATCTGGGCACGGGCACGTATACCATCCTGACCCAAACAGCGGCCGATGCGCTGGGTTTACCGCTGAACAGAATAAATGTCCGGATTGGCGATTCAACGCTGCCGCCGGCCGCCGGTTCGGTGGGTTCAGTCGGCGCGAGTAGCTACGCCAACGTGGTCAATGATGCCTGCATCAAGATTACGGACGAATTGATGGCCCGGTCGGGTAAGCAGTATTACACCCGCCCGACGGCTTCGCAGTTAATGATTTCGGAAAAAATTGACAGCTATCAGACGCGGGTGGATTCCGATGCGCCGGAAGGGGCCGACGAGTACTCCTCGCACAGCTTTAATGCCAATTTTGCCGAGGTACGGGTCGATATGGCTACCGGCATGGTTCGCGTGTCCCGTTTTCTGGCCGTGACCGGAGCCGGTAAAATTCTGAATCCCAAAACGGCCCGTTCGCAGATTATCGGGGGTGTTGTCTGGGGCATCGGCATGGCCCTGACCGAGGAGTCGGTGGTTGACCCACGCTGGGGTAACTTTGTAACCCGTTCACTGGCCGATTATCACGTACCGGCCAATCTGGATATCGGTACGATGGAAGTCCTGTTTGTCAGGGAAGAGGACACCCGCTCCAACAAAATGGGCGTTAAGGGAATCGGAGAAGTGGGCATCGTCGGCGTAGCAGCCGCCGTCGCCAATGCCGTATTCAACGCCACCGGCAAACGCATCCGGGAGCTGCCTATGACACCGGATAAACTTCTGTGAGACGGTAGTTCGTAGTCGTCGGCAGTGTAAAGCATTCTTTCTCAGGCTTGAAGTTGGCTGAACGCTCCGGGTTGATTTCCGGGCGGCAGAGGGCTTACTAACGAACCAGAGGGATAAAGAGCTATACCAGAAACAATACACACCTGATAGGGTTGATAGGCCATATATCCGAAGTTCGAATTATGGCAGATCAAACCACAACCGCAACCAATCAACTAACAAACGTAGCCACGTTTACCGGTGAGCAGGTAACCGGCCTCACCATGAGCCACGATGGCCGGCTGTTTGCCTGCTTTCCCCGGTGGCGCGACCGCGTCCTGTATTCCGTAGTGGAGGTGCTGCGGGATGGCAGCTACAATCCCTACCCCAATGATTCGTGGAACCACTGGAAAGGGCATCCGCAGGAGAACAAGTTTACCTGCGTACAGTCCATCATTGCCTATGGCAACTCGCTTTTTGTGCTGGACCCGGCCAGTCCGGAGATGAAAGGGGTAATTGGCAACCCGACCCTGTACGAATTTGACCTGAACAGCGATACGCTTAAGAATAAGTGGGTCTTCGACCGGAAGGTGGCGCCGGAGCAGTCGTACCTGAACGATATGCGGCTGGACGAGGAACTGGAGAAGATGTATATCACCGAATCAGGTATGGGCGCTATTATCGTACTGGACCTGCCGACCGGCGTCGCCAACCGCCTGCTTGATAAGCACCCATCCACCAAAGCCGAAGATGTCTACCTGACCATTGAGGGTAAAAAGTGGCTGAAAGACGGCAAGCAGCCGCAGATGCACGCCGACGGCATTGCCCTCTCGACCGACAAGGAGTTTTTGTACTACCACGCGCTGACTGGCTACCACCTGTATCGCGTACCGACCGAAGCGCTGATCAACGATGATGTTGACGAAGCTGAACTGGCTCAGCAGGTCGAGGATTTGGGCAAAACCCCGGCCCCGGACGGCATGATCGTTGACCTGAACGGCAACCTGTATATGGCCGACCTGGAGAACAACGCAGTGATGTACCGAACCCCCGATGGACAGTTCAGGACATTAGTGCAGGATGAGCAGATCAAATGGGCCGATACCTTCACCCTCGATCACCAGGGTAACCTGCTGTTCACTACTTCCCGTATTCACGAAGCGGTCGGGGATATATCGGAAATGGAATTCCACATCTTCAAGGTGCCGCTGGCGCGGTAATAACCGACCGCCGGTAACGTACTCTTCTTCGGCCTGATCCATGCCTGTCTATGTGGGCAATAGGGTCAGGCCCATTATTTTGTTCGTAGGACGCTTGTTTCTATTGGCGGCTTTTTTGCCGCTTCTGCATCTCCTGCATGAGCTTTTGCCGTTCGGCAGGGGAGAGGTTTCCCATCCGCTGCATATCCGGGGCATCTACTTTTTTATAGTCTTTGGGGATTAGAAACAGGGAGGCTGCTACAGGTTTGGTGTCGTATCGTTCCAGTTCCATCAGCATTTCTCCGCGGCCGGTGCTGGTGGCCATTCTCACAAAAAGACCATCAACGCCTTTCTTTTTCAATTCGTTGTACAGGTTTTCGTCACCCATACTACGGTTAGATCGTATCATGGCCTGCATACCGGCGTAGCCGGGAATTTCTTTGGTTGTCCAGACATCCATTGTACCCTGCCCCATGCTGATCTCGGCATGTGTGGTATTCAGGTTCCTGATTTTTTCTTTACCAATTACGTTAACCGTAATCTTCTGACTACCGGCAGTTTTCTGTGCATCGGCAAGGGACGTTTCGCTGTACGTTTTAGTAGCTTCGTTCAGCATATACAGGGTATTGGGCTTATTTGCCAGCAGCAGTACCGTTTGCTTCATGGGCCGTGAAACGCCGGGCAGCGCCACGTTTACTTCCGTCCGGACATTGCCATTGGCATAGTACATCTTACTGGTGGAGGACACGGACTGGTTACCGCCCATCATGGTCGTTTTGTATTCGACGGTGCCCTGCTGCGCCCAACTGAGGGAAGAGGAGAGTAGGGCCGCGACAAAAATCAGGAGTTGTTTCATCGTTTTAGTTTTAAGGTAACGGTTGTGTAATCAGACCGCTACGGTGGCCAATTGTTTAGTAGTCTTTTACCTGTAACGCAAAACCGGCCATTTCAACTACCGAAGTAGCCGAAATAGCCGGTTGCCGGAACGCATTTTGACACCTGTTAAATCTCCTTCAACAATCCTCGTTTGCGGAGCAGCGGCTTAATGTCGGGCTCGGCACCGCGGAAGTTTTTGTACAGCGACATAGGCTCGTCGGTACCGCCCCGCTCCAGCACATTTTTGCGGAACGACTGAGCTGATTTCTGGTCAAATAAGCCTTTTTGTTTGAACACCTCAAAGGCGTCCGAATCCAGTACCGCCGACCAGATGTAGCTATAATAACCGGCCGAGTAGCCACCCGCGAATACATGCTGGAAGTACGTACTGCGGTAACGCGGAGGAATCTGGTCGATCAGACCAATCTTATCCATCGCCTGCTTTTCAAACGATACGATCTCATTGGCCGATGGGGTCTCGCCCGGTTTCAGGGTGTGATACGCCATATCGAGCAGCGATGCCGCCAGGTATTCGCCAGTGGTAAAGCCCTGGTTAAACAACTGGCTCTTTTTGATCTTTTCGATCAAAGCGTCGGGGATAACTTCACCGGTTTTATAATGTTTGGCGTAGAGCTTGAGCATTTCCGGCTCGGGAGCCCAGTTCTCCATGATCTGCGAGGGTAGTTCCACAAAGTCACGCGGTACCGCCGTACCCGACTGGCTGCCGTATTTTACGTTGGACAGCAGACCGTGTAGCGCGTGGCCAAATTCGTGGAAAAACGTTTCGGTTTCGTCCATCGTAAGCAGGGCCGGAGTATCACCGGTCGGCTTGGAGAAATTACACACGATGGATACCACCGGAGTAACCTTCTTGCCGTTCTCCACTTCCTGCCGCCGGTAGCTGGTCATCCAGGCACCACCGCGCTTGCTGGCGCGGGGGAAGAAATCCATGTACATGATGCCGATATGACGACCGTCGGCTTCTTTTACTTCGTAGGCTACGACATCTTCGTGGTAAACGGGCAGGTCGGTACGCTTCTCGAAGCGCAGGCCGTAGAGCTTGTTGGTCAGGGTGAAAATACCGTCGCGGACGTTGTCGAGTGAGAAATAAGGCCGTAGCTCCTGCTCATCGAGGGCGTATTTTTCTTTCCGCAGTTTCTCGGCGTAGTATCGCCAGTCCCAGCCTTCGAGCTTCTGGTTTTTTTCCCGGCGGGGATCGGCATCTTTGTCCATCAGCGCCTGTAGTTCGGCCGCTTCCTGTTTGGTTACGGGCACGGTGGCTGTCCAGAGCTGGTTGAGCAGTTCGCTTACCTTGGCCGGCGTTTTTGCCATGCTTTCTTCCAGTACGTAGGCTGCGTGGTTATCGTAGCCCAGCAGCTGCGCTTTTTCGGCACGCAGCGCCACCAGGCTGGCCATAATGACTTTGTTATCCTGGGCGTTGTTATGGTTACCCCGCTCCAGATACGCCTTATAGATCTGCTCCCGCAGGTTTCGGTTGTCGGCATATTGCAGAAACGGCATTACACTCGGGTTTTGCAGGGTAAAGACCCACTTACCGGTCAGGTTCCGCTTTTTGGCATCGTCGGCTGCGGCCGCAACCACCGATTCCGGCAGACCGCTCAGGTCTTCTTTTTTGTCGATGACCAGGGTGTAGGCGTTGTTTTCGGCCAGCAGATTCTGACCAAACTTCAGCGTCAGCACCGACAGTTCGCCGTTGATCTTCCGCAGGCGCTCCTGCTTTTCGGGCGATAGCGCGGCTCCGCTCCGGACAAACCCTTTATAGGTTTTTTCGAGCAGGCGTTTCTGATCGCCGGTAAGCTTGAGGCTATTGCGCTGATCGTATACGGTCTTTACGCGCTGAAACAGCACCGGGTTCAGGTTAATATCGTCGTAGTGTTTCGACAGGCGGGGGGCAATAGACTGGGCCAGTTTTTGCAGCGCTTCGTTGGTGTTGGCGCTGTTCAGGTTGGCAAAGACAGTGTTTACCCGCTGCAGCAGGTTTCCGCTCGCTTCCAGGGCCTCGATGGTGTTGGCGAAGGTCGGCGTAGCTTTCTGGCTGGTGAGGGCCGCAATTTCGGCCGCCTGCTGTTTCATGCCTTCCTCCAGGGCGGGCTCAAAATGCTCCGGCCTGATCTTGTCAAAAGGCGGAACCCCGGAGGGTGTATTGTAGGGACTAAAGAACGGGTTTTGTGAAGTAGGGGTTTCCTTCACCTGCGCAGATGCCGCCAGCACGGTTGCCGACAGCAGGAGGGCAAGGGTTACTTTCATAAAGGAGATGAAAATTTAGATGAAGTAATGCAAGTACCTTACGAAAAAACGGGCAGATGCACAGATTCGTTCCCGACGCCGGCAAATGCCGGTTTGTCATATCTCGAAACCGTTGCCCCCGCTGCGTAGTTGTGATACAAATCCTATCAACTATGTATATCTCAACGTTTTTTATAAAGAAACACCCGTACCGGACCCCTGCATGCTGGGTAAAAGGGGTTAACCTGCTGTTTCTGGTCGGGCTGGGAATCGGCTGGACGGGCTGTAGCCAGCATTTGCAATCCAACAATGCGTCGAACCGGGGTGAACGCCTGGAGGTGAAAATAGGTGAGATCAAAGAAGTAGCCTTACCTGGTATCATTGTCAACCCTGTTGAATTAATCGGGACCAGCGAGAACAAGGAAATTGTGGAGGTCTCCCGTCGCCGGCTTACCGCCCCGGTTGATACCCTGAAACCCAGCGATTCGGGCCCGTCCGTATTTGAAATCAAAGGGATAACCACTGGCACCGCCCGCGTTACCTTCTCGGAAAAGCGCACCGACGGCAAAGGGCGGGAGAAGATCCGGAAAGCCTACGTGGTGAAGGTGGTGCCCAACTAAACAGACACAAACGTTATGAAAAAGCTATTGATACTTGGCTGGCTGCTGACGGTCAGCCTGTGCGGGTTCGCCCAGGAGGTCAACACGACCAAACAGGATATAAAGGCCACCCAGCCCCCCCGTACAACCAACCACAACCGGCAGGCCATGGAAAAGGCCCGTAAGAAGCGCCAGAAAGCCAGCGACGCCCGCCAGGCCGCCAGCGATACCCTCCAGCAACCCCGGCTGCGTCCCGACTCACTCCGACGCGGTGGGGCAATGAAGGTTGATACGTTATAAGGGATAGGATAGGAGTAAAGGGTGTAGGGAGAACTTACCGCTGTTTTCTCGATGTATTGGTTTGTCTAGTCAGAAAATTTAGCTTAATTTTCGGAGTATAGTCGGAATATTAAGCTAAATTTTATGATTAGGCGTATAGTCAGTGGGGCTATTCAGGAGAACTTCTTTAAAAAAAAGGCCATATTACTGTTAGGGCCAAGGCAGGTTGGGAAAACGACGCTGTTACGCCAACTTGCCGAGACCGGTTCATCCGGTGTTCTGTACCTGAACTGCGATGAGCCTGATGTGCGTGAGGATTTGCAGAATACAACCAGTACGGCACTTCGGGTGCTGCTGGGGGACAAACAGGTAGTGTTCATTGATGAAGCTCAGCGGGTGCCGGGTATTGGGCTCACGCTGAAGCTGCTGGTTGACCAGTTTCCGGATGTTCAGGTGATTGCTACAGGCTCTTCTGCGCTGGAACTGGCCGGTGGTGTACAGGAGTCTTTAGCCGGGCGTAAGTTTGAGTATCATTTGTATCCGCTATCCACGGCAGAAATGGTGGCGCATACATCCCGGCGCGATGAGCAGCGGTTGCTGGAGCAGCGCTTAATCTACGGCTTATACCCCGAAATAGTCAATCACCCTGCCGAATCGGCCCGGCGACTGCTGGAGCTGGTGGATGGTACCTTGTATAAAGACGCCCTTGCCTTACAGGATGTGCGAAAACCGGCGGTGCTGCAAAAGTTGCTGGTGGCGCTGGCCTTACAGGTAGGCAGTGAGATTTCGTACTATGAACTGGGCCAGACGGTAGGCACCGACCCCGTTACGGTTGAACGGTATATAACGTTGCTGGAGCAATCGTACGTACTATTTCAGGTGGGTGCGTTAAGCCGTAACCTGCGCAACGAACTGAAGAAGAGTAAGAAAGTATATTTCTACGACAATGGTATCCGGAACGCCCTCATCAAAAATTTCAATCCGTTAGCTCTGCGGAACGACAGTGGTGCCTTATGGGAAAACTTCATGATTAGTGAGCGCATCAAGTTCAACCACTATGCCGGTTTGCGGCCCAACTACTATTTCTGGCGGACGCATGCCCAGCAGGAGATCGACTGGATCGAAGAAGCCAATGGGCAGCTGCTCGCCATTGAATTCAAATGGAACGCTAAAGCGAAGGCCCGCATTCCGAACACCTTTTTGCAAGCGTATCCGGACGCTACACCAGTAGGAATTACGCCTGAGAACTATTTACAGTTTTTAATTTAGCCGTTTTATGAAATTGATATCATTACTATTACTATCAGCTATTTGGTAATCCTGTGAACGGGTGCAATTCAAAACTACCAACAACCTCTTATCATCTATTTGTTTAATGCAAAATTTGTCTTATCAGATTATGTCAAAGTGCTATTTACAGCTAAATGGTAGCTAGATACGACGAAAATAGCGACTTTTAGACATCAAATAGTAAAATGGATATTTGGTGTTGATAGTTTTGAATTGCACCTATTTGATTCTTTATGCTGTTACAAGGAATTATTTATCCTTAGACAACTCCTTGTATAAAATCGACTTTAAGTATGGACACAATTAATAGTTTACTAAGTGAAGAATCTATAAAGATTTTAAAACAAATCTTAGGTGCTGTAGAAATAGGAATTTTTGCCAGATCAGCTCACTTTTCGCTTAACCGTAGTCAACAAATTGAAATACCCTTTAATGAAATTATCTTTCAACATCAGCACCAAGGACTATCTACGCAAGCTGTTAAATTAACGAGTAGTTGGTTAGATTCTGGGAGCACCGGTGATGTGTACAAGCTAGAATTAGAAAGCCAACCGGATTTTACTCCTGATTTCCATCTGTATCCTGATCTAAGGGTCTATATGCGTTGTCAGATTAAGAACGTGTTTAAAAATGGAGCGCTGGGGTTAGAAAAAGCGGAAATCAGCCTATCTTGAGGGTTAATCCGACCAAAGATGTACCCCTCCGACTTGACTGATTC